>NZ_CAXHZL010000010.1:0-156832 GCF_964022235.1 uncultured Limimaricola sp. | reverse complement strand
CTTCATCGGCATCCACTTCTTCTCGCCGGTCGACAAGATGATGCTGGTCGAGATCATCAAGGGCGAAAAGACCGGCGATGTCGCCGTGGCCAAGGCGCTCGACTTCACGCGTCAGATCCGCAAGACGCCGATCGTCGTCAACGACGCGCGCTTCTTCTACGCCAACCGCTGCATCATCCCCTATATCAATGAAGGCATCCGCATGGTCGCCGAGGGGGTGGAGCCGGCGCTGATCGAGAACGCGGCGCGTCTCGTCGGCATGCCGCTTGGCCCACTACAGCTCGTTGACGAGACCTCGATCGACCTTGGCGTGAAAATCGCCAAGGCAACCAAGGCGGCGATGGGCGACGCCTATCCCGACGCGGCGGTGGACGAGGTGTTGTTCTGGATGGCCGATCAGGGCCGGATGGGGCGCAAGTCGAAATCGGGCTTCTATGCCTACGACGACAAGGGCCAACGCACGGGTCTCTGGGAAGGCCTGTCCGAGCGCTACGCGGTCTCCGAAGAGCAGCCCGACCTCGTGGAGGTGCAGCAGCGGCTGCTCTTCGCTCAGGTGCTTGAGGCCGTGCGCGCCTTCGAGGACGGGGTGTTGACCGACATCCGCGAAGGCGACGTGGCGGCCATTCTCGGCTGGGGCTTCGCGCCGTGGTCGGGAGGTCCGTTCTCGTGGCTCGACATGATCGGCGCGGGCTTTGCCGCCGAGCGCTGCGACGCGCTCACGGCGAAGCATGGCGACCGCTTCGCCTGTCCGGCGCTGCTGCGCAAAATGGCGCAGTCGGGAGCCTCCTTCTACGACCGTTACGGCGACGGCCGCGCCGCGCGCGCCGCTTGACCCAACGAGGCCCGCGACAGACTTGCCCCTGTCGCGGGCCACTTCCTATCCTTCCGACTAGGTTTCTTCCGACCCTGTCGCGATCCGGTGTCGACACGGCCTCGGTTCCTGTGCGTCTCGCATGCCACAGGCTCTCGCAGCCCCTGTTCCTCGCCCAACCCCAGAGCTATGTTCACCGAAACGGCAGGCCGGGACATTCGGGCCGCGAAAGGAACGATGACCGCACTCAAGGAATTCGCTCGGTTGGAAACGGAAGGCGTCTGGTTCTCTGAACCGGAGGCGGAGCCGCGTCCGGTGACGATCTCCTTTGGCGAAGCCACCCTTGTGCTCTCGGACGAGAGCGGCCTGCCGGTGACGCATTGGTCGCTGCCCGCCCTGCACCGGCTCAACCCCGGCACGCGCCCGGCAATCTATGCCCCCGACGCCGAGGCGAGCGAGACGCTCGAGATCGAGGACGACACCATGATCGGCGCGCTCGAGAAAGTGCGCCGTGCCGTCGCCGCGCGTCAGCCCCGCCCGGGCCGCCTGCGACAGGGCGTGATCGCGGGCAGCGTGGCGCTCGGACTGGGGCTCGCAGTGTTCTGGCTACCCGGCGCGCTGATGCAGCAGACGCTGAGCGTGGTGCCGCCGGGCAAGCGGTCGGAGCTCGGGGCGACGCTCTTGGGCATGGTGCAGAAGATCACCGGCCCCACTTGCCGCGACCCTTTGGGCAGCGAGGCGCTAGGGCGTATGCGCGACAGGCTTCTGGGCCGGGGCGGCGGGCAGATCGTGGTGGTGCCCGAGGGGCTCGCCGGTCCGCTGTACCTTCCGGGCGGCATCATCGTGTTGCCACAGGAACTGGTCGAGACCGCCGAGGAACCGGCGGTGATCGCGGGCCACGTGTTGGCCACGGCGGCAAGTCGCAAGGCCCATGATCCGCTCGACGATCTGCTGCGCGAAGCGGGTTTTGGCACCGTGCTCAAGCTGCTGACAACCGGGGACATCCCGACCGAAACGCTGCAAGCGCAGGCGGTGCATCTGGCTGAGACCCCCGCCCCGCGCCCCGATGACTCGCAGTTGCTCGAGCAGTTCGCGGCCGCGGGCGTGCCGATCGGCCCCTGGGCGCGCGCCACCGATCCCGAGGGCGCGGTGTCGGCGGTGCTGATTGCCGCCGAGCCCGCGGCAAGCGCGGGACCCGTGGTCTCGGACGGCGACTGGGTCAGCCTGCAGGGCATCTGCCGCGGCTGACCCGGCAATCGAAAGTCCCTGACCCTACCCTACAGCCACGACGCCGCGCGCAGGCTGTAGGCTCAGTTGCGCGTGAAGGCGTCGCGGTAGCCCGCTGCCCGCACCGCGCCCAGCGCCTGCGCCAGCGGTGCGCCTTCGGCATAGGGACCGGTCGCGACCACCTGCAGCCCGCCGCTCTGGCCCCGCGCCACCTGCATGCCCATCGCCCGGAGCCGGGCAGCGGCGCGCTCGGCGTTGGCGGCTTCGCCGTAGCTTCCGACCTGCACGAAGCGCCCCGTAGCCGACGACGCTGGCCCAGAGACGGGTGCCGAACTGGTCGACACCCGTGCGACGATTGCCGTGGGCACCGTCACGGGGGCCGCGAGCACCGGCGCGCGCACCTGCCTCGCACCCGCGCGCTCGATGATGCGCACGCCGCGGTTCCGGTTGAGCCGCCCGTCATCCCAAGCACTGCTGTAGCCCAGCGGCGGTGCGACGGGATCGGGAAGCGGCACGGCGGCGGCGGCACGGCGCAGCGCGTCGGCCTGCGGATCGAGGAAGGCCAACACCCCCGCCGCGCCCTGCGGCTCGATCCGGGCGGCGTTGCCGAGGCCCGAGGGCGATTGCGCCTGTGGGCCGCACCGGCGCGGATAGGCCCCCGGACCGATCAACGCATGGCCGGACTCGGGGCCGAGATCGCAGCGTCCGACCACCGAGGCCACGACCGGCGCACGTCCGGCAGCGATCGGGGCACCGGGGACGACACCCGAGGCGGGGCCGGACGGGACCGCAGGCAGGCGGGTCGCGGCGAGGCGCGTGCCCGGCATGTGCGCCGTGGCGCGCTGCGGGCCGCAGCTTACCGGCTCACCGCTGCCTTGCAGCACGTAGCGTCGCCCCGTGGCGGCCATATCGGCACAGACCGCGGCCAATGTGTAAGCACCGCGCAACGGCGCCGCGGGATCGGCCCGGCGGGGCGCGCCGCACACGATGGTCTCGCCGGTGGTGCTGCTCACATAGCCTGGCTGCGGACCGCTCCGGCCATCACAGAAGGCCGAGCGGGTCAGCACCGGCGGTGTCGCGCGGGTAGCGGCGGGTTCGGGAGCGCGCACCCGCGCCGAGACCGGGGCCGACGTCGAGGTCGCGCGTGTCGGCGCAGCGGCGGACGCGGGCGTGGGGTTGGCGGCGGGCTTGGCCGCGGCGGGGCGCTCGGGTGCCGGATCGGCGATCACGGGAAGCGCCGCGGCAGCGGTGCGGCTGGGTTGAAAGCCGCACAAGGGCTCGCGCTCGCGGCTCATCCGCGGGATCCAGTTGGTCATGCCGCCGATGCCCGCGCGGATGAAGGCGCAGCCTTCGCTGTCGACATACTGGTTCGCACTGTAGCTTTCGGGCGGGAATTCCGCCGGAAGCTTGTCCTGCGCCATGGCCTGTCCCGCGACGGCCAGTGCCGCCGCCGAGACGGCGAGGAATGTCCTGATCATGCTGCCCCTGCCCCCGGAGTTTTCGGCAGCATGCTACAGGGCCGCTTTTGTGTAAAGCATGCCGCTACTTGGTGCCGAACATCCTGTCACCCGCATCCCCCAGTCCGGGCACGATATAGCCGTGATCGTCGAGCCGCTCGTCCAGCGAGGCGGTGACGATCGGCACATCCGGATGCGCCTCCTTCATGCGCGCCACACCTTCGGGGGCGGCCAGCAGGCAAAGGAAGATGATATCCTTGGCGCCCGCCTTCTTCAGCATGTCGATCGCCGCGACCGAGGAGTTGCCGGTGGCCAGCATCGGGTCGACCGCGATGGTCAGCCGCTCGTCGAGGCCCTTGGGCACCTTGAAGTAGTACTCCACCGGCTTGAGCGTCTCGGGATCGCGGTAGAGACCGACAAATCCGACGCGGGCCGAGGGGACCAGCTCCAGAATGCCGTCGAGCAGGCCATTGCCGGCGCGCAGGATCGACACCAGCGCCAGCTTCTTGCCCTCGATCGCGGGGGCGTCCATCGGCTGCATCGGCGTCTCGATGCGCGTCGTGGTCATCGGCAGGTCGCGCGTGACCTCGTAGGCCAGCAGCAGGCTGATCTCACGCAGAAGCTGCCGGAAACTCGCGGTCGAGGTGTCGGATCGGCGCATCAGGGTCAGCTTGTGCTGCACCAGCGGATGCGTGACGACGGTCAGGTGTTGGTCGGTATGGCTCATGCCGCCTCCAGTTTCTTCAGGATCTGCGCGCGGGTGTCGTCGTCGCAGAAGGCCGCCTCGGCGGCGACGCGGTTGGAGAGACGCAGACGCTCCTCCTCCCAGCCGAAATGCCGATCCAGCATCTCGTACTCGTGGGTCATCGTGGTGCCGAACCATGGCGGATCGTCGGTCGAGACGGTGACGCGCAGACCACGGTGGCGCAACTCCTCGATCGGGTGCGACTTCCAGTCCTTCACCGCCCCCAGCACGAGGTTCGACACCGGACAGACCTCGAGCGTGACGCCGCGCTCGATCAGGTGATCGCACAGCGCATGGTCCGACACGGCGTTGATGCCGTGGCCGATCCGCTCGCAGCCCAAGAGATCCACGGTATCGCGTACCATGTCCGGCCCGCCCCATTCGCCCGCGTGGGCGGTGAGCTGCAGCCCCGCCTCACGCGCCGCATCATAGGCCCATGTGAAATCACCGGGCCGGTACATCATTTCGGCCCCCGCAAGGCCAAAGCCGGTGATGAAGCGTCCCTTGGTCTCGGCGGCGCAGCGCGCGATGGGCTTGGCAGCCTCGGGGCCGAGGTGGCGCAGGCAGGTGACGATGCCGCGCGAGGCGATGCCAAAGCTGCGCTCGGCCTCGTCAGAGGCATCGACCATCGCGTCGAGGTAATCGCGCCATGCGGCGAGGTCGCCGCCGCCGCAGAAGTCGGGCGACAGGAAGAACTCGGTGTAGACCACCCCTTGCGCCGCGCTCTGCTCGAGCACGGCGAGCGTCAGGCGGCGAAAATCCTCTGGGCTTTGCAGCACGGTGCAGGCCGCGTCATAGGCCTTGAGGAACCATTCGAAGTCGCCGCGCACGAAGCCGCCCTGGCTGTCGAAGATGCGGTCGATGTCGATCGACTTCTCGCGCGCCAGACCGGCGATGAACGACGGCGGGGCCGCCCCCTCGAGGTGCAGGTGCAACTCGACCTTGGGCAGGGATCTGTAGCTCATGGCGTGGCCTCCGGATCGGGTGCGGGAATGCCGAGATGCGCGGAGGCAAGCGCGCCCACATCCACGAAGCCCATCAGGCCAAGCGCGCGCGCGCCGAGGCCATGGCACAGCACCGGCACCCGCTCGCGCGTGTGATCGGTGCCGGTGAAGGTCGGATCGTTGCCGTGATCGGCGGTCACGATCACCAGATCGCCTTCGCGCAGGCGCGGCAGGATTTTTGCAAGCTCGGCGTCGAACCACTCGAGGTGGCGCGCATAGCCCGACACGTCGCGGCGGTGGCCGAAGTTGGTGTCGAACTCCACGAAATTGGCAAAAACCAGCGCGCCGTCGGCGGCCTCATCCACGAGGTCCGACAGGTGCTCCATCAGCTTGTCGTCCGGCCCCTTGCGCAGGTCGGTGATGCCGCGCATCGAAAAGATGTCGCCGATCTTGCCGACAGCATGCACATCGCGCCCTTCGCCCTTGGCGCTGTCGAGCAGCGTGCGGCCCGGAGCGGCGATGGCAAAGTCCCGGCGGTGTGGCGTGCGGGTGAAGCCGCTGGCCTCGTCACCGATGAAGGGCCGCGCGATGACGCGGCCGACCTTCATGTCGTGCAGCATCGGCGCGACGGCGCGGCACATGTCGAGGAGCCGGTCGAGGCCGAAGCGCTCCTCGTGGGCTGCGATCTGCAGCACGCTGTCGACCGAGGTATAGCAGATCGGCCAGCCCGTCTGCATGTGTTCGGGGCCTTCCTCGTCGATGACAACGGTGCCGCTGGCATGGCGATTGCCCAAGATGCCGTCGGTGCCTGCCGCCTGCATCAAGAGCCGCGTCACTTCGGTCGGAAAGGCGGGGATCTCCTTCGGGAAATAGTGCCAGTCCCACGGCACCGGCACGCCCGCGAGTTCCCAGTGGCCCGAGGGCGTGTCCTTGCCGTTCGACACTTCGGTCGCCGCGCCCCAAGCACCGGTCGGCGCGGTTCCAAGGTTCGGCGCATCAAGACCGGAGGCGAGCGCGATGGCGTGGCCAAGACCCATCGCGTCTAGCGTGGGCAACTTCAGCGGGCCGGTGCGGCCCTCTTCGGCCTGCCCGGCGGCGCAGGCCTCGGCGATGTGACCCAAGGTGTTCGATCCGGTGTCCGGGGTGTCGCCGTTGAAGAACTGGTCGGCATCGGGCGCACCGCCGATCCCGGCGCTGTCCATCACCAAAAGAAATACGCGTGTCATGGGTCCACCCTCCCTCGAACGAGGTCATTGATCTGCGGTGCATCTCCGAGCGTGATGGCATCGCGCAGCGCCGTTTCGGCCGCATCGGCGGCTTCCTCGCTTGCGGCATGAATGCGGGCCACGCGGTCTCCCGGCGCGATCCTTGCACCAAGCCGGGCCACGTCCGACAGCCCCACCGCCGGGTCGATCCGGTCGGTTTCGACCCGGCGCCCGCCGCCCAGCGCCACGACGGCATGGCCGAGCGCCTCACCGTCGATGGCAAAGAGATGCCCGGCCTCGGTCGCGGTCACGTCGCGGATCACGGGGGCGGTCGGCAGGTGCGCGCGCCAGTTGTCGGCCATGTCGGAAGGACCGCCAAGCCCGTGCAGCATCGCGGCGAACCGCTCCATGGCGCGGCCCGAGGCGATGGCATGGGCGATCATCTCCTCGCCCTCGCCCTCGGCCCCGCCCGCCAGTGCCATGAGCCGCCCGCCCAGCGCCACGGTAAGATCATGCAGGCGCGGCGCGGCAAGATGGTCGCCGCCCAACACCTCCATGATCACCGCCATCTCGGTCGCGTTGCCCAAGGCGGGGGCCAGCGGTTCGTCCATGTCGGTCAGAAAGGCCGCCGTCGGGCAGCCTGCGCCATTCGCGGTCGTCACCAGCGCCTCGGCCAGCGCGCGGGCCTCATTTTCGGACTTCATGAAGGCGCCCGAGCCGACCTTCACGTCAAGCACGAGGCCCTCGAGCCCGGCGGCGAGTTTCTTCGACAGGATCGAGGCGGTGATCAGATCGACGCTGTCCACCGTGCCGGTCACGTCGCGCACCGCGTAGAGCCGCTTGTCGGCGGGGGCGATGCGCCCCGTGGCGCCGACGATGGCGCAGCCCACCTCGCGGGTGATGTCGCGCAGCTTGGCTTCATCGACCTGCGTCGACAGTCCCGGCACCGCTTCGAGCTTGTCGAGGGTGCCGCCGGTGTGGCCAAGGCCGCGCCCCGAGATCATCGGGACATAAACTCCGCAGGCCGCAAGCGCGGGCGCCAGCAGGAGCGACACCGGGTCGCCCACGCCGCCGGTGGAATGCTTATCGAGCACGGGCCCCGGCAGATCCCACGCCAGCCGGTCGCCGCTGTCGCGCATGCCGGTGGTCAGCGCGACGCGGCCCGCCTCGCCCAAGCCTCGCAGGCAGACCGCCATGGCGAAGGCCCCGGCTTGCGCGTCGGAGACGGTGCCGTCAGCCAGCCCCTGTGCGAAGGCCCGGATATCCTCGGGCGGCAGCGTCTCGCCACGGCGCAGCGCGGCAATGAGGCGACGTGCCTCCATCAGGCGCGTTCCATCTGGGTCTGATCGAAGGCGCCGGGCAGCAGATCGCCCAGCGTGGTTTCGCGCGTGGTGCCATCGGTGGTGGCGAGGGTGACCTTCACCTCGCCACGACCGAACTCGGCGAGCTTCTGGCGGCAGCCGCCACAGGGCGACACCGGCACCGGGCTGTCGGCGATCACCGCGACCTCGGCAATCTCGCTGTCGCCCGCGGCGCACATCGCGGCGATGGCGCCGGCTTCGGCGCAGGTGCCTTCCGGATAGGCCACGTTCTCGACGTTGACGCCGAGATAGACCTCGCCAGAGGCGGCGCGGATCGCCGCGCCGACCTTGAAGTTGGAATAGGGGGCATAGGCGTTCTCGCGCACGCGGCGCGCGTCATCGACCAGCGACATGGATGGGCCTCCTGATGGGTTTGCCGGAAACTGTGTCGCGCGGCCCCCCATGATGCAAGTCCGCCCTCGCGGAACCCCTCCCCGCGCGCCGGGGTTTGCCGTCATAGCCCATGCGGAGGGAGATACAATGATCGAACCCACCAAGGCCGTGCTACCCGAAACCGAAGCGCGTACACCCGACGATCCGGACGCGCCGATGAACCCCAAGCAGGCAGTTCTTCTGCGCGACCTGTGCGACAAGGCGGGCGAGGAGTTCGACGCGGCCCTGACCGAGCGGCAAGCCGATGAGCGGATAAGCGTGCTTCAGAAGCAGATCGAGGCGCGATAGGTCTTTCCCGCCCCCTTCGGAAAGGTTTAATGCTGAACCAATTTGATCAGGGGGAGAGACGACGCGATGGCCGACAGCACCGATGACACGAACCGCCCGGGCTCAGACAGCCTGCGTCAGGCCGCGCTCGACTATCACCGGCTGCCCAAGCCCGGCAAGCTGGAGATCCGCGCGACCAAGCCGCTGGCCAATGGCCGTGACCTTTCCCGTGCCTATTCCCCCGGCGTGGCCGAGGCCTGCCTTGAGATCAAGAACGACCCCGACACCGCGCGCGACTATACCTCGCGCGGCAATCTCGTGGCTGTCGTCACCAACGGCACCGCCGTTCTGGGCCTTGGCAACATCGGCGCGCTGGCCTCCAAGCCGGTGATGGAGGGCAAGGCGGTGCTCTTCAAGAAGTTCGCCAACATCGACTGCTTCGACATCGAGCTCAACGAGAGCGACCCCGAAAAGCTCGCGGACATCGTCTGCGCGCTGGAGCCGACCTTCGGAGCGATCAACCTCGAAGACATCAAGGCCCCCGATTGCTTCATCGTCGAGAAGATCTGCCGCGAGCGGATGAACATCCCCGTCTTCCATGACGACCAGCACGGCACCGCCATCGTCGTGGGGGCCGCCGCCACCAATGCGCTGCGCGTGGCGGGCAAGAGCTTCGAGGAGATCAAGGTGGTCTCGACCGGCGGCGGCGCTGCCGGCATCGCCTGCCTCGACATGCTCCTGAAGCTCGGCGTTCGCCGCGAAAACGTGTATCTGTGCGACCTTGCGGGCCTCGTCCACGAGGGGCGGTCCGAGGACATGACGCCGCAAAAGGCCGCCTATGCGCAGCCCGGCGGCGCGCGTGGGCTCGGCGATGTGATCGACGGGGCCGATCTGTTCCTCGGCCTGTCGGGCCCCGGCGTGCTCAAGCCCGAGATGGTCGAAAAGATGGCCGACCGTCCGATCATCTTCGCGCTGGCCAACCCGACGCCCGAGATCATGCCGGACCTCGCGCGCAAGGTGAAACCGGGTGCCATCATCGCCACCGGCCGCTCGGACTTTCCGAACCAGGTCAACAACGTGCTGTGTTTCCCGTTCATCTTTCGCGGCGCGCTCGATGTTGGCGCCACCACGATCAACGACGAGATGAAGATCGCCTGCATCGAAGGCATCGCGGCCTTGGCGCGGGCGACGACTTCGGCCGAGGCCGCCGCCGCCTATAGTGGCGAGCAGCTCACCTTCGGGGCGGAATACCTGATCCCCAAGCCCTTCGATCCGCGCCTCATGGGCGTCGTCGCCTCCGCCGTGGCCCGCGCCGCGATGGAGACCGGCGTTGCCGCCCGCCCGATCGCCGACATGGAGGCCTACAAGACCCGGCTCGACAGCTCGGTGTTCAAATCCGCACTGCTGATGCGTCCAGTTTTCGACGCGGCGCGCTCGGCCGAGCGGCGCATCGTCTTTGCCGAGGGCGAGGACGAGCGGGTGCTGCGCGCGGCCCATGCGATCATCGAGGAGACCACCGACACGCCGATCCTGATCGGTCGCCCGGACGTGATCGAGACGCGCTGCGAACGCGCCGGCCTGACGATCCGGCCCGGCATCGACTTCGAGATCGTGAACCCCGAGAACGACCCGCGCTACCGCGACTACTGGGGCACCTATCACGAGATCATGGCCCGCAGCGGCGTCAGCCCCGACATTGCGCGCGCCGTGATGCGCACCAACACCACCGCCATCGGCGCGGTGATGGTGCAGCGTGGCGAGGCCGACAGCCTGATCTGCGGCACCTTCGGCCAGTACCTTTGGCACCTGAACTACGTCACGCAGGTGCTCGGCACGCCGGATCTGCGCCCGGTGGGGGCGCTGTCGCTGATGATCCTTGAGGACGGACCGCTCTTCGTGGCCGACACGCAGGTTCATGCCGAGCCGAGCCCCGAGCAGATCGCCGAGACGGTGATCGGCTGCGCGCGTCACATCCGCCGCTTCGGCATCACGCCGCAGATCGCGCTGTGTTCGCATTCGCAGTTCGGCAACCTCGACATCTCCTCGGGCCGCCGAATGCGCGCCGCGCTGGAGATCCTCGACGCCGAACCCCGCGACTTTGCCTACGAGGGCGAGATGCATGTCGATGCCGCCCTCGACCCGGCGCTGCGCGAGCGGATCTTTCCCGGCGCGCGGCTCGACGGCGCGGCCAACTGCCTCGTCTTTGCCAACACCGATGCGGCGTCGGGCGTGCGCAACATCCTCAAGATGAAGGGCGCTGGCCTCGAGGTCGGCCCCTTGTTGATGGGCATGGGCAACCGTGCGCATATCGTGACGCCGTCGATCACGGCGCGCGGTCTACTCAACATGTCGGCCATCGCGGGCACGCCCGTCGCGCACTACGGCTGAGACTTCGGGGGAGGCGCGCCCTCCCCCTGCACTTTACTCTCCAAATACTCAAATCCCCCGTTCGCCCCATGCGGACCGAACGGGGGGTTCGCGTAACGCTTGCCCGAACCCCTTGGCCGGGCGTAGGATTCCGCCTCGAGGGAGGACGGACATGACATACGCGGAAGTCTACGAGAGCTGGCGTGCCGACCCCGAGGGGTTCTGGATGCAGGCGGCCAAGGCCATCGACTGGCATCGCTCGCCAAGCCGGGCGCTTTCGGACGAAAACGCGCCCCTTTACGCTTGGTATCCCGATGGCATGGTCAACGGCTGTCACAACGCGGTGGACCGGCACGTGGCCGAAGGGCGCGCGCATGACGTCGCCATCATCCACGACAGCCCGGTGACCGAGAGCCGGACCGAGATCACCTATGGCGACCTTCTGGGTCGGGTGGCCCGGCTCGCGGGCGCGCTCAAAGCGGGCGGCGTGGGCAAGGGCGACCGCGTCGTCATCTACATGCCGATGATCCCCGAAGCCCTCGAGGCGATGCTGGCCTGCGCCCGGATCGGCGCGATTCATTGCGTCGTCTTCGGTGGCTTTGCCGCGCGCGAACTGGCGGTGCGGATCGACGATTGCCGCCCCAAGGTGATCCTTGCCGCCTCCTGCGGGATCGAGCCGCACCGGGTCGTTCCCTACAAGCCGCTGCTCGACCAGGCGCTGCGCGAGGCCAGCCACGCGCCTGAGTTCTGCGTGATCTTGCAGCGCCCGCAGGCGATGGCCGAAATCGAGCATGGGCGCGACATCGAGTGGCATGATTTTCAAGAGGAGGCCGAGCCCGCCGATTGTGTGCCGGTCGAGGCGGATCACCCGGCCTATATCCTCTATACCTCCGGCACGACCGGAATGCCCAAGGGCGTGGTGCGCCCCACGGGCGGGCATCTCGTGGCGCTGCACTGGACCATGAAGAACGTCTATGACACCGCCCCCGGAGAGGTGTTCTGGGCCGCCTCCGACGTGGGCTGGGTCGTGGGGCACAGCTATATCTGCTACGCCCCCCTGCTGCATGGCAACACCACCGTGGTCTATGAGGGCAAGCCCGTGGGCACGCCGGACGCGGGTGCGTTCTGGCGGGTGATCGCGCGCAACAAGGTCCGCACCTTCTTTACCGCGCCCACGGCCCTGCGCGCGATCAAGCGCGAGGACCCCGAAGGCCGGATGGCGCGCGCGCATGACCTTTCGGGTCTGCGTGCGATTTACCTCGCGGGCGAGCGGGCCGACCCGGATACGGTGGCCTGGGCGCGGGAGGTGGCGGGGGTGCCTGTCTACGATCACTGGTGGCAGACCGAGACCGGCTACACCATCACCGGGAACCCGGTCGGGATCGAGGCGCTGCCGGTCAAGGACGGGTCCTCGACCGTGCCGATGCCCGGTTACGACGTGCACATCCTCGACGAAGGCGGTCATGACAAGCCGCGCGGTGAGTTGGGGGCCGTGGCGATCAGGCTGCCGTTGCCGCCCGGCACGCTGTCGGGGATCTGGGGCGACGAGGAACGGTTCCGGCGCAGCTATCTGTCAACCTATCCCGGCTTCTACGCCACCGGCGACGCGGGCATGATCGACGAAGACGGCTATGTCTCGATCCTCGCGCGGACCGACGACGTGATCAACGTCGCGGGCCACCGGCTGTCGACGGGCGGCATGGAGGAGGTGCTCGCCGACCACCCCGACGTGGCCGAATGCGCGGTGATCGGCGTGGCCGATCCGCTCAAGGGGCAGCTGCCGATGGGGTTTCTCTGTCTGAACCGCAGCTGCGCCCGCCCGGCGGAAGAGATCGTGCGCGAGGCGGTGGATCTGGTGCGCGAACGCGTCGGCCCGGTGGCGGCGTTCAAGCTCGCGGTGGTGGTGGAACGCCTGCCCAAGACCCGCTCGGGCAAGATCCTGCGCGCCACCATGGCCCGGATCGCGGATGGCGAGGATTTCGCCATGCCCGCGACGATCGACGATCCCGCGATCCTCGACGAGCTGCGCAGGGCGATGGCCCCTCTGGGCTATGGAGCGCCCAAGGAAGCGGTCGGCTAGGGCCGGTTCAGGCGAACTGCTCGCGGATCAGGCGTTCCTCCAACCCATGGCCGGGATCGAACAGGATCCGATGCCGCACGCGCGGCTCGGAGCGGATCTCGACCGCGATCACGTCGCGCACGAGCCGGCTGTCGGCATCGGCCATCACCGGGCGCTTTTCGGGCTCCAGCACCTCGAAGCGCACCGTGGCGCTGGTGGGCAACAAGGCGCCGCGCCAGCGTCGCGGGCGAAACGGCGCGATGGCGGTGAGCGCCAGAACATCGGCCCCGATCGGCAGGATCGGGCCGTAAGCCGAGTAGTTGTAGGCGGTCGATCCCGCGGGTGTCGCCAGAAGCGCGCCGTCGCAGACCAGCTCTTCGAGACGAACCCGCCCATCGACGATGACCTTGAGTTTGGCCGCCTGCGGTCCCGCGCGCAGCAGGCTTACCTCGTTGATGCCAAGGCCCCGGTGCACCTCTCCCGAGGCGGTTTCGGCGGTCATGGCGAGCGGATTGACGATCGCCTCCTCGGCCGCCGCCAGCCGCTCGGGCAGGTCGTCCTCGGAGAACGCGTTCATCAAAAAGCCCACGGTGCCCCGGTTCATCCCGTAAACCGGCAGGTCGAGCCCTTCGGTCGCATGCAGCGTCTGCAACATGAAGCCGTCGCCACCGAGCGCCACGACGATGTCGGCCTCGTCGAGCGGGCTGTCGCCGTAGCGCGCCGCGAGCCGCTCGCGCGTCTCTTGCGCGACGTTGGTCTCGCTGGCCAGAAAGGCGATGCGGTCGGTGCCCAAGTCTCTCTCCCCCCCGATGTTGCCCCTAGGTTGTCGGCCACGGACCCGCGAAACGCAAGCCGCACACCGTTTCGCCGCGAACGGCTCTCCTCACGACGGTTTCGGGGCTTTTGGCCCTCTTGTCGCTGGGTTAAGAGAGCCGCGACGCAACCCCTCACGAGGTGTCCGAGATGACCGCTTCCACCCGCGACGACGGCTTTTTCACCGAAAAGCTCGCCACCCGCGACCCCGAGCTCGCGAAAGCGATCACCGACGAGCTTGGCCGTCAGCGCCACGAGATCGAGCTGATCGCCAGCGAGAACATCGTCTCGGCCGCCGTGCTCGAGGCCCAAGGCTCGGTGCTCACCAACAAATACGCCGAAGGCTATCCGGGCCGTCGCTACTATGGCGGCTGCGAGTTCGCCGACGTGGCCGAGAACCTCGCCATCAACCGCGCCAAAGAGCTCTTCTCCTGCGACTTCGCAAACGTGCAGCCGAACTCCGGCTCCCAGGCGAACCAAGGCGTGTTTCAGGCGCTCTTGCAGCCCGGCGACACCATCCTCGGCATGAGCCTTGATGCGGGCGGCCACCTGACGCACGGCGCCAAGCCGAACCAGTCGGGCAAGTGGTTCAACGCGGTCCAGTACGGCGTGCGCCAGCAGGACCAGCAGATCGACTATGACCAGATCCAGAGCCTCGCCACCGAGCACAGCCCCAAGATGCTGATCGCCGGCGGCTCGGCCATTCCGCGCATCATCGATTTCGCCCGCATGCGCGAGATCGCCGACAGCGTCGGTGCGATCCTGCTCGTCGACATGGCGCATTTCGCGGGCCTCGTGGCCGCGGGCATCTACCCCTCGCCCTTCCCGCACGCCCATGTCGCCACCACCACGACGCACAAGACCCTGCGCGGCCCGCGCGGCGGCATGATCCTCACCAATGACGAGGCCATCGCCAAGAAGGTCAACTCGGCGATCTTCCCGGGCATTCAGGGCGGCCCGCTCATGCATGTCATCGCTGGCAAGGCCGTGGCCTTCGGCGAGGCGCTGCGTCCCGAGTTCAAGGCCTATCAGGAGCAGGTCGTGAAGAACGCCCAGGCGCTCGCCGACCAGCTTATGAAGGGCGGGCTCGACATCGTCACCGGCGGCACCGACAGCCACCTGATGCTCGTCGACCTGCGCCCCAAGGGCGTGAAGGGCAACGCCACCGAGGACGCTTTGGGCCGCGCCAACATCACCTGCAACAAGAACGGCATCCCCTTCGACCCCGAAAAGCCCGCGATCACCTCCGGCATCCGTCTCGGCTCGCCCGCGGGCACGACGCGCGGCTTTGGTGAGGCCGAGTTCCGGCAGATCGCCGACTGGATCGTCGAAGTGACCGAAGGCCTTGCCGCCAACGGCGCCGAAGGCAACGCGGATGTCGAGGCGAAGGTGCGCGGCGAAGTCGAAGAGCTGTGCCAGCGCTTCCCGCTCTACCCGAACCTCTGAGAACGTCGGCGCGGGGTCAGAGGACCTCGCGCCACAACACCGCCGCGATCGCCGCGGCGATGAGGATCGTGGCGACCGAGCGCGCCCGCTTGATCCACACGGCCCGCCTGAGCGCATGACGCAGCTCGTCCGGCTCCTCGGCCATCAGCCAGCTCTGCACGGTGACATAGGCCGTCTCCACCCGCTCCATGTCGATCGCCTCGGCCCGGCCGGGCATCCGCGCCACGGCCTCGGCGGCGGCAAGGAAGCGCGCGCGCGACAGGATCTCGGGCGGCAGGGCCGGGGCGGCGCGGTCGAGCCGGTCGCCAAGCGAGCGTCCCTCGACGCCTGCCCTGTCGGACAGAAGCCGGGAAATCTCGCGCGTCCAGCCGGTTATCGTGGTGCGGTCCATCCCTTTTGTTAGCGCCCCCGCGCGCCTCACTCAATGGGCGACACGCGGCGGGGGTGGCGTCTTGCGCCACCTGCGCTACAACTCCCCCATGCTGAACACCATTCTCACCGGAGAGCCCTCCGACCGCCCGCCCCTTGTGATCGTCCATGGCCTGTTCGGATCGGCCCGCAACTGGGGCGTCATCGCGCGCCGTCTGGGCGAGGACCGACAGGTCATCGCCGTCGACATGCGCAACCACGGCGACAGCCATTGGACCGAGACCCACGACTATTTCGGCATGGCCGAGGATCTGGCCGAGGTGCTGGAGGCACACGGGGCCGCGGACGTGCTCGGCCACTCCATGGGCGGCAAGGCGTCGATGGTCCTCGCCCTCACCCGGCCCGATCTCGTGCGCCGCCTCGTCGTCGCCGACATCGCGCCGGTGGCCTATGGCCACGATCAGATCGACAACATCCGCAAGATGAAGCAGGTCGATCTTGAGGCCATCGCCAGCCGGGCGGAGGCGACCGAGATGATGGGCGATCTGGAGGCCGCGACGGCGGCGTTCTTTTTGCAGTCGCTGGACCTGCAAGAGAAGCGCTGGAAGCTGAACCTCGATGTGCTGGAGCGCGACATGGAGACCATTCTGGGCTTCCCGGAGGTCGAAGGGCGGTTCGACGGCCCCGCCCTGTTCCTGTCGGGGGCGAACTCGAACTACGTGGGCGAAGAGCGCCACGATGCAATCCACGCGCTGTTCGCCGAGCCGAGCTTCGAGGTGATCGAGGGCGCCGGGCACTGGCTGCACGCGGAAAAACCGCGCGAGGTCGAGACGGCGGTCAGGGGCTTTCTGGAAGACTGAGACCCGCCTCGCGCCGGTGTGATCATCGGCACGGGGAACGCTTCGGCGCGCGGAACATTACATGAACTCCAACACAGGAGATCGTGACATGACCGACAACCCCAAGAGCCACCCGCAGGGCAACGCCGAGAAGAACCCCGAGGATTGGGTCACCGGCGACGAGCCGATGACCGGCGCGCAGGCGAGCTATCTCAAGACGCTGAGCGAGGAGGCCGGGGAAGAGTTCGATGACGGGCTGACCAAGGCCGAGGCCAGTGAGCGGATCGATGTGTTGCAGGAGAAGAGTGGGCGGGTGTGAGCTAGCGATGCTAGAACTCCGCTCCTACGATGCAGGACATTGACTAATGATGGAGAAAAAATAATACTAAGGCATATACTCACATGAACTGAGCGACAACAGAAATCAGATGAGAGAATTTTATGCTGCAACCTTTATTGCGGCGATAACTGCAGCTATCTATATTATTGGGCTCCTCTATCTGGCTACTTCGGAATATACGGAATAGCAACAAAGGAGCTGGACTTAAGCTTATATGATGTTCTGTCTAGCTCCTTCTCGTCAATATTCGCGTTCATCTACAGGCATGGAATATTGTACGGGGCATTTCTATTCGCTACCGCCCTTATATCTTTTTGCGTAGGCGTAAGTCTTGATAACCTAAAGAAATCGGCTGCCCCTTACATACTACTGATACTAATTTCAATGGCTGCGCCTGTTGCATTTTTAAGCTCAGCGTACGGGTATCAAGAGGCAAAATCGAGAATTGGAACAACTCCCCGCGTCAAGTACTTGAAAATTGCCAGTGAAGATCAATCGGCCCTTGACGTAATACGAGAGCAAGCAGAGATAATATATCTCACCTCAAATTCTGACACTATGTTCTTGGCAGGTGTATTTAGCAGGAGGGCAAAAGATAAATGGGTAATTCGCCTGAACAAGGGAAGCAGAAGAGCTATATTTACCTACATTCATCAAGAAAAATACTAGCCCTTTATGGATTGATAGCCGCTTCAATCCCTAGTCAATCCACTTCTCAAACCGAAATATCTGGCGTTGTGCGTGGAGAGACGCAATTTTTTTCTCTAGAAAACGACGGCCGTCCGCGCGTCGGTACAAAGTTATCAAAAGAAATACAGGTCTCTACAGGATTTAACTTTGTCGACTGCGACGGCGAGAAAATGAAAGTCGACTTCTCTCAGCTTCAGGCGACTTCGAGTGATTGCGGCGGCGAAGAGCCTCCAATTAACCCCATCTCTATTGTTGCAGATTCGGAGCCAAGGGTTCCAGTTTTCGACAATACCTACGAACAGGTCGGAACGATCACAGAGCTATCGCTGAGCCCAGACGGCGAATACTTCGCAACAATTCAGTTCAACTCCGCTGAGGAGATTTCCTCTGAAATTGAATCTCTATTCGGGATAGCGGGGAGTGGTGTGGCGCTCAGCCAAGAAGATGTGAATATTACCTACACCGAAGGCTCAAGCGGAAACATTGAGGCAATTATCTCAATCCCAGAGGAAGGGGCCTAAGTTTTATCTAATCAACTATCCATCTTCAGCGCCGAGATGAACGCCTCCTGCGGAATGTCGACCTTCCCGAACTGGCGCATCTTCTTCTTGCCCGCCTTCTGCTTGTCCAGCAGCTTGCGCTTGCGGGTCGCGTCGCCGCCATAACACTTGGCGGTCACGTCCTTGCGCATCGCCGAGAGCGTCTCGCGGGCGATGACCTTGCCGCCGATCGCGGCCTGGATCGGGATCTTGAACATGTGGCGGGGGATCAGCTCCTTGAGCTTTTCCACCATCGCCCGGCCCCGCATCTCGGCGCGGTCGCGGTGCACCATCATCGACAGCGCGTCGACCGGCTCGTCGTTGACAAGGATCGACATCTTCACGAGGTTGTCCTGCCTGTAGCCGGTGATCTGGTAATCGAAGGAGGCATAGCCCTTGGTCACCGATTTCAGCCGGTCGTAGAAGTCGAACACCACCTCGTTGAGCGGCAGGTCGTAGACCACCAGCGGACGCGAGCCCGCGTAGGTCAGCTCCTCTTGGATGCCGCGCCGGTCCTGACAGAGCTTGAGCACGTCGCCCAAGTAGTCGTCGGGGACCATGATCGTCGCCTTGATCCGCGGCTCTTCGATATGGTCGACATGGGTGAGGTCGGGCATGTCGGCGGGGTTGTGCAGCTCGCGCACCTCGCCGTCGCGCATGTGCAGCTTGTAGACCACCGAAGGTGCTGTGGTGATCAGGTCGATGTCATACTCGCGGTCGATCCGGTCGCGGATCACCTCGAGGTGCAGCAGCCCGAGGAAACCGCAGCGGAAGCCGAAGCCCAGCGCCGCCGAGGTCTCCATCTCGTAGGAGAAGGAGGCGTCGTTGAGCGCGAGTTTCTCGATCGCGTTGCGCAAGTCTTCGAACTCGGCCGAATCCACCGGGAACAGCCCGCAGAACACCACCGGCACCGACGGCGCAAAGCCCGGCAGCGGCGTCGTGGCGCCCTTCTTCTCGTGGGTGATGGTGTCGCCGACCTTGGTGTCGCGCACCTGCTTGATCGAGGCGGTCAGGAAACCGATCTCGCCCGGCCCCAGTTCATCGACCGGCAGCATGCCCGGCTTGAACACGCCGATCCGGTCGACCTGATGCACGGTGCCGTTCTGCATGAAGGTGATGCGGTCGTTCTTTTTCAGCACGCCGTCCATGATCCGCACGAGGACCACGACGCCCAGGTAGAGGTCGTACCAGCTGTCGACCAGCATCGCCTTGAGCGGCGCGTTGCGGTCGCCCTTGGGAGCCGGAAGGCGGTGGACGATGGCCTCGAGCGTCTCGCGGATGCCCTCGCCGGTCTTGGCCGAGACCAGCATCGCCTCGGAGGCGTCGATGCCGATCACGTCCTCGATCTGCTCCTTGATCCGGTCCGGCTCGGAGGCCGGCAGGTCGATCTTGTTGAGCACCGGGACGATCTCGTGATCCGCGTCGAGCGCGTGATAGACGTTGGCGAGCGTCTGCGCCTCGACCCCTTGGGTCGAATCGACGACCAGCAAAGAGCCTTCGACCGCGCGCATGGAGCGGGAGACCTCGTAGGCGAAGTCGACGTGACCGGGGGTGTCGATCAGGTTGAGCACGTAGGTCTCGCCGTTGAGCGCCTTGTAGTCGATGCGGACGGTCTGCGCCTTGATGGTGATACCGCGCTCGCGCTCGATGTCCATGCTGTCGAGCAGCTGGGCCTTCATCTCGCGGTCCTGCACCGTTCCGGTCGACTGAATCAGCCGGTCGGCAAGCGTCGATTTACCGTGGTCGATATGCGCCACGATGGAGAAGTTGCGGATGTGCGAAAGCTCGGTCATGGCCCGCATATGCAGGGGTTCGGGCCTTCGGTCAATGGGGCCGCGCGGGCATGGGCGAAGGTTGCCCGCTCACGCCATCGTGAGGGGTGCATGCGACGCAGGCGATACGGTCGAATTGCGCCTGCGCGCGGACTGCGGCATCTTGGCGCCCGGCAGAGCAGCACCGCGATCCGGGCAGAACCCGGGCCGGTCAGACGGGGATACGGGCATGCGCATCACATTTTCCATCATCGCGCTTACGGCACTGGCGGCCTGCGGCGGCGGGCAACCTTCGGGCGCGATCAGCCGTGCTTGCGAAGCGAGCGGCAGGCCGGGGGCGAACGCCTCGCTGTGCTCTTGCGTGCAAGGTGCCGCCGACGCGACGCTGTCGGGCAGCGAACAGCGGCGGGCGGCCAAGTTCTTCAAGGACCCGCAAAAGGCGCAGGACACGCGACAGGGCGACGGCACCTCCGCGTTCTGGAACCGCTACAAAGCCTTCGCCGACCGGGCCGAGGCGATCTGCCGCTAACTCTGGACAGACCGCCCCCGCCCCGCGACAAATGGGCATGAGCATCGACATCGAGGATCTGGCCGCGCGTATCGTCTTGGGCGAACGGCGGGCGCTGGCGCGGGCGATCACGCTGGTCGAAAGCACCCGCACCGATCACCGCGCGGCGGCCGAGGCGCTGCTCGACCGACTGGCCGATCCGTCGCGTGCGGCGCTGCGCGTCGGGCTTTCAGGCACGCCGGGCGTCGGCAAATCGAGCGTGATCGAGGCGCTGGGGCTACAGCTCGTGGAGACCGGGCACCGCGTGGCGGTGCTGGCGGTCGATCCCTCTTCGGCGCGTTCGGGCGGCTCGATCCTGGGCGACAAGACGCGGATGGAGCGTCTGAGCCGCGAAAGCGCAGCCTTTATCCGCCCCTCCCCCGCCGCAGCACAGCTGGGTGGCGTGGCGCGGCGCACGCGCGAGGCAATGCTTCTGTGCGAGGCGGCGGGCTTTGATGTGGTCATCGTCGAGACGGTCGGCGTGGGCCAGTCCGAAACGCTGGTCTCGCGAATGACGGATGTGTTCGTGCTGCTGCTCGCCCCAGCTGGTGGCGATGAGCTGCAAGGCGTGAAGCGCGGCATCATGGAAATCGCGGATCTCGTGCTGGTCAACAAGGCGGATGGCGATCTCGCGGCACAGGCGATGCGCACGCGCGCCGATTACGCGGGCGCGCTGCGGCTGATGCGGACGCGCGACACCGACCCCGAGGGCATCCCGGCGGCACGGGCGATCTCCGCGCACACCGGTGCGGGGCTGCAGGAGGCTTGGGCCGAGGTGGAGAAGCTGGCGGCATGGCGGCGTGAGAGCGGCGTGACGGCGCGGGTGCGCGCCGCGCAGGCCGGTCAGTGGTTCGAGGACGAGCTGCGCGCGGACATCGAGGCGCTTTTGGCCGCGGACGCCGAGCTTGCCGCGCGACTCGACGCGCTGCGGGCCGAGGTCGAGGCAGGGCGCGCGGCCCCTTCGGCCGCGGCACGCGCGGTGCTCGATCCTCTTGCGCGGGCGCTGCGGGACGCTTGACGGGGTCCGGGAATCCCCGTAAGGCCCCCTGACCGAATTCATGGCCCGGCCCCGTTGCCGAAGCCGTATCCCTGCCCCCGGGCGCGGATTTCTGCCAGGCCCCGAGACACGAAGGATGAGACCATGTCGCGCCGTTGCGAACTGACCGGAAAAGGCCCGATGACTGGCAACAATGTCAGCCACGCCAAGAACAGGACCCGTCGCCGGTTCCTGCCCAACCTGCAAGATGTGACGATGCTGTCGGACACGCTGGGCCGCAGCTTCAAATTCCGCATCTCCTCGCACGCGCTGCGCTCGGTCGATCACCGTGGCGGGCTCGACGCCTTCCTGACCAAAGCGAAGGCCGAGGATCTTTCGGATGCCGCTCTGAAGGTCAAGAAAGAGCTCGCGAAGGCCGCTGCCGCCGACGCTTGATCTTTTTGGGATCGCGAACAGAAAGGCCCGGCCCTCCCACGAGGTGCCGGGCCTTTTCGCATGCGACTTTGCTCCTGAAATTTTCCCGGGGAGCCGCCCGGCGGGCGGCGGGGGCAAGGCCCCCGGCCCGGCCGACCCGAGGCGCGCCATGACCCGACTGCCGATCGACGATGCCATTCCCGACCTGCTCGCGGCACTTGAAGCCGAGGGACAGGCGGTGCTGATGGCCCCGCCCGGCGCGGGCAAGACGACGCGCGTGCCGCTGGCCATGCTGCCGCAGACCTCTGGGCGCATCCTCATGCTCGAGCCGCGACGTCTCGCGGCGCGGGCGGCAGCGGCGCGGATGGCCGCCACCTTGGGCGAGCGGGTCGGCGAGACGGTCGGCTTTCGCATCCGAGGCGAGGCCAAGGTGTCGAAGGCGACACGGATCGAGGTTGTTACCGAAGGCATCCTCACGCGAATGGTGCAATCGGACCCGGAGCTGACAGGCATCGGCGCGGTGATCTTCGACGAATTCCACGAACGCTCGCTCAACGCCGATTTCGGTCTGGCGCTGTGCCTCGAGATCCGCGGCGCGCTGCGCGAGGATCTGGTGCTGGTGGCGATGTCGGCCACGCTCGACGCACAGCCCGTGGCCGATCTGATGGGTGCACCGATGGTCGTCTCGGAAGGCCGCAGCTTTCCGGTCGAGACGCGCTGGCTCGACCGCCCTCTCGGCCCGCGTGCAAGGCTCGAAGCGGAGGTCGCCGATCTCGTGGTGCGCGCGGCGAACGAGGCCGAAGGCTCGATCCTTGTGTTTCTGCCCGGCGAGGGCGAGATCCGGCGGGTGCAGGGGCTGCTGACACCGCGCCTGACGGGCTGCGATGTGCTGCCGCTCTATGGCGCGCTGCCGCCTGCGCAACAGACGGCGGCGCTTGAGCCGGGCGCGGGCCGCCGTGTCGTGCTGGCCACCTCCATCGCCGAGACCTCGCTGACGATCCCCGACATCCGCATCGTCGTCGACGCGGGCCGCGCCCGCCGTGCCCGCTTCGACCCCGGATCGGGCATGTCGCGGCTGGTGACGGAGAAGGTCACCCGCGCCGAGGCCGCGCAGCGCTCGGGCCGCGCGGGACGGGTCGCGCCCGGCATAGCCTACCGGCTCTGGACCCGTGGCGAAGAGGGCGCGCTCGCGGCCTTCCCCCTGCCCGAGATCGCCAGCGCCGATCTCGCGCCTCTGGCGCTCGAACTGGCGCAATGGGGCTCGGAATCCCTGCCCTTTCTGACGCCGCCGCCCGGCCCCGCCCTGTTCGAGGCGCAGGCGCTGCTCCGGGACTTGGGCGCGCTCGACGGCGCGGGATCGATCACGGCGCACGGACGCCGCCTCGCGGCGCTGCCGCTGCACCCGCGGCTCGGCCACATGCTGGAGCTTGCCGGCGCGCAGGCGGCGCCGCTCGCGGCGCTGATGGGCGAGCGCGATCCACTGCGGGGTGCGGGCTGCGACCTCTCGCTCCGCCTTGCCGCCATCGCCGGGCGGCGTGATCTGCCCCATGCGCCCGACATGGGCGCGCTCGCCCGCATCCGCGACGAGGCCAAGCGCCTGTCGCGAGGCCGCGCGCAGGGCCCAGAGATGTCGCCCGGTGCGATTGCGGCGCTGGCCTATCCCGACCGGATCGGCCTGCGCCGACCGGGTGACGACCCGCGATGGCTGCTGTCGGGCGGGCGCGGCGCGGTAATGACGGCCACCGACCCGCTCGCGGGGGCGCGGCTGATCGTGACGACGGATCAGTCTGACGACGTGCCCGAGGCCAAGATCCGCATGGCGGCGCGGATCGAAGAGGCCGAGCTGCGCGAGATCTTTGCCGACCGCATCGCGGAGTTCGCGGTCTGCGACTGGTCGCGACGCGAGAACCGCGTGGTGGCGCGGTTGCAAGAGCGGCTCGGTGCCATCGCCCTGTCGGACCGGATCTGGCGCGACGCCCCCGAAGAGGAGATCGCCCGCGCCATGCTGACCGGCGTGCGCCAGCTGGGCCTGCGCCCCTCGCCCGCAGCCGAGAGGTTTCGGTCCCGCGTAACGCTGGTGCGCGGCGGCGGCGCGGACATGCCGGATCTGTCGGACGCGGTGCTGATGGAGACGCTGGAGGACTGGCTGCTGCCCTATCTTGGCGGTGTGAAGAGCGCGGGCGACTGGAAGAGCTTCGATCTGTTGAAGCCATGGCGCGCCCTGCTCGACTGGGGCCAGACCCAGATCCTCGACCGCGAAGCGCCGCCGGGCTTCAACACGCCGCTGGGGCGGCAGGTGCCGATCGACTATGGTGGTGCGGTGCCCGAGGTGTCGCTCCGGTTGCAGGAGGTGTTCGGCGTCACACGGCACCCGACCATCGGTGGCACGCCGCTCAAGATGACGCTTCTGTCGCCCGCAGGCCGCCCGGTGCAGGTCACTGACGACCTGCCCGGCTTCTGGGCCAGTTCCTATTCGGACGTGCGCAAGGACATGCGCGGGCGCTACCCGCGCCACCCCTGGCCCGAGGACCCGACCGAGGCCGCGCCGACCTTGCGCGCCAAGCCACGCGGAACCTGAAGCGAACCTAGCGGCAATCACGCCACATTTTCAGCAAAGCTTTCGGCTATCGATGGGTCAGTTTGCATTACCTGTTCATGATGTTATGTTACCCACCATAAGAACAAGAACGGTACGACTATCGAGGCAGCCTCATATGAGCCCCAAGGACCTACTGGACGACATGTCCGGCAACTACACCACTCCGATCCATCGGCAGCTTGCCGCCCTGTGCCATCGCAAGGGCAAAAAGGGCCGCGAAGTGCTTCTCGTGACCTCCTCCGAGGGCCGCTGGATCCTGCCCAAGGGTTGGCCCATGGAGGGCAAGCACGACAGCGAGGCCGCCTTGGTCGAAGCTTGGGAAGAGGCCGGTGTCCGCGAGGGCAAGGTCAAGCGCAAGCCGATCGGCACCTTCGTCGCGGTCAAGCAGTCCAAGCATGGCGACGAGGATATCTGCATCACGCGGGTCTTCGAGGTGAAGGCCAAGAAGGTGCTCGACGTCTATCCGGAGGTGAAACGCCGCGACCGGCGCTGGGTCTCAGCCAAGGTCGCCGCACGGCTCGTCACCGAGGACGGGCTGCGCGAGATCCTGCGCGCGCTCTGATCTAGGCTTTCAGCAGACGATCCACCACTTCGGTCAATGTCGCCGCCTCGACATCCGCCGGGGCCATGACCGCACCGCGCGGCTGGCCATTGCGGGCGACGTATCCGGTGATCAGCCCGGCGCTGCGCGCGCCCTGCACGTCCCAGCCATGCGCCGCAACGAGCGCGAGCCGCTCCGATGCCACGCCGATCCGAGCGGCGGCATGGTGATAGACCTGCGCCGCCGGTTTCCAGCGACCCACTTCGTCAACCGAGATCACATGCGCGACCAGATCCGACAGCCCGTTTCGCTCGATCAGCGCGCGGGTGACCTTCTTGCTGCCGTTGGTCACCGCGGCGATCGGCACCCCGGCCTGTGTCAGCGCCTGCATCGCGGGCCGCACGTCCGGCTCGGCATCGAGTTCGGTAAAGCCCGACAGGATTGCCTCGATCCGCTCCGCGCGCCCTTCGATGCCCTGCTGCTCCATCATCACGTCGAGCGTCGATTCCGCGACCTCGCGAAACGGCTTGTAGATGTTGAGTGCGCCCAGCGCGAAGGCATCGCGCAGCATCTGCGCGAACCATGTTTCCAACTGATGCGCTTGCAGCCCCGCGTCTGTCAGGCGCGGCCGCAGGCGTTCGAGCGAGAACAGCGTCTCGACCACGTCGAAGGCGATGGCATCGGGGCGGGGCATGGCGGTCTCCGGGATATGGGCTCGGAACCAACGCGAGGCGCGGAGCCGCGTTCCCCGTCACAGATCGCGGGCGTAATGGAGGAGCGTCAGCGGAGCGCCATGCAGTTCGGCCTGCGCGGGCGCCTCCCCCGTGGGTATGAACTCATTGGCCTCCAGCACCTTGATCGAGGCGATGTGATGCTCGGGTACCTTGGCCCTGAGCCGATCGAGGCCGATCTCGCGCGCCACGTGGATCGCCACGCCCAGTGCTGCGCGGGCGAGACCCTTTCCCGCATGGGCGGCACCGATGCGGTAGCCGACCTCTGCCACGCGGCCCTGCGGCCCTTCGGTGATGCCGGTCAGGTTGACCCGGCCCATGATCGTCCCGTCCATGGCACGCACCAGAAAGAAGCGGGCGCGTTCCGCCTCCGGGCCCTCGAGCATCTCGCGCAGGATCTCGCGCAGCGTCTCGGGCGCGAAATAGGCCGGCGGGCGCGGCGGCACCTCGCGCTCGAACCAGTCGCGGCTGGCCAGCTCAAAGGCCGAGAGCGCCTCGGCGTCCTCGACCCCGAGCGGCACCAGCCGAAATTCGGGCGTCACGCGCCCAAGCACCAGCGCATCACCGCCTTTTGCGCGTGCAGGCGGTTCTCGGCCTCGTCGAAGATCACCGAATGCGGCCCATCCATCACCTCGCTCGTCGCCTCGTCGTCGCGGTGCGCGGGCAGGCAGTGCATGAACAACGCGTCGGGCTTGGCGCGCGACATCAGCTCGGCGTTGACCTGATAGCCGCGCAGCTGGTTGTGCCTGCGCTCGCGTGCCGAGACGGGATCATGCATCGAGACCCAAGTGTCGGTAACGACGAGGTCGGCCCCCTCCACCGCCGCCATGGGATCACGAATGATCTCGATGTTGCCGCCCGCCGCGCGCGCCGCCTCGAGGATCTCGGGCTCGGGGTCGAGCGGGCGCGGGCCGGTGAAGACAAGGTCGAACTCGAACTGCGCGGCGGCCTGCGCGAAGCTTGCAAAGACGTTGTTGCCGTCGCCCGACCAGACCACCTTGCGGCCCTTGATCGGCCCGCGATGCTCTTCGAAGGTCATGATGTCGGCCATGATCTGGCACGGGTGGGTGCGGTTGGTCAGGCCGTTGATCACCGGCACGGTGGCGTTTTCGGCCATCTCGAGAAGCGTCTGCTCCTCGAAAGTGCGGATCATGATGAGATCGACGTAGCGCGACAGCACACGGGCCGTGTCGGCGATGGTCTCGCCATGGCCAAGCTGCATGTCGGTGCCGGACAGAACCATGGTCTGCGCGCCCATCTGCCGCGCGCCGACGTCAAAGCTGACACGGGTGCGGGTCGAGGGCTTTTCGAAGATCAGCGCCACCATCCGGCCCGCGAGCGGGGTCTCATCGTCGCACATGCCCTTCGGGCGGTCCTGACGCGCGTCCTTCATGGCGCGGGCCTGGCCGATCATCTGGCGCAGATCGGCAGTGGGCGTGGGCAGGATGTCGAGGAAGTGGGTCATGGCTGTCTCTTCGGTCTGGTGTCGAAAGGCGGGCGCTGCCCGGCGTCGCGGTCGCGACCTCCTCCCGTGTCATTGGTGAATGGTAATCTCATGCCCGCTCCAGCGTCATCAGCCGGATCGGCGAGCCGTCCTCGCAGGGCATCACGGCGTCGCCTGTAAAGCCCGCGCGCAGATAGGCGGCGATGGCGCGGGCATTGTCGGGCGAGGGATCGACCGCGACGAGAGGCGCGCCCGCGGCGATCAATTGCAGCGCCCGCGCACGCAGGAAGGCCGCGCCGTGGCCCTTTCCCAGAAACGCCGGGTCGCCGAGGAAGGCGTCCATGCCCCGCGCGCCTTTGGGCAGATGCGCGTAATGCGGCATGTCGTAGAAATGCGCCTCGTAGTCCTGCACATAGGCAAAGGGATGCCCGTCCTGCTCGACGATGCGCATGTCGGTGCCGGTGTTGCCCTCGGCCCAGTCGCGGGTGATCTCGGCCCATTCGCTGGCCGCGTCGCCCCACCAGCCGCCGATATGCGGCTCCGCCAGCCAGCGGTCGAACAGCCGCCGGTCGGAAGCGACCAGCGGCCTGAAGCGGTAGTTACCCGGCATCGGACCCGATCCGCGCCGCCGCCCGGTCAAGCCGGGACAGCGCCTCGTCGATCTCGGCCTCGGTGATGTTCAAGGGCGGCAGCAGCCGCACCACGTTGTCGGCGGCGGGCACGGTCAGGACCTCCTCGGCATAGCCCGCCTGCACCACATCGCCGGGCGCTGCCTTGCATTTGAGGCCCAGCATCAGCCCCGCGCCGCGCACCCCCTCGAACACCTCCGGGTGGCTGGCAACCAGACCCTCGAGCCCTTGGCGCAGCCGCCCCGACCGCGCCCGCACCCCGTCGAGGAACCCCTCGTCGGCGACGATCTCCACCACCTTCGCGCCCACCGCGCAGGCCAGCGGGTTGCCGCCATAGGTCGAACCATGCGTGCCCGCCACCATAGCCGCCGCCGCGGCTTCGGTCGCCAGCACCGCGCCCAAGGGAAAGCCGCCACCGATGCCCTTGGCGACCATCATGATGTCCGGGGTGACGCCCGCCCATTCATGGGCAAAGAGCTTGCCGGTCCGGCCCATGCCGCATTGCACCTCGTCGAAGATCAAGAGCGCGCCGATGTCGTCGCACAAATCGCGCAGGCCCTTGAGGCATTGATCGGGAACCGGACGAATGCCGCCCTCGCCCTGCACTGGCTCGATCAGGATCGCGCCGACATCCGGCTGTGCCGCCGCTTCGCGCAGTGCGTCGTGATCGCCCCAAGGCAGCTGCGTGAAGCCCGGCAGCAGGGGTCCGAAGCCTTTGGTCATCTTCTCGGTGCCGACGGCGGCGATCGCCGCCGATGAGCGGCCGTGAAAGGCACCCTCGAAGGTCAGGATGCGGGTCCGCTCGGGCTGGCCCCGATCGTGCCAGTATTTCCGGGCCATCTTCACCGCCAGCTCCATCGCCTCGGTGCCCGAGTTGGTGAAGAAACAGGTGTCGGCGAAGCTGTGCTCGACCAAAGCATCGGCAAGCTTTTGCTGCGCCGGGATCTGGTAGAGGTTCGAGACATGCCACAGCGCGTTCGCCTGAGTGGTCAGCGCATCGACGAGATCGGGGTTGGCGTGACCTAGCGCGTTGACCGCGATGCCCGCGCCCAGATCGAGAAATCGCCGCCCGTCCTCGGTCTGCAGCCAGACGCCCTCGCCCTTTACAAAGGAAAGCGGCGCGCGGTTGTAGGTCGGCAGGATCGAGGGGATCATGGCAATGGTCCTGTAAGAGGCCCCGTTGGTGCCGCAGCGGCAGGGGCGAGTCAATTGTCGCTTGGGAAGGAAGACGCAAAAGCGGCCGCGTCGCAAAGCCCGGAGGGCTTCAGCGTCGGCGTCGAGAGGCGGCGAAGGCGGCGATCTGCGTCATGGGCGCGACGTTAGGCGAGGAATGCGCGGACGAAAAGAGGAAAACCGCAGCACATGGCCTGCGCCATGCTAGCCTTTTTCGAAAGACGATGGAGGGACGGCATGCAGGGTGATCTGGCAATCCGCGCGCGCGGGCTGCGCCGCAGCTTCGGCGATCTTCGGGCGGTGGACGGCATTGATCTCGACGTGCCGCGTGGCATGATATTCGCCATTCTCGGCCCCAATGGCGCGGGCAAGACAACGCTGCTGCGCATTCTCGCCACGCTCACCCGCGCCGATGCAGGCGAGGCGCAGGTCATGGGTCACGATCTCGCACGTCACCCCGAACAGGTGCGCGCCGCCATCGCCATGACCGGGCAATTCGCCTCGCTCGACGAAGACCTCACGGGTCGCGAGAATCTCGTGATGCTGTCGCGGCTTTGGGGCTTTGGCTGGCGCGCGGCGCGCGCGCGGGCCGATGCGCTGCTGGAAGCCTTCGACCTCGTGGAGGCGGCCAGAAAGCAGGTCAAGGACTACTCGGGCGGCATGCGCCGCCGACTCGACATCGCAGCCTCCCTGATCGTCAGCCCCGGCGTGCTGTTCCTCGACGAACCGACCACGGGTCTCGACCCTTCGGCGCGCGCCGGTGTCTGGCGGCTGATCCGGGGCCTCGCCTCCGAAGGCGTGACGATCCTGCTCACCACCCAGTATCTCGAAGAAGCCGACCAACTCGCGGGCCGCATCGCGGTGATCGACAAGGGCCGCAAGATCGCTGAAGGCACCAGCCGCGAGCTCAAGGCGCAGACCGGCTCCGGCGTGCTGCATGTCACCCCGCTCGATCCCGGCAATCGCGACATCGCACTGGGCATCTTGGGCGAGACCGCGCAGGCTGATCCCGAGGGCGGGCGGCTTTCCGTTCCTGTAACCGACGATGCCGAGGCCGCGGCGCATCTGGCGCGGCTGACTGAGGCGCATATCCGACTATCGGAGTTCTCGCTCGGCGCGCCGAGCCTGGAGGAGGTGTTCTTTGCCCTGACGGGCCGGGAGGCGACGTGAGCATTCCCCTGCCTCGCGGGCCGCGCCCCGCCGCCCCCTCGCCCGCCTCGACGGCGCTCACTTTTGCATGGCGCGCGGTGCTGAAGTTTCGCCATGTACCCGAGCAGCTCTTCGACCTCGTCATGACGCCGATCATGTTTACCCTGCTCTTCACCTTCATCTTCGGCGGTGCGCTGGCGGGCTCGTCCACCGCCTATCTGCAGTGGTTCATCCCCGGCATCCTCGTGCAGACCACGGTATTCAACACGGTCTATTCCGGCATGGGGCTGTCGACCGACCTGTCGAAGGGGCTGTTCGACCGGTTTCGCAGCTTGCCGATCTGGTCGCTGGCGCCTTTTGCCGGGCTGATGGTGGGCGACATGCTGCGCCACTCCATCGCGGGCTCGATCATCCTCGGGATCGGTCTGGCCTTGGGTTATCGCCCCGAAGCCGGTCTTGCGGGCATCCTCGCCTCCTTCGCGCTGCTGCTGGCGATCGGCTTTGGCTGGGGCTGGATCTTCATCGTGATCGGCCTCGTGGTGCGCACGCCGATGACGGTGATGACGCTGGGCTTCGCGGTGCTGTTCCCGGTGACCTTCGCCTCGAACATTATGGTCGATCCCGTCACCATGCCCGGCTGGCTGCAGGCCTTCGTCGCGGTCAATCCGGTGTCGCTCATGACCACGGCGCTGCGCGCGCTGATGGCAGGCACGGCGACGGTGCGCGACATCGGATTGGCGCTATTGGGGCCTGCATTGCTGACGCTGCTCCTCGCGCCTCTGACCCTCTGGCTCTACCGCCGCAGGTAGCGCCGCCAGCGCAGCCGACCTTCGCGGGTGGGCGGCACCGGGGTGAAGAGGTTGCGCTCCAGCACCCGGATCGAGCCCGCGTTGCCGGGGTCCGTCTCGGCCAGAAGCGCGCCCAGACCCTCCTCGGTCGCGCGCGCCACGAAGGCCGCGACCGCCGCCCCCGCCAATCCGCGCCCGCGCTGACCGGGCGAGACGGCATAGCCGAACTCGGCATGACCACCCGCATCCGCGCACTTGGGCACCACGAAGCCGACCATGAGATCGCCCTCGACGATCAGGCAGGCGCCCCAGCCCTGATGCGCGCGCAGTTCTTCGCAATGTCGCGCGATCAGCATGGCCTCGGGCACCGACACCAGCCCCGTCTCGGGCAGCATCAGCCCCTGCGGCGGCAGGCCGACGGCGAGGCGCTCGAAATCGGCGGGGACGGCGTCGCGCAAGAGGCTCACGGCTTGAGCCTGTAGCCCTTTCGCAGCCAGGTCCAGGCGAGACCGACCACCACCACGCAGGAGATCAGCGCCACACCCAGGCCCAGCACCGGCGAACTGTCGGACACGCCGATCATGCCGTAGCGCGCCCCGTCGATCAGGTAGAAGAACGGGTTCGCGTGGCTCATCACCTGCATGAAGCCTGGCAGCGCGTCGATCGAGTAGAAGGTGCCCGACAGGAAGGCGAGCGGCGTCACGAGAAAATTGGTGATCGCGGCGAGCTGGTCGAACTTCTGTGCGTAGATCCCCGCGATCAGCCCGAGGGAGCCCATGAAGATCGAGCCCAGCACCCAGTAGGTCAGCGCCCAGACCGGATGCGCCAGCCCGACGCCCAGAAACAGCCAGACACCGATGGTGATGACCACCGCGACGATCAGCCCGCGCGCCACCGATCCCGCGACGTAACCTGCCAGAACCTCTGCCGGAGACAGCGGCGCCATCAGCGTGTCGACGATGTTGCCCTGCACCTTGGCCGAGGCCAGCGACGAGGATGTGTTGGCGAAGGCCTGCTGGATCACCGTCATCATCAGCAGGCCGGGGGCGAGGAAATGCAGGAAGGGCACGCCCATCACGTTGCCCCTCTGCGGCCCGATGGCAATGGTGAAGATCAGCAGGAACAGGGCGGCGTTGATCAGCGGCGCCATCACCGTCTGCGCCCAGACGTTGAGAAAGCGGCGGGTCTCGCGGCTTGCGAGCGTGGCGGTGCCCAATGTGTTGAACCGGCCGAAACGGCGGATTCCCTGGTCGGTGTCGATGCTCATATGCGCGCCTCCTGAGATCGGGGTTGTAGCCGTCATGCGCGCGGTGGCAAGGCTGGCGGGGGCCGCAACATATGCACCGCGACGCGCGGTGCGGGTTGAACTGCCCGACGGGACTGTGTAAATCGGCACGTCGCAACTGAAACGGCGGGCCACCGCCCAACCGATCGGAGGCATTGCATGTCCTGGACCGACGAGCGCGTCGAAACGCTCAAGAAAATGTGGAACGAGGGCCAGTCGGCGAGCCAGATCGCCAAGGAACTCGGCGGCGTGACGCGCAACGCGGTGATCGGCAAGGTCCACCGCCTGGGCCTGTCGAACCGCACCGGCGTGGCCCCGCAGCCCGCCCCGGCCGCACCGCAGGCGGCGCCCTCCGCGCCCGCGCAGCCTTCGGCCGCGCGCCCAGAGCCCGCGCCCGCCCCGCAGGCCAAACCCGCGCCCAAGGCCGCCGAAGAAGATGATGACGACGCGCCGATCCCGATGAGCGCCGCGCGCCGCGCCATCATCCCCGCCGGTCAGCCGCTGCCGCCGCAACCCTCGGCCAACGAGATCAGTCCCGAGGCGCTCGCCAAGGTCTCCGAGATCGAGAAGGGTGCCAAGAAGTTGACGCTGATGGAGCTGACCGAAAAGACCTGCAAGTGGCCGGTGGGCGATCCCGCGACCGACAACTTCTGGTTCTGCGGCCTGCCGACCCAGTCGGGCAAACCCTATTGCGAGGCCCATGTCGGCGTCGCCTTCCAGCCGATGTCCTCGCGCCGCGACCGCCGCCGCTGAGGCGCCAGCGCCGGACATAAAAAAGGGCCGCTCCCGAGGGGCGGCCCTTTGCATTTCGCAGTGCAGACGGGCAGACGGGCGAGCGCGCGAAGACGAGGCCTGATGCGGCCATGACCGCTCCGCCAATTTCAATGCCTCGACACCTTCGATACCTGTCATCCTTACCTGGGGTGGCCCGGAAACCTGGATGGCATTGCAAGCGGGATCCGCGCTACGCGGATTTCATCGGGAAGCGAAGCGCGCCCCCTCGGCCCCCATCCACCGATTGCGAGATGTCAGGGCCATCCACTTGGCGGTATCCCGCAACTCGATCTGAACAGGAACGTCTCGGCAGGCCCATCCACGACGCCAATCGGGACGCCAAGGCAAAACGAAAGCCCAAGACCAACGCAACGGCCCAGTGTCATGGGCACCACAGCACGCCGTGCGCGTTGACCAGGTGCAGCCACATCACCGAACAGCCCCCCGGAGGAGTGTTTCAATGGAAGCCAACCTAGTCGCCGCCGTCATTCTATTGCCGATCACGGTGGTCCTCATCTATGCGGGCATCCACGAGTACCGCCGCTACAAATCAGAAGGCCGGGCAAGCTATGGCCTCGCCTACGACAAGGAAACCGGGACGACCTATGTGACCGGAATTTCGGAGGACGAGGATTCGTTCGACCCGAATGATTTCGATCCCAGTGACCACAATGAGCGGCAAAGCAGGAACGAGGCCGATAACGAGAGGGCATAGGAACTTCGCAGTTCATATAGAGCCCGCGGTTTCTGAACGCGCCTCGGCCCGGGCGCAGTCTGCTGTAGTCGTCTTTCCACTGGTTTAATTTTCGTAACGCACCCAAGTGAACCCCCCTTTAACTGGACAGCGGACATCTGCCTCCCATCGCTCCACGCAGTCCATATTTTTCGCCAGCAGCGTTTCTCGTCGACTCGATCACCCCGATTTGCACAAGGAAACGCAAAAGGGCCGCCCTTCAGGGACGGCCCTTTTGCGTGCTCGACACAACTGTTGGATCAGGCCCGCGCCATCAGCGATTGTGCGTAGGCCTCGAGTTGCTCGGCCACAGTGGTCCAGCCCCCGAAGAAGCCCATGTCCTCGTGGGTCTGGCGGGACTCTTCGGAGCGGTGGCGCGCGGTGGCGGTGTAGGTCGTGCCGCCCTGCCCGTCGTCCTCGAACTCGATGATCGCGGTCATGAAAGGGTCGGCGGCGGGCTTCCAGCCCTCGCTATAGGCGTCGGTGAACACAAGCTTGCGGCCTTCGATCACCTCGAGGAAGACACCCTCGCTCTTCATCTCATTGCCCTCGACGTCGAAGGTGGTGTTGAACCTGCCGCCCACCCGCAGGTCGATCTCACAGCCCGTGACCGAATGCGGCTTGGGGACATAGAACTGCCGGATGTGTTCGGGCGTGGTCCAGCACTCCCAGAGAAGATCGCGCGGGGCTTTGAGCTTGCGGGTGAAGGTCAGGTCGGTGCGGGGATCGAGGATCATCGGGTCTTCTCCTTCATGAGGTTGGTGACGTAATCGTCGAGCCGGTCGAGCCTGCCGGCCCAGATCGCCTTTTGTTCGCTGAGCCAGCCTTGCACCGGCATAAATGCATCCGGGGCCAGCTCGCAGACCCGGACCCGCCCCTCCTTGGTGGAGGTGATGAGCCCCGCCTCCTCCAGCTTTTTCAGATGCGCCATCAGCGAGGGCAACGACATGTCATGCGGCGCGGCAAGCTCGCCGACGCTGGCTCGGCCCCGTGCCAGACGGCTCAGGATGCGCCGTCGGGTCGGGTCGCCCAGCGCCGTGAAACACAGATCAAGGTTGGTATCATACTTAGCCATGAGACTAAGTATGCGCCTCAATAGGAGATCTGGCAAGAAAACACTTAGCTCATACACTAAGTATCTGCGCGGCCATTCGCCGATAAGCTTGATCACTGAAATCACTAAGGAATATTCGAAGACGCGCCAGACCTGCTCTGAAAACCGGCCCGACGCGGCCCCGTTTGCCAAGCTCTCCGAAGCCCCAGTTGCGAATTATTCTCAATCCAGTTGACTTCCTGCGAATGGTTCGCATCTTCTGGGCTGCGACGGTTCAATTGATGGAGATCCCATGCGCCCCCTGCCCCTTCTTGCCTTCGGCCTGTCGGTTTTCGCCTTGCCCGCCGTCGCCGCCGAAAAGATCAAGGTGGCGACGAGCTTCACCGTGATCGCCGACATGGTGGCCAATGTCGCTGGTGATGCGGCCGAGGTGGTGTCGATCACCAAGCCCGGCGCGGAGATCCACAACTACCAGCCCACCCCACGCGACATCCTCGGCGTGCGTGACGCCGATCTGGTGCTGTGGAACGGGCTGAACCTCGAGCTGTGGTTCGCGCAGTTCCTCGACAACGCGGGCGACCGGCCCGCCGCCGTGATCTCCGAGGGCATCGAGCCAATCTCGATCTCGGGCGGCGACTACGACGGCAAGCCCAACCCGCATGCCTGGATGAGCCCCGACAACGCCGCGATCTACGTCGACAACATTCGTGACGCGCTGAGCGAGGCCGATCCCGAGAACGCCGAGACCTATGCCGCCAATGCCGAGACCTACAAGGCCGAGATTGCCGCGATGATCGAGCCGCTGCGCGCCGAGATCGAGAAGGTCCCGGAGGAAAGGCGCTGGCTGGTCTCCTGCGAGGGCGCGTTCAGCTATCTCGCCCGCGACCTCGGGCTGAACGAACTCTATCTATGGCCGATCAACGCCGACGCCACCGGTACGCCGCAGCAGGTGCGAAAGGTCATCGACGGCGTGCGCGAGCACGAGATTCCGGCGGTGTTCTGCGAAAGCACGGTCAACACCGACCCGGCCAAGCAGGTCGCACGTGAAACAGGCGCGGCTTACGGCGGCGAGCTATATGTCGATTCGCTCTCCGAGGCCGATGGGCCGGTGCCGAGCTATCTCGACCTGCTGCGCGTCACCACCGAAACCGTCGCGCGCGGCTTGAACGGAGGCCATTGATGGACGCGCGCGCCTTTCCCGAACACGCGACAGGCGCGGGCGCCGGCATCGCCGCCAAGGGCGTCACCGTCTCCTACCGCAACGGCGTCACGGCGCTGCGCGACGCGAGCTTTTCGCTGCCCGTGGGCACGATCTCGGCGCTGGTCGGCGTCAACGGCGCGGGCAAGTCCACGCTGTTCAAGGCGATCATGGGGTTCTTGCCGCTGTCGCGCGGCTCGATCTCGATTATGGCCCAGCCGGTGAAAGCGGCGCTGAAATCCGGCCTCGTCGCCTATGTCCCGCAAGCCGAGGAGGTCGACTGGACCTTTCCGGTTCTGGTCGAGGACGTGGTGATGATGGGCCGCTACGGGCGCATGGGGTTCCTGCGCCGCCCGCGCGAGGCCGACCGCGCCGCCGTCACTTCGGCGCTGGAGCGCGTCGGCATGACCGAGTACCGACACCGCCAGATCGGTGAGCTCTCGGGCGGGCAGCGCAAGCGCGTCTTTCTCGCGCGCGCGCTGGCACAGGACGGTCGCGTGATCCTGCTCGACGAGCCGTTCACCGGCGTCGACGTGCAGACCGAAGAGGCGATCATTCGTCTGTTGCGCGAGTTGCGCGATGAAGGTCGGGTGATGCTGGTCTCGACCCACAACCTCGGCTCGGTGCCCGAGTTCTGCGATCGCACCGTGCTTGTGAAGGGCACGGTGCTCGCACACGGCCCGACGCGTGATGTCTTCACCCGGGCCAACCTCGAACAGGCCTTCGGCGGTGTGCTGCGGCACTTCGTGCTGGGCGGCGCAGAGCTGCATCAGGACGAGGACGCGCGCAAGTTGCGGATCCTCTCGGACGACGAACGCCCGCTGGTCTTCTACGACGACGAACAACGCTCGGGGGGCGGCGGGCGATGATCGAGACGCTCACCTTGCCGTTCACCTACGGCTACATGCTCAACGCCATGTGGGTCTCGGCCCTCGTGGGTGCGGTCTGCGCCTTTCTCTCGGCCTATCTGATGCTCAAGGGCTGGTCGCTGATCGGCGACGCGCTCTCGCACTCCATCGTGCCGGGTGTCGCGGGGGCCTACATGCTGGGCCTGCCCTTCGCGCTGGGCGCGTTCCTCTCGGGCGGGCTGGCGGCGGCGGCGATGCTGTTCCTGAACCAGCGCACGGGGCTCAAGGAAGACACGGTGATCGGCCTGATCTTCACCGGCTTCTTCGGGCTGGGGCTGTTCATGGTCTCGGTTTCGCCCACGCCGGTGGACGTACAGACCATCATCCTCGGTAACATCCTCGCCATTACGCCGGAGGACACGCTGCAGCTTGCCATCATCGGCGCGGTCTGCCTCGTGGTGCTGCTCCTGAAATGGAAGGACCTGATGGTCGCCTTCTTCGACGAGACGCATGCGCGCTCCGTGGGCCTGCGCCCCGGCATGCTGCGCTTCGTGTTCTTCGTGCTGCTCTCGGCGGCCTGCGTCGCCGCCCTCCAGACCGTGGGAGCGTTTCTCGTCATCGCCATGGTGGTGACGCCCGGCGCCACGGCCTACTTGCTCACCGACCGTTTTCCACGCCTCATCGTCATCGCCGTGGCGCTGGGGAGCGTCACAAGCTTTACCGGGGCTTACCTGTCGTTCTTCCTCGACGGGGCGACGGGCGGCGTGATCATCACCTTGCAGACGCTGATCTTCCTTCTCACCTTCGTCTTCGCGCCCAAGCATGGCTGGCTCGCGGCGCGGGCTCGCGCGAGGGCGGCGCTATGAGCGAGCTTCTGCTTCCCTTCCAGCTCGACTTCATGCGCGACGCCTTCATCGTCGGCGGGCTGATCGCCGTGCCTTGCGCGCTGCTGTCATGTTTTCTGGTGCTCAAGGGCTGGTCGCTGATGGGCGACGCGGTGAGCCATGCGGTGCTGCCCGGCGTGGTGCTGGCCTATATACTCAACATCCCGCTGCTAATCGGGGCCTTTGCCGCGGGCATGTCCTGCGCGCTGCTCACCGGCTTTCTCGCCGATCACAGCCGGATCAAGCAGGACACGGTGATGGGCGTGGTCTTCTCGGGCATGTTCGGTATCGGCCTCGTGCTCTACACTTGGATCGAGAGCGAGGTGCATCTCGACCACATCCTCTTCGGCAACATGCTTGGCATTGACGCGGCCGACTTGTGGACCGCTGGCATCGTCGGCGGGCTGGTGAGCCTCGCGCTGCTGGTGCGCTGGCGCGACCTGATGCTGCATGCCTTCGATCCAGCACATGCCCGCGCCTTGGGGCTGCCGGTGGGGCTGTTCCACTACGGGCTTCTGGCGCTTTTGTCGCTGACCATCGTGAGCACGCTCTCGGCGGTCGGCATCATCCTCGCCATCGGCCTGCTGATCGCGCCCGGTGCAATCGCCTTTCTCGTCACCAAGCGGTTCGCGCCGATGCTCGGCACCGCCGTAGCGGTGACGCTGGTGGCGACATGGGGCGGCATCTACGCCAGCTTCTGGATCGACAGCGCGCCCGCGCCGACGATCATCCTCGCGCTAACGCTCATCTTCATCGCCGCCTTCGTGTGGAAGTCGTTCACGATCCGCAGGGCCGAGGCCGGAAGGGCTTCCCAGAACGCTTGAGAGGCATTAGATCGCGCGGATGCAGAATCCTCCCGATCTCCGTCCCGACCTCGCCCCGAAGGCGCGTTTCAACGAGGCCGCCCGTCCCGGCCAGCCCACCATCGGCATGGTGTCGCTCGGCTGCCCCAAGGCGCTGGTCGACAGCGAACGCATCCTGACGCGGCTTCGGGCCGAGGGCTATGCGATCTCGCCTGACTACGCAGGCGCCGACGCGGTGATCGTGAACACCTGCGGCTTCCTTGACAGCGCCAAGGCCGAGAGCCTCGACGCGATCGGCGAGGCGCTCAACGAGAACGGCAAGGTGATCGTCACCGGCTGCCTCGGGGCCGAGCCCGACTATATCACCGGCGCGCATCCCAAGGTGCTCGCCGTTACTGGGCCGCATCAGTACGAGCAGGTGCTCGACGCGGTGCATGGCGCGGTGCCCCCCAGCCCCGATCCCTTCGTGGACCTGCTGCCCGCGCGCGGCATTTCCCTGACGCCCCGGCACTTCAGCTATCTGAAGATCTCCGAAGGCTGCAACCACAAGTGCAAGTTCTGCATCATCCCCGACATGCGGGGACGGCTGCAGTCCCGCCCGGCCCATGCGGTGATGCGCGAGGCCGAGAAGCTCGTGGAGGCAGGGGTGCGCGAGCTTCTGGTGATCAGCCAAGACACCAGCGCCTACGGCCTCGACATCCGCCACGCCGAGGACCGCGGCCACCGCGCCCATATCACCGATCTGGCCCGCGATCTCGGTTCGCTCGGGGCTTGGGTGCGGCTGCACTACGTCTACCCCTACCCGCATGTGCGCGATCTGATACCGCTGATGGCCGATCCGACCTCGGGCCTGCTGCCCTATCTCGACATCCCGTTCCAGCACGGCCACCCGGACGTGCTGAAACGCATGGCCCGGCCCGCAGCGTCGGCCAAGACGCTCGACGAGATCGCGGCGTGGCGCTCGATGGCGCCTGACATCACCCTGCGTTCGACCTTCATCGTCGGCTACCCCGGCGAGACCGAGGCCGAGTTCGACTACATGCTCGACTGGCTCGAAGAAGCGCAGCTCGACCGGGTCGGTTGCTTTCAATACGAGAACGTCGCAGGCGCCCGATCAAACGACCTGCCCGACCATGTGCCCGCCGAGGTCAAGCAGGAGCGTTGGGACCGTTTCATGGAAAAGGCGCAGGCGATCTCCGAGGCTAAGCTGCAGGCCAAGGTTGGCCAGCACCTTCAGGTCATCGTCGACGAGGTCGATGCCGAGGCCGCGACCTGCCGCACCATGGCCGATGCGCCCGAGATCGACGGCAACCTGTTCATCGACGAGGGCCACGAGATCCTCAAGCCCGGCGACATGCTCACCGTCGAGGTCGATGAGGCGGGCGAATACGACCTCTGGGGTCGGATGGTCGGAAGCTGAATTGCACTCGTGACGTGTGGGCGGTGTTGCCGCCCCGCGTCGAACACTAGATTGTCGAGAAATGGCCGCTGGCCGCGCACAAAGACCAATGGCATGGTCTCGCGGACGGCGCTCTCGACGGAGATACGAACCATATGCCCACTTCTCAGTCGCGCCCGCTCGACGACACACAACGACGGCTCCAAGCCGTGCTCAACAACGCGTCCGTGTCGATCTTCCTCATGGATGATCGTCAGAAATGCGTCTTCATGAACCGCGCCGCCGAGCTTCTGACCGGCTGGACCCTCGATGAGGTCATGGAGCTGGACCGGCCGTTGCATGACATCATCCACCACACCTATCCCGACGGCAGCCCGTTTCCGCTGCATGAATGTGCGATCGACCGCGCCTTTCCCGAGCACAACCAGACGCAGGGCGAGGAGGTCTTCGTTCATCGCGACGGGCATTTCTATGCCGTGGGCTTTACCGCCAGCCCGATCCGCGACGAGGAAAGCCAGACCATCGGCACGATCATCGAAGTGCGCGACGTCACCGAGGAGAAGCGCGCGCAGGAGCGCCAGAAGCTCTTGGTCAACGAGCTGAACCATCGGGTCAAGAACACGCTGGCGACGGTGCAGTCGATCGCGTGGCAGACCTTCAAGGGCACCGACGCCGAAACCTTCGAGCGGTTCTCGGGACGCCTCACCACGCTGTCGCGCGCCCATAACGTGCTCACCGAAACCGCATGGGCGCGTGCGCCGCTGCGGGTCGTCGCCGACGCGGCGGTCGACATGGTGCCCACCGATCGGATTTCGGTGACCGGCCCCAATATCGACATCCACCCCAAGGCGGCGGTGAGCCTGTCGATGGCGCTGCACGAGCTGGTCGCCAATGCGCAGAAATTCGGCGCGCTGAGCCGCGAAGGCGGGCATGTCGCGCTTGAATGGGACGCGACTCAGACGCAGGACGAGCGCACCGCCCTCTCCCTCTCATGGCGCGAAACCGGCGGACCCGCCGTGACCGAGCCCACGCACAAAGGCTTTGGCCTGCGCCTGATCGAGCGGCAGGTGGCGATGGAGTTCGGCGGCAGCGCGCAGGTGCAGTTCGCCCCCGAAGGCCTGACCTGCAAGATCGAGATGCTGCTGCCCAAGCTGCCCGATCCCGTGGCCCTCGAGCCCCAGAGGGACTATGCGCATGGGTGAGGTCGGCCTCGATGGTGTGCGGGTGTTGCTGGTCGAGGACGAGAGCCTCGTGGCGATGCTCGGCGAGGACGTGCTGACCGAGGCCGGGTGCAGCGTCACCGTGGCGATGCGCCTCAGCGACGCCTTGCACGCCGTCGATCAGGGCGATCTCGACGTGGCGATCCTCGATGTGAACCTCGGCAATGAGACGAGCTACCCGGTGGCCGAACGGCTGACGCAGCGCGACATTCCCTTCGTTTTCGCGACCGGCTATGCGGCGGCGGGTCTCGCGGGCGGCTTTGCCACGCATCGCTGCGTGCAAAAGCCCTACGACCCTTCGCAGCTTCTCGCGGCGGCACGGGCCGCTTTGGGTGGCTAAAACGGTCTGGCCGCTGGAGGTTCGGCTCGACGCCGACGCGCCAGTCTAAAGCCTCTGCGACCCGAGCACGCCGAAGACCTCGTTCGTGCCGTGGCGGATGGCGATCTGCACCGCTTGTGATTCACCACGATCCCCGCCCCCGACGCCGTGCCCGCCGAGATCACGCGCAGGCTCCAATTGCAGCGGTCGGGCAGCGTGCTGCCCTTCGCGGTGATCAACCGGGCCACGGGCCGCGCCGTCGGCATAACCACCTCCATGAACATCGATGCCACCCACCGGCGGGTTGAAATCGGCTCGACCTTCTAAGCTGCCTTCGGTCCAGCGCGGCCCAATCAACACCGAATGCAAGCGGATGCTGCTGGGTCATGCCTTTGAGGATCTGGATTGCATCGCGGTGGAATTCTGCAGCCATGTGATGAACCACCGCAGCCGCCGCGCCATCGAACGGCTCGGAGCCAAGCTTGACGGGGTGCTGCGCGCGCATCAGCTGATGGCAAACGGCAGCCTGCGCGACACGGCGGACTATTCCAACACCACCGCCGAATGGCCGATGGTGCGGGCGGGGCTCGACTAGGACATGGCGCATCCACGCGGCTGACGCGGTCTTTCGCCGGACAAGCACGAGACCAATGAGCCCGCGTTCCACTTTCCCTGCCCCCGGACGGTGCGCCAACGGGCATGAAAAAGGGGAGCGGCGCACCGCTCCCCCTCCAGCATTCCTTGAACAGACCAACGCAGTTGCATGCCCCGGCCAGTCGCCCGAGGTGTCAGCCCACCATCTGCCGTGCCGCGTCGAGCACGCTGGGCTCTTCGTGGTACGGACAGGCCACCAGATGGCCGCCCTGAAGGTCGATCATCGGCGGCAGCCCTCGGGCGCAGTCGGCATGCGCCTTGGGGCAGCGGGTGCGGAACACGCAGCCCGAGGGCGGGTTCATCGGCGAGGGCAGCTCACCGCCCAGAACGGGCCGCTTGCGCGCGCGCTCCAGCACCGGGTCGGGGATCGGCACGGATGCGATGAGCGCCTGCGTGTAGGGATGCTCGGGGTTGGTCACGAGCGGCTTGGAGCGTGCCACCTCCATCACCCGGCCCAGATACATCACCACGATCCGGTCCGAGACGTGTTTGACGACCGACAGGTCGTGCGCGATGAAGATCATCGCGAGCCCCATGTCGCGCTGCAGTTCCTTCAGAAGGTTCACCACCTGCGCCTGTACGCTGACGTCGAGTGCCGAGACCGGTTCGTCGCAGATCAGCAGCTTGGGGCGCAGGATCAGCGCGCGGGCGATGCCGATGCGCTGGCACTGGCCGCCCGAGAACTCGTGCGGATAGCGGTTCACGAGGTTCGGCAAAAGCCCCACCCGCTCCATCAGCTCGGCCACGCGGCGGCGGACCTCCTTGCGCGGGGTCTTGGGCTCGTGGGTGATCAGCGGCTCGGCGATGATGTCGCCCACGGTCATGCGCGGGTTGAGCGCGGCAAGCGGGTCCTGGAACACCATCTGCACGTCCTTGCGGTGCACACGGCGCTGGCGCTCGGACATCGAGGCGAGGTCCTGACCCTCGAACTCGATCCGGCCGCCGGTCGAGGGGATCGTGCCGACGATGGCGCGTGCCAGCGTCGATTTGCCCGAGCCGCTTTCGCCCACGACGCCTAAGGATTCGCCCGGCGCCAGATCGAAGCTGATGCCGCCCACGGCGTGCAGCTTCTTCGACGGGGTCCAGGGCCAGGCACCGCGCGGGCGGATGTCGAAGGCGACGCGCAGATCCTCGACCCGCAGGATCGGATGGGCCACCTGCCCGGTCCGGTCGGGGCGACCATGCGGGCCGTCGTCCTTGGAGACCGGCGCAGCCTTGTGCGCCACACCGGCGGGTTCGGGCGACGGCGGGGTCGCGACGGGGGTACCGGAGGCCGGGGGGGCGGCCGGGATCGGGTCGCCCGCCTCGTCGGCCCCCGCGGCGTTGGTGAACTTCTCGTCCTTGGGATCGGTCATCACTTCACCTCCTCTACGGGGGCATGGCAGGCACGCCGGATGGCTGGATACCCTTCGGCGGGCAACAGCTCGGGGCGCAGCGTCGGACACGGCCCGTGCGCCCAGGCGCAGCGCGGCGTGAAGGGGCAGCCTTTGGGCAGTCGCGACATGTCCGGCGGCTCGCCCGCGATGGTCGAGAGCGTCTCGTCGTCTCGGTCGATGCGCGGCACAGCGCGCAACAGGCCCAGCGTGTAGGGATGGGTCGGGCGCTCGAACAGCTTGTCGGTCGGGCCGGTCTCCATGATCTGGCCGCCATACATGACGAGCGTGCGTTCGCAGGTGTCGGCGACGATCCCGAGATCATGGGTGATCAGGATGATCGCGGTGCCGAACTCGGCCCGGATCTCGGCCATCAGTTCCATGATCTGCGCCTGCACCGTCACGTCGAGTGCTGTGGTCGGCTCGTCGGCGATCAGGAGCCGCGGCTGGCACAGGAGCGCCATGGCGATCATGATCCGCTGCCGCATCCCGCCCGAGAACTCGTGCGGGAACATGGTGATGCGGTTCTTGGCGTCAGGGATCTTCACCGCGTCGAGCATTTTGGTGGCCTCGGCCACCGCGTCGCGCTTGGTCATGCCCTTGTGCAGGGTCAGCACCTCGGCCATCTGGTCCGAGATCCGCATGTAGGGGTTGAGCGAGGTCATCGGGTCCTGAAAGATCATGCCGATCTCTTCGGAGCGCACCCGGTTCAGCTCCTTCTGCTTCAGCTCCAGCAGGTTGCGCCCGTCGTAGCGGATCTGCCCCGTGGCGCGCCCGTTGCGCGCCAGAAGCCCCATCGCCGCAAAGGCGGTCTGGCTCTTGCCCGAGCCGCTTTCGCCGACGATGGCAAGGGTCTCGCCCTCGTCGATCGAGAAGCTCACCCCGTTGACGGCGTTCACATCGCCGTCGCCGGTGGTGAAGGTGACGCGGAGGTCTTCGATGTCCAGCAGGGCCATTAGCGGTCTTTCGGATCGAGGGCGTCACGCAACCCGTCGCCGACGAAGAAGAAGGCGAAGAGCGTGATGACGAAGAAGAAGAGCGGGAAGGCAAGCTGCCAGATCACGCCGTACTGCATGTTGCTGGCCCCGTTCGAGATCAGCGCGCCGAGCGAGGTGTTCGGCTCCTGAATGCCGAGGCCCAGAAAGCTGATGAAGCTCTCGGTGATGATCATCTGCGGCACCAGCAGCGTGGCATAGACGATGACGAGGCCGAGAAGGTTCGGCACGATGTGGCGCAGGATGATCGTCATGGGCCGGACGCCGGTGGCATGGGCGGCTTCGACGAACTCCTTGCCCTTGATGGTCAGCGTCTGGCCGCGCGCGATGCGCGACATGTCGAGCCATGAGATCAGGCCGATGCCGATGAACAGCATCAGGATCGAGCGGCCGAAGATCACCAGCATCAGGATCAGCACGAACATGTAGGGCACCGACATCAGGATATCGACCGTGCGCATCATCGCGCCGTCGGTGCGTCCACCCCTGTAGCCCGCGATGGCCCCATAGAGCGTGCCGACGATCACCGCGACGCCCGCGCCGACGATGCCGACCAGAAGCGAGATCCGCGTGCCCTGCACGGTGCGCGCATAGAGATCGCGGCCCGAGCTGTCGGTGCCGAAGTAGTGGCCCGTCTCCAGCGACGGCACGCCCTTCGAGGCGTTCGAGCCGATCAGAGAGAAGTCGACGTAGTCGGGCTCGTATTGCGCCAGAAACCCGCCGAAGAAGGCGAAGATGCAGATCGCGACGAGCGCCACGAGACCGGCGGTGGCGGCGCGGTTGCGCATGAAGCGCTGGCGCGCGTCCTTCCACAGCGAGCGGCCCTTGACCTCGGCGGCAGCCTGCGCGGCGAGCAGGCGGTCGGCGGTGCCGGGATCGGGATTGAGCGACATGGGACCCCTCCTCAGTAACGGATCTTCGGGTCGATCCACGCATAGAGCAGGTCGACCACGAGGTTGAACGTGACAGTCAGCACACCGACGAGGATTGTGATCCCCATGATGACCGAGTAGTCGCGGTTGAAGGCGGAGTTGACGAAGAACTGGCCGATGCCGCCGGTCGAGAAGAACACGTCGATGATCACCGAGCCGGTGATCATGCCGACGAAGGCGGGCCCGAGGTAGCTCAGGACCGGCAGCATCGTCGGCTTGAGCGCGTGCTTCCAGATGATCCGGCTGGTCGGCAGACCCTTGGCCCGCGCCGTCCGGATGAAGCCTGCGTTCATCACCTCGAGCATCGAGGAGCGGGTGATCCGCGCGATCGAGGCCATGTAGGAGGTCGAGAGCGCGATAACCGGCAGGATGATGTATTCGATCTGCCCGCCCTGCCAGCCGCCGCCCGGCAACCAGCCGAGCCACAGCGTGAAGACGAGCACGAGGATCGGCGCCATCACGAAGTTGGGCAGGACCTGCGCGCCGATCGAGATGCCGACGGCAAGATAGTCGAGCCATGTGTTGTGGCGGATCGCCGCGGCGACGCCGAGCGAGACGCCGACCACCAGCGCCACGATGAAGCTCCAAAACCCATAGGTGAGCGTCACCGGGAAACCTTGGGCGATCACGTCGTTCACCGTGCGGTCGCGGTATTGGAACGAGGGGCCGAAGTCGAAGTGCACGACGACGTTCCAGATGTAGGTCGTCATCTGCTTCCAATAGGGCTGATCGAGGCCATAGCGTGCCTCGATGTTGGCCATCACCTGCGCGGGCAGCGGACGCTCGGAATTGAAGGGGCCGCCGGGGGCTGCGTACATCAGCACGAAAGAGATGACGACGAGCAGCAGGATCGTCGGGACCGCGATGGCGACGCGCCTGAGAACATAGTTCAGCATGTGGGTTTTACCTCGGTTCCGCCTCTTGCGGAAATGGGCCGCGCCCCCCGGCGGTTGGGCCAGGGGGCGCGGCGTTCGTTCAGGTCGGGATCACTCGCCCGCGACGCGGTACAGATCCTTGGCGTACCAGTTGTCCTGCGCGTTCTCGAGCGGGTAGCCCTTGATGTGCTCGTCCATCATGAACACGGTGGCGTAGTGGTAGATCGGCAGGATCGGGAATTCCTGCGTGATGATCTCTTCGGCCTGGGTGTAGAGCGGCAGCGGATCTTCGGCGGTCTTCGCCTCAGTCAGCAGACCATCGTAATCGGCGTTGTTGAAGCCCGAGTCATTGTAGGACGAGTTGGTGTCCATGATGTCGAGGAAGGACGAGGCTTCGTTGTAGTCGGCGCACCAGCCGGCGCGCGCCACTTCGTAGTTCTTGTTGTGGCGCTCCTCGAGGAAGGTCTGCCACTCCATGTTGGCCATCTCGATGTCGACGCCGAGCGTCTGCTTCCACATCTGGCCGATCGCCGTGGCGACCTGCTTGTGGGCCTCGGAGGTGTTGTAGAGCAGGTCGAGCGAAAGCGCCTCGCCATCCTTGCCATAGCCGGCCTCGGCCATCAGCTCGGCGGCGCGCTCGTTGCGCTCCTGCTGGGTCATGTTCGCCGCCTCGACCTGCGGCACCTCGAAGCCCGCGGTGGCCCAGTGGGTCAGCGTGTAGGCCGGCTTCTGGCCCCCGGCGACGACGTTGTCGACGATCACGTTGCGGTCGATGGCGAGGTAGAGCGCCTCGCGGACCTTCGGATCGGCCAGCGCTTCGGGGCCCGAATCCGAGACGTTCAGGTTGTAGTAGTAGGTGCACAGGTTCGGCACCGAGATCGCCTGCGCGGGGTATTCCTCGGCGAGGCGCGGGAACTGGCCCGCGGGCACGTCGGTCTGGTCGAACTCGCCGGCAAGGTAGCGGGTCAGCGCCTGATTTTCATCGTTGATGATGAGGGCGGTGACTTCCTCGATGATGACGTTGTCCGCATCCCAGTACTCGGGGTTCTTCTTGAGCGTGATGTATTCCTGCGGCACGCGGCTATCGAGGACATAGGCGCCGTTCGACACCATGTTGCCGGGCTGGGTCCAGGCGTCGCCATGCTCTTCGATGGTGGCCTTGGGCACCGGGAAGGTGGTGGTGTGCGTCACCATCTGGTCGAAATAGGGCAGCGGCTGCGACAGCGTCACCTCGAGGGTGTGGTCATCCACGGCCTTCACGCCCAGTTCGGAGGGCTCCTTGTCGCCCGAGATCACCTCATCGACGTTGGCGATCTTCATCAGGCCCATGTACCACTGGTACTCGGAGGCGGTCGCGGGATTGGCGGCGCGCTGCCACGAATAGACGAAGTCGTTCGCCGTCACCGGCTCGCCGTTCGACCACTTGGCTTCGGGGCGCAGCGTGAAGGTGTAGGTGAGACCGTCCTCGGAGACCTCGTAGCCGGTGGCGACGGCGGGAACCACGTCACCTTTGCTGTCCTGCCCCATCAGGCCCTCGAAGAGGTTGCGGCCGATGGCCGAGCCTTCGACGTCCTCGATGAGGTTGGGGTCGATCGAGGGAAATTCGTCGAGCACGCGGTAGGTGAAGCTCTGTTCGGCGGCGAGCTTTTCCCCGGTCTCGGGGTGCTCCATCATCGCGTGGCTCTCGGCGTTCGCGGCGCCAGCGAGCGCCAGCAGCGCGGCGGTGCCGGCGAGAAGATGGGTCTTCAAGGTCATGTGGTCATCCCTGTTTGGAGGACGCGAGACAGCCCGCGTCGGATGCAGATCCGCCCTTTTCAGGCGTGGTTGTGTCACGATCCTTTTGCGAGTGGCCGTTATTTGCAAGACTTATCGCAGCATGACCACGCGACAGCGCACGGGGCATACTTCCCCTACGTCAGCCAAGTTAGGCAACCTTATGGCGAATTTTCCGATGTATTCGCACGATTGATGTTGCGCAGGCTCCATGCTGCGACAACTTCACGTTTCATTCCTCCGTAGGGTGTCTTGAAATTGTGATCATTCGCCCAAGCGGGAATCTGCCGCCTCTCGCCCTCGCCACCCTCTCGAACTAGCTTTCGGTCCAAGGAGACGCGCCGATGACCCCAGAGACCAACGATCCCGCGCTGACGCTCGGGGCCCGTGCGGGCCTTCCCGATGCGCTGCGCGTGCTGCTCGAGGATTATCCCCGTGCCGGTTGGGAGACCGATCCCGGCTTTGACGGGCTGGTGCGATTCTGGCTCTCCAAGCATCTGTCGTTCCGCGAAATGCTGGCGATGCTGACGCGCGAGACGCAGGCCGCCGCCGACGGAGCCGACCCGGCCCGCTTTGCCGCCGCGCTGTCGCAGGTCGGCGGGCGGCTGGTGGGCGAGTTGCACGGGCACCACGGCATCGAGGACGCGCATTATTTCCCCCGTCTTTCGGCTATGGAGCCGCGGCTGGAGGCGGGCTTTGCGCTGCTCGACGGCGATCACCACGCGCTCGATGGGCATCTTGCGGATTTCGTCGAGGCCGCGAACGGGCTGATCGGCATCGCGGATGCGCCCGCCCGGATGCGCGGCGAGGCGGCGCGCTTCGCCACCCGGCTAGACGGATTTCAAGGATTTCTCGATCGGCACCTCGTCGATGAGGAAGAGCTAGTGGTGCCGGTCCTACTGCATCACGGTACTGGGGCCTTAGGATGATCGAGCGGCTCGAGATGTTTCTGGCGCTCGCCAAGGCCGAGCATTTCGGCCGCGCCGCCGAGGCGATGGGGGTGACGCAGCCGACGCTTTCGGCAGCGATCCGGCAGCTCGAGGATCAATTGGGCGTGATGCTGGTGCGGCGCGGCTCGCGGTTTCAGGGGCTGACGCCGGAGGGCGAGCGCGTGCGCGACTGGGCGCGGCGGATCTCCGGCGACGTGCGCGGCATGAAGGAGGAGCTGCGCGCCGCGCGCGAAGGGCTGACCGGCGTGCTGCGGCTCGCGGTGATCCCGACCGCCTTGGGGGCCGTCACGCAGCTCACTTCGCGCTTTGCCGCAGCCCATCCCAAGATGCGGTTCTCGGTGCGCTCGACCACCACGACGCAGCTTCTCGCGGCGCTGGAGGATCATGAGGCCGACGCCGGGATCGGCTATCTCGACAACGAACCCATGGGCCGCGTTGTCACCGTGCCGCTCTATACCGAACGCTACGTGGCGGTTATGCGCGGCGATGCGGCGCTGGCCACACAAGCGCGGCTGCGCTGGGCCGATTTCAAAGATACGGATCTGTGCCTGCTCACCCCCGACATGCAGAACCGCCGGATCATCGCGGGGCATCTGGCGGGCGCGGGCGTTGAGGTTACGCCAAGGGTCGAAACCAACTCGACCATCGTGTTGATTTCCCATGTGCTGAATTCGGGCTGGGTCACGATCCTGCCAGAGCGTGCGGCGGCGATCTTTCTCGAAGGCCTGCCGCTGGTGGCCCAGCGGATCACCGACCCCGATGCCGCCCACGAGATCGGGCTGATCGCGCCATGGCGCGAGCCGCACACGCCGCTGCTATCGGCGCTACTGTCGGAGGCACGACGCTTCGACCGGGATTGATAGGTTTTCTCTATCGCAGCACGAAATTGCGATATTGATACGCAGTGTGAGTATGCGGTTGTATGCGCGGACGACTCGAGGAGGAGCCAGCCGATGCCGACACCGCCAGCCCCCGCCGATCTGGAAGGCCGCCTGCGCGCGATCCTTGCCGATCACGCGACCTTCGAAGGGCCCTTGCTGCCGATCCTGCACGCGGTGCAGGCCGAATGGGGCTATGTGCCGCCAGAGGCGCTGCCGATCATTGCCGAAGGCCTGAACATCAGCCGTGCCGAGGTGCACGGCGTGGTCAGCTTCTACCATGACTTCCGTGAAGAGCCGGCGGGTCGCCACATGCTCAAGATCTGCCGCGCCGAGGCCTGTCAGGCACGCGGCGGTCTGGGCATCGAGGCGGCGGCCAAGGCCCGGCTCGGTGTCGATTGGCACGGCACGAGCGCGCGAGGCGACGTGACGCTGGAGCCGGTCTATTGCCTCGGGCTTTGCGCCACCGGCCCCGCGATGATGCTCGATGGCCGCGTCGTGGCACGGGTCGACAAGGCGCGGCTCGACGCGCTGCTTTCGGAGGTGGACGCATGAGCGTGCTGAAGATCTACGTCCCACGCGATGCCGCCGCCCTCGCCGTCGACGCCGAGAAGGTGGCCGAAGCGGTCATCACCGAGGCGAAGATCCGCGAGATCGAGATCGAAGTCATCCGCAACGGGTCGCGCGGGATGCTCTGGCTGGAGCCGATGGTCGAAATCGAGAAGGATGGCGTCCGTCATGCCTTTGGACCGGTGACGCCGCATGACGTGCGCGCGCTGTTCGACGCCGACTGGGGCACACACGCGCTGGCCCTCGGCCCGACCGAAGAGATCGACTGGATGAAGCGGCAGACCCGCCTCACCTTTGCCCGCGTCGGCGTGATCGACCCGCTGTCGCTCGATGCCTACGAGGCGCATGGCGGCCTTAAGGGTCTGCGCCGGGCGCTGGAGATGACCGGCGCGGCGATGATCGACGAGATGAAGGAAAGCGGCCTGCGTGGTCGCGGCGGCGCAGGTTTCCCCACCGGCATCAAATGGGACACCGTGCGTCTCGCTCAAGCGAGCCAGAAATACATCGTCGCCAACGCCGACGAGGGCGATTCGGGCACCTTCGCCGACCGGATGCTGATGGAAGGCGATCCCTTCAGCCTCATCGAGGGCATGGCGATCGCGGGCATCTGCGTCGGCGCGACGCGCGGCTATATCTACCTGCGCTCGGAGTATCCCGAAGCGATCCACACCATGAACGAGGCGATCCGCATCGCCCGTGCGCGCGGTGTGCTCGGTGCTTCGGTGCTTGGCTCGGATTTCGCCTATGACATGGAGGTCCGCGTTGGCGCGGGCGCTTATGTCTGCGGCGAAGAAACCTCGCTCCTGAACAGCCTTGAAGGCAAGCGCGGCGTGGTACGGGCCAAGCCCCCCCTGCCCGCGCTCGAAGGTTTTCTCGGCAAGCCGACGGTGGTCAACAACATCATCTCGCTCGGCACCGTGCCGGTGATCTTCGAAAAAGGTGCGGCGCATTACCGCGACTTCGGTCTTGGCCGCTCGCGCGGCACGATCCCGATCCAGATCGCGGGCAACGTGAAGTTCGGCGGCTTGTTCGAAACGGCCTTCGGCACCTCTCTGGGCGCGCTGGTCGACGAGATCGGCGGCGGCACGGCAATGGGCCGCCCGGTCAAGGCGGTGCAGGTCGGTGGTCCTCTTGGGGCCTACTTCCCGCGCTCCAAGTTCGACACGCCCTTCGGCTACGAAGAGTTCGACGGTGAAGGCGGGCTCATCGGTCATGCGGGCGTGGTGGTGTTCGACGACAGTGCCGACATGCTCGGCATGGCGCGCTTTGCCATGGAGTTCTGCGCGGTCGAAAGCTGCGGCAAGTGCACGCCCTGCCGGATCGGCGCGGTGCGCGGCGTCGAGACGGTCGATCGGATCGCACGTGGCGACACGAGCGCGATCCCGCTGCTGACCGATCTTTGTGATACCATGAAGGACGGCTCGCTTTGCGCGCTGGGGGGCTTCACCCCCTACCCCGTGATGTCGGCGCTGACGCATTTCCCTGACGATTTCCATGCCAATGCCAAGGAGGCAGCGGAATGAAGGACTTTCTGATTCCCTTCGACGGTCCCGGTGGCACCGGTCTCAAGGACGACACCGACATGGGCACGCCCGCGTCGACCTCGACCAAGACGGTTACGCTGAGCATCGACGGCTTTGACGTCACCGTGCCCGAGGGCACCAGCGTCATGCGTGCCAGCGCCGAGCTGGGCATTCAGGTGCCCAAGCTCTGCGCCTCCGACAACATGGCCGCCTTCGGGTCGTGCCGTCTTTGCGTGGTCGAGATCGAGGGGCGGCGCGGCACGCCCGCCTCCTGCACCACGCCGGTGGCCGAGGGCATGGTGGTCCACACCCAGACCTCCAAGATCAAGAAGCTCCGCAAGGGCGTCATGGAGCTCTATATCTCCGACCACCCGCTCGACTGTCTGACCTGCGGTGCCAACGGCGATTGCGAGCTTCAGGACATGGCCGGGGCCGTGGGCCTGCGCGACGTGCGCTACACGCCCGGCGACAACCACTACGACCCCTCAGGCACCGGGGCGCGTTCCCAAGCCGAGGCGCGGCTGCGTCAGCCGGTCGGCATCTCGAACCCGCAGTTCATCCCCAAGGATGACAGCAACCCCTACTTCACCTACGACCCCTCCAAATGCATCGTCTGTTCGCGCTGCGTGCGGGCCTGCGAGGAGGTGCAGGGCACATTCGCGCTGACCATCGAGGGGCGCGGCTTCGACAGCCGGGTTTCGGCGGGCACCAAGCTCGACGACTTCATGACCTCGGACTGCGTGTCCTGCGGCGCCTGCGTGCAGGCCTGCCCGACCGCGACGCTGCAGGAAAAGTCGGTGATCGAGATCGGCACGCCGGATCGCTCGGTCGTCACCACCTGCGCCTATTGCGGCGTCGGCTGTTCGTTCAAGGCTGAGATGCGCGGCGACGAGCTGGTGCGCATGACCCCGTATAAGCACGGCAAGGCCAACCGCGGCCATAGCTGCGTCAAGGGCCGCTTCGCCTATGGCTATGCCGCGCATAGCGACCGCATCCTGAACCCGATGATCCGGGTCAGCATCGACCAGCCTTGGAAAGAGGTGTCCTGGGACGAAGCCATCGGCTTTGCCGCCAAGAAGATGCGCGGCATTCAGGAGCAGTACGGCAAGAAGTCGATCGGCGTGATCACCTCCTCGCGCTGCACCAACGAAGAGACCTATCTCGTCCAGAAGATGGCCCGTGCCGTCTTTGGCAACAACAACACCGATACCTGCGCCCGCGTTTGCCACTCACCCACGGGCTATGGCCTCGGCCAGACCTACGGCACATCCGCCGGGACGCAGGATTTCGATTCGGTCGAGGACACGGATGTGGTCGTCGTCATCGGGGCCAACCCGACCGACGGCCACCCGGTCTTCGCAAGCCGCCTCAAGAAGCGGCTGCGGGAGGGGGCGAAACTGATCGTCGTCGATCCTCGCCGAATCGACCTTGTCAAAAGCCCGCATGTCGAAGCCGCGCATCACCTCGCGCTGCGACCGGGCACCAACGTCGCGATCGTGACCGCCATCGCGCATGTGATCGTGACCGAAGGCCTCTACGACGAGGAGTTCATCCGCACCCGCTGCGACTGGGAAGAATTCCAGGACTACGTGGAGTTCGTGGCCGAGGACCGGCACGCGCCCGAAGCGGTCGAGATGCTCACCGGCGTCCCGGCGGAAGAGCTGCGCAAGGCTGCCCGTCTCTACGCCACAGGCGGCAACGGCGCGATCTACTACGGTCTCGGTGTGACCGAGCATTCCCAAGGCTCGACCACCGTCATCGGCATCGCCAACCTCGCCATGCTGACCGGCAACATCGGTCGTCGCGGCGTTGGCGTGAACCCGCTGCGCGGCCAGAACAACGTGCAGGGTTCCTGCGACATGGGCTCCTTCCCGCACGAGCTTCCGGGCTACCGCCACGTAGCGGGCTCGGAGGTGCGCGAGGTGTTCGAGAGCCTGTGGAACGTCAAGCTCGACTCTGAGCCGGGCCTGCGCATCCCCAACATGCTCGATGCCGCCGTCGACGGCACCTTCAAGGGCCTTTACTGCCAGGGCGAGGACATCCTTCAGTCCGACCCCGACACCAAGCACGTGGCAGCGGGCCTGGCGGCGATGGAGTGCGTGATCGTGCAGGACCTGTTCCTGAACGAGACCGCGAACTACGCGCATGTCTTCCTGCCCGGCTCGACCTTCCTTGAGAAGGACGGCACCTTCACCAACGCCGAGCGCCGCATCAACCGCGTGCGCAAGGTCATGGCCCCGAAGAACGGCTATGCCGATTGGGAGGTGACGCAATTGCTGGCGAATGCAATGGGCGGCGGCTGGACCTATACCCACCCCGCGCAGATTATGGCCGAGATCGCGGCGACGACGCCGAGCTTTGCCAATGTCAGCTACGAGCTGCTGGAAGAGAAGGGTTCGGTGCAGTGGCCCTGCAACGACGCCTCGCCCGAGGGCACGCCCCTCATGCACATCGACGGCTTCGTGCGCGGTCGCGGGCGCTTCATCCGCACCGAATACGTGGCGACGGATGAAAAGACCGGCCCGCGCTTCCCCTTGCTGCTCACCACGGGTCGCATCCTGTCGCAGTACAACGTCGGCGCGCAGACGCGCCGCACCGAGAACTCGCGCTGGCATGAAGAGGATGTGTTGGAGATCCACCCGCATGATGCCGAGGTGCGCGGCGTGAAGGACGGCGACTATGTCCGCCTCGCCTCGCGCTCGGGCGACACCTCTTTGCGCGCGGTGATCACCGACCGGGTCAGCCCCGGCGTGGTCTACACCACCTTCCACCACCCGACGACGCAGGCCAACGTCATCACCACCGACTTCTCGGACTGGGCGACCAACTGCCCGGAATACAAGGTGACGGCGGTGCAGGTCAGCCCGTCGAACGGCCCGTCCGAGTGGCAGGAGGATTACAACGCGCAGGCCGAGCAATCGCGCCGCATCCTGCCCGCGGCGGAATGAGCGAGGGTTTGCACCCTTACCAGCGGGTTTCGGCCCGCGACGCGGGGGCGGCTCAGGCCGCCCCCGCTTCCCTGTCCGCCGTGTCCCTGCCCGAGGAGACCCCCGTGGCGGTGGTCTACAACGGCTCGACCCAGGCGGTGATGATGGCGACGCCCGCCGATATCGAGGATTTCGCGCGCGGCTTCACGATCACCGAAGGCTTTGCCGAAGCCCAAGAGATCGGCGAGGTCGAGATCGTCGAGCAACCCAATGGCATCGAGGCCCGAATCTGGCTGCCGGATGAAAAGCAGGCCGCCCTCGACGCGCGCCGCCGTGCGCAGGTCGGCCCCGTCGGCTGCGGCTTGTGCGGCATCGACAGCCTCGCGCAGGCGGCCCGCACCGTGCGGGCGGTGCCCGCCTCCGACCTCGTGCTGGCCCCGTCGGAAATCGCAGTGGCACTCCACGCCCTGCGCACACTGCAACCGCTGCACGACGAGACCCGGGCCGTTCACGCGGCAGGCTTCTACATCCCCGGCCAAGGCATCGTGCTCGCCCGCGAGGACGTGGGCCGTCACAACGCGCTCGACAAGCTCGCCGGTGCCATGGCGGCCACAGGCGTCGACCCTGCCTCCGGCGCGGTCGTTCTGACCTCACGGCTGTCGTTGGAGATGGTGCAGAAGACCGCGATGATCGGCGCGCCGGTCATGCTTTCGGTCTCGCAGCCCACGGCCCACGCGGTGCGCCTCGCCGAGGAGGCAGGGATCGCGCTCGTCACCCACAACCGCCAAGGCACCCGCATCTTTACCCATCACGCCCGTATCGGAGCCGCCCATGTCCTCTAGAACCACCGACCAGAAGCTCGTCTACATGGCGAACCAGATCGCCACCTTCTTCGAAAGCCAAGCGGAGGGCACGCGGGCCCAGCACGTGGCCGAGCACCTGCGCTCGTTCTGGGAGCCGCGGATGCGTGATCGGCTGTTTGCGATGCTGGACACGAACGAAGCGGATGATCTGACCCCCCTTGCCCGTCGCGGCGCGGAAATCTGGCGCGAATTCGGCAAGGCAGTGCCCGCCCACTCCGAAGAGGAGTGATCCGTCGGCCCCGCCGGGCGCATCATTGGCAACTTCATTCTGCAAATACTCATGGCACCCGGTCCGCGTCGCGCGCTCCGTCGCGGATCAGGGTGCCGTTTCAGCCGCCGCTCTTCGCGCGGTAGATGCCTTCAGGCAAATTCAGCGCCGCCTGCAGCTCGCGCGCCTGGTGCAGTGACAGGGTGATCCGCACTACGGCATCGCTGCGGGGATCGTACTGCTCGACGGTCACGCAATCTTCGAAGGCGCAGACGGTGACGTCCTCCTGAAGATGGGCGGCACCCTCGTCGACAAGCGTGACGACCGTGGCGTCGAAATCGTGCTCGATGGTGAACATGGTCCCAGCCTAGGCGGCGCGTCGAGGCTCTGCAAGTCGTCGGCGGCGGCGCGATGCCGATCTTGTGAGAGGGGCGCGTCCGGGGCTGGCCCCGCGTCGGGGTGGCGGCTAGGATCGGGGCAATTCTTCCCGACGAACCGGATGTTGTCGCCGATGTTGTCCCGCCTTTCCTTTTTCGCCCTGGCCGCCGGTCTTGGGCTTTCGGCCTGTGCGCCGCCCATCACCGTGGCCACGGGGCCGCAGCGCACCACCACCGTGACGCGCCCGGGCACCCCAGCCCCCACCCCGACCAATGTCACCGTCTCCAAGGGAGCGGGCCCTGTGTCCAACCCCGATGCCGCCCGCTCGGCCGCGCGCAATTTCGTGCAGGTCGTGGAACGGCTGGAACCGGTGGCCGAACAGGTTTGCCGCGCCAACGCGCCGCAGCTCGATTGCGATTTCCGCATCGTCGTCGATGACCGTCCCGGCCAGCCTGCCAACGCCTTCCAGACCCGCGACGCCCAAGGCCGCCCGCTTTTGGCCTTTACCGTGGCGCTGCTGAGCGAAGTGCAGAACGCCGATGAGCTGGCCTTCGTGCTCAGCCACGAGGCGGCGCATCACATTGCGGGTCACCTGGATCGCCAGAGCCGCAACGCCGCGATAGGCGCCACGGTGTTCGGCCAGCTCGCCAGCGGGCTTGGTGGCGGCAACGAAAGCGTGGTGCGTACCGCGCAGCAACTTGGCGCGGGCTTTGGCGCGCGCAGCTATTCCAAGGATTTCGAGCTGGAGGCCGATGCGCTGGGTGCGACCATCGCCAAGCGCGCGGGCTACGACGCGGTCAAGGGCGCAGAGTTCTTCCTGCGCATCCCCGATCCGGGCGACCGGCTGCTCGGAACGCATCCGCCGAACGCGCAGCGCATGGAGATCGTGCGGCGCACCGTCGCCGGGCTTTGACCCACAATGGGGGTGCTCAGACGAGCACCCCCATCGCGATCGCGGCAAAAAAGCAGGCCGAGGCGGCGAGCACGAAACCGTGCCAGATCGCGTTGGAAAAACGCAGGCCTTCCCACACGAAGAAGATCACCCCTGCCGAATAGAGCAGTCCCCCGATCACCACCAGCGCGGTCGAGGCCACCGGCAGCGTCATCGCCAGCGACCAGACCAGCGCGGTGCTGAGCCAGCCCAGCAGCAGGTAAAGCGTGGGGCCGAGACGGCCCGGGCTCTTCCAGAAGAACAGCTTGGCCGTCGCGCCGCCCAGAGCCACTGCCCAGACCACCGCAAGGATGGCATAGGCGAAGGCCGACCCGATCAGCACCACCAGCGGCGTATAGGTGCCCGCGATCTTGAGATAGATCGCAGCGTGGTCGATCCGGCGCAGCATCGGCCGCAAGCGGGCCCAAGGCGTCATGTGATAGAACGCCGAGGCCGAGAAGGTCGCGATCAGCGCGGCCCCGTAGATCGCCACGGCGACGATCCGGTCGGCGCGCGCCTGCGCATCCCAGACCGAGAGCGAGATCAACAGGGCCGCCCCGATGAGTGCAAAGATCACGCCGAGGGCGTGGATCACGCCATCGGCGATGCGCTCGGAGCGGGCATAGGCGGGGTAATCTTCGTGTTGAGGTGTCATGCAGATAGATCTAGCGCAAGCCGCGCGCAGTGGGAGGGCGCATTGGTAGAGGACGTGGCGACAACGAGAAAACATTGCACTGCCTTGGCCGGCGGGGACTCCTTGGCTTCCTCTTTCGCACAGGTCATATCTGCTTTTGCGAGGCCCGGGGGCGAGATATGCGTGAACATTACGAGCGACTGCGCATGCGCGCGGTCTGGTCCTGGCAGGGACTCAAGCACATCTGGAACACCGAAGGCAGCCTGCATCAGTGGATGTGGGCCAACATCGCCTCCGCCGTGCTGGCCTTCGTGCTGCCGCTCTCGGCGGGCGAGCGCGGCATGCTCTTGATGGGCGGCGTCATGGTTCTGGCGTTCGAATGCCTCAACACCGCGATCGAGCGGGTCGTCGACGACGTTTCCGAAGAACGCCGCGCTCTGGCCAAGCAGGCCAAGGATTCCGGCTCTGCCGCGGTCGCCGTCGCGGGCGCCGCCGTGGGGCTGGCTTGGATCTGCGTGCTGGGCGGGCTGGTGTTCTGAGAGACGCGAGACATCGCTGCGCATGAAAAAGGCCGCACCCCACTCGGGATGCGGCCTTTTCCTTTGCCGGTGGGCCGATCAGCTCTCGGGCGGCAGCACGCGCAGGCGCAGCTCGCGCAGCTGGTCGTTTGTGGGCTCCGAGGGCGCGTTCATCATCAGGTCTTCGGCCCGCTGGTTCATCGGGAAGAGGATGACCTCTCGGATGTTGGCCTCGTCGGCCAAGAGCATCACCACCCGGTCGATGCCGGCGGCGCAGCCACCATGCGGCGGGGCGCCGTACTGGAACGCGTTGACCATGCCGCCAAAGCGCTTCTTGACCTCGTCCTCGCCGTAACCGGCCAGCTCGAAGGCCTTGAACATGATCTCCGGCTTGTGGTTCCGGATCGCCCCCGAGATCAGCTCGTAGCCGTTGCAGGCGAGGTCGTACTGGTAGCCCAGCACCGATAGCGGATCGCCCTGAAGCGCCTCCATCCCGCCCTGCGGCATCGAGAACGGGTTGTGCGAGAAGTCGATCCGGCCCTCGTCGTCCTTCTCGTACATCGGGAAGTCGACGATCCAGGCAAAGGCGAAGCGGTCGGTCTCGGTGATCTTCAACTCTTCGCCGATCGCGACGCGGGCGCGGCCGGCCACTCGCTCGAACGCCTCGGGCTTGCCGCCGAGGAAGAAGGCGGCGTCACCGACGCCGAGGCCAAGCTGCTGGCGGATCGCCTCGGTGCGCTCGGGGCCGATGTTCTTGGCGAGCGGACCGGCGGCTTCCATGCCGCCCTCGGCTTCGCGCCAGAAGATGTAGCCCATGCCCGGCAGGCCTTCCTTCTGGGCGAAGGCGTTCATCCGGTCGCAGAACTTGCGCGAGCCGCCGGTCGGGGCGGGAATCGCACGGATCTGCGTGCCCTCCTGCTCCAAGAGCTTGGCAAAGATCGCGAAGCCCGAGCCTTTGAAATGCTCGGAGACGTCCTGCATCTTGATCGGGTTGCGTAGGTCGGGCTTGTCGGTGCCGTACCAGAGAGCGGCGTCCTTGTAGGAGATCAGCGGCCATTCGTCATCGACCTTCCGACCGCCACCGAACTCCTCGAAGATGCCCTGCATCACCGGCTGGATCGTGTCGAACACGTCCTGCTGCTCCACAAAGCTCATCTCGAGGTCGAGCTGGTAGAAATCGGTGGGCGAGCGATCGGCGCGCGGGTCCTCGTCGCGGAAACACGGCGCGATCTGGAAGTACTTGTCGAAGCCCGACACCATCAGGAGTTGCTTGAACTGCTGCGGTGCCTGCGGCAGCGCGTAGAACTTGCCCGGGTGCAGACGCGACGGCACGAGGAAGTCGCGCGCGCCCTCGGGGGAGGAGGCGGTGATGATCGGCGTCTGGTACTCGCGGAAGTTCTGGTCCCACATCCGCTGGCGGATCGAGCGCACCACGTCCGAGCGCAGCGTCATGTTCGCCTGCATCGCCTCGCGGCGCAGGTCGAGATAGCGGTACTTGAGCCGCGTCTCCTCGGGGTATTCCTGATCGCCGAAGACCTGCAGCGGCAGTTCCTTGGAGGCGCCGAGCACCTCGACCCCGCGCACGAAGACCTCGATCTCGCCGGTCGGCAGCTTGGGGTTCACCAGCTCGGGCGCGCGGGCCTTCACCTCGCCGTCGATGCGGATGCACCATTCGGAGCGCAGCTTCTCGACATCGGCGAAGGCCGCGCTGTCGGGGTCGCACAGCACCTGCGTGACGCCGTAATGGTCGCGCAGGTCGATGAACAGGATGCCGCCGTGGTCGCGGATCCGATGCACCCAGCCCGACAGCCGGACGGTATCGCCCACATTGTCACGGGTCAGGGCGGCGCAGGTGTGGGTGCGGTAGGCGTGCATGAAAGGATATCCCTTGTGGCGGGTGTCGCGCCGATACACCGGGTTGGGGCCTTGATGTCAAGCAAGCCGGGAGGTCACGCCGCGACGAGATGCGCCGCGATCAGCCCCCGAAGCGAATTGCCCATGAAGAACGGCTCGGCTTCGAGGTCGCCCTGCGTCAGCACCGCCTCGCGCCAGCCCTGCCCCAGAAGCGTGGCCCTGAGCACGCCGGGCAGCAATCCGCAGGACAGCGCGGGTGTGCGGTGGTCTACGAAGAGATTGGTGATCGTACCCTCGCAAAGCTCCCCGCGACCGTTGAGAAACAGCCATTCGTCCACGCCTTCGGGCAGTTCGGCTCGCGCCCGGTCATAGAGCGCCCGACGGGTGGTCTTGTATCGCAGCCATGGATCCTCGGCGTCGAGCCGCTCGGGGTGGATCGCCACGCGCCACAAGGCGGGGTTCGGGGCCAGCGGACCGGTCGTGAGATCGAGCGCGCCCGCCCGGTCGAGCGTCAGGCGGCAACGCAAAGGCGCCTCGGGGCTGAGGTCGAGCAGCGTCTCGGCCCGTCTGCGGTCGAACGGGAAGCCCAGCGCCAGCGCCGTGCGGCCCATCCGATCGAGATGCGCTGCCAGCCGACGCGGCCCCTCGCCGGGATGCGCGCCCAAGGTCTCGATGATCCGAAGCGGGGTCTCTTGGGGCATATGCGGGCTTTGAGTGTTTCTGGAGTAAACTTGCCGGATCACGGCAGAATGCGCGCGAAGCGGGTCTTCCACAACGCCTCGTCCCATTCCGAACCCGCCTCGCTGTCCCAGACGATGCCGCCGCCGACGTTGAGCGTGGCGCGCCCACCCTCGACCATCAGAGTACGGATCGCCACGTTGAACGAGGACCGCCCGTCTGGCCCGGCCCAGCCGATCGCGCCGCAGTAAGCCTCGCGCGGCCACGGCTCCAGCTCGCGGATGATCTCCATTGCCCGCAACTTCGGCGCGCCGGTGATCGAGCCGCAGGGAAACAGCGCGGCCAGGATCGCCGCGAACCCGGCGCCGGGGGCCAGCCGGGCGGTCACGTGGCTCACCATCTGGTGCACCGAGGCATAGGTCTCGATGTCGAACAGCTTTGGCACCGCGACGCTGCCGGGCACGGCCACCCGGCTCAGATCGTTGCGCAGCAGATCCACGATCATCAGGTTCTCGGCGCGATTCTTCTCGTCGGCGGCGAGAAACGCGCGGCGCGCCTCATCCTCGGCCTGCGTCGCCCCCCGCGGCTGTGTGCCCTTCATGGGCCGCGTCTCGATGCCCCCTGCCCCGTCGGTGGCAAAGAACAACTCCGGCGAGCGCGAGATCAGCGTGGGCAGCCCCTCCTGCTCGACCATCGCGCCATGCGCCACCGGCTGGCCCCGCGACAGCGCGGCATAGAGCGCCTCCGCGCGGCCCGTGCACACCGCATCGAGCGGGAAAGTCAGGTTCGCCTGATAGATGTCGCCCGCCGCGATGTAGTCGCGCACCTTGTCCAGCGCGGCACGGTGATCCTGTGCCGTCCAGCGCGGCTCGAACGCACCCAAGCGCGCCGGTCCCACCTCTGGCGCCCAGTCCTCCGGCGCCTGCTCGAACACGCCAAACCGCAAGAGCGGCAAGCGGCGCTCCTGCGGCATCAGGCGTCGCAGCCGCCGCTCCAGCGCGTAGCCCAGCTCGTAGCTCGCATAGCCTGCGATCCATGCGCCCTCCGCCCGCGCGGCCTCGATGGCGGCAAGTGCCAATGGCACGCCTTCGGGCCGCCACGCCTCGATCAGACGTCGAGGCCGCGAAAATACCGCGCCCCGTCCCTCGGGGCCCCTGTCGAAGCCGATCCGCATGTTCGCCCACACTCTTTTGCCCCCTCCCGATACATCGGGCGCCCTCCGCGCGACAGGGGGGCCGGAGTTTGCTTTCCCCTGCGGGACCGCAGGGCCTTGCGCTAAGACGGTCCATGTCTATAACCGCGACGATTTGCGCGGCCCCCTCCCTTGAGGCTGCGCGAGAAACACGAGGGTCCCATGCCGAAAAGAACCGATATCCGCTCGATCATGATCATCGGCGCGGGGCCGATTGTCATCGGCCAAGCCTGCGAGTTCGATTACTCGGGCGCGCAAGCCTGCAAGGCGCTGCGCGAAGAAGGCTACAGGGTCATCCTCGTCAACTCCAACCCAGCGACGATCATGACCGATCCGGGGCTGGCCGACGCCACCTACATCGAGCCGATCACCCCCGAGGTCGTCGCCAAGATCATCGAGAAGGAGCGCCCCGACGCGCTCCTGCCGACCATGGGCGGACAGACCGGCCTCAACACCTCTTTGGCGCTCGCCGATATGGGTGTGTTGGAGAAGTTCGGCGTCGAGATGATCGGCGCCAAGCGCGAGGCCATCGAGATGGCCGAGGACCGCAAGCTGTTCCGCGAAGCGATGGACCGGATCGGCCTCGAAAACCCCAAGGCCACGATCATCACCGCGCCCAAGATGGCGAACGGCAAGCGTGACCTGAACGCCGGCGTCTCTCTCGCCATCGAGGCGCTCGAAGAAATCGGTCTTCCCGCGATCATCCGCCCCGCCTTCACGCTGGGTGGAACGGGGGGCGGCATCGCCTACAACCGTGCCGAATACGAGCATTACTGCCGCACCGGCATGGACGCCTCGCCGGTGGGTCAGATCCTCGTCGACGAGTCGCTGCTCGGCTGGAAGGAATACGAGATGGAAGTCGTGCGCGACCGCGCCGACAACGCCATCATCGTCTGCGCCATCGAGAACGTCGACCCGATGGGCGTGCACACCGGAGATTCGATCACCGTCGCCCCGGCGCTGACCCTCACCGACCGCGAATACCAGCACATGCGCAACGGCTCGATCGCCGTTCTGCGCGAGATCGGCGTCGAAACCGGCGGCTCGAATGTGCAGTGGGCGATCAACCCCGATGACGGCCGCATGGTAGTGATCGAGATGAACCCGCGCGTCTCGCGCTCCTCGGCGCTGGCCTCCAAGGCCACCGGCTTCCCGATCGCCAAGATCGCGGCCAAGCTGGCCGTGGGCTATACGCTCGACGAGCTCGACAACGACATCACCAAGGTGACCCCGGCGAGCTTCGAGCCGACCATCGACTATGTCGTCACCAAGATCCCGCGCTTTGCCTTCGAGAAGTTCCCGGGCTCCGAGCCGCATCTGACCACCGCGATGAAATCGGTGGGCGAGGCCATGGCGATCGGCCGGACCTTCCACGAATCGATGCAAAAGGCGCTGGCTTCGATGGAGACCGGGCTGACCGGCTTTGACGAAATCGAGATCGCGGGCGCGCCCGACCGCGCGGCGATCACCAAGGCGCTGTCGAAGACCACGCCCGACCGGATCCGCGTCATCGCCCAGGCGATGCGCCATGAGCTGTCGGATGACGAGATCCAGGCCGTCACCAAGTTCGACCCGTGGTTCCTCGCCCGCATCCGCGAGATCGTCGACACCGAGAACGAGCTGCGCAAGACCGGCCTGCCCACCACGGAAGAGGGCCTGCGCCACCTCAAGATGATGGGCTTCACCGATGCCCGCCTCGCCACCCTCACGGGCCGCGATGAGGACAACGTGCGCCGTGCGCGCCGCAATCTCGGCGTGACGGCGGTGTTCAAGCGGATCGACACCTGCGCCGCCGAGTTCGAGGCGCAGACCCCCTACATGTATTCGACCTACGAGCACCCCGTCATGGGCGAGGTCGAGGACGAGGCGCGGCCCTCGGACCGCAAGAAGGTGGTGATCCTGGGCGGCGGTCCTAACCGGATCGGTCAGGGCATCGAGTTCGACTACTGCTGCTGTCACGCCTGCTTCGCGCTAACCGATGCGGGCTACGAGACGATCATGGTCAACTGCAACCCCGAGACCGTCTCGACCGACTACGACACCTCGGACAGGCTTTATTTCGAGCCGCTGACCTTCGAGCACGTCATGGAGATCCTGCGGGTCGAGCAGGAAAACGGCACGCTGCACGGTGTGATCGTGCAGTTCGGCGGCCAGACCCCGCTCAAGCTCGCCCGCGCGCTCGAGGCCGAAGGCGTCCCGATCTTGGGCACCACGCCCGACGCCATCGACCTCGCCGAGGACCGCGAGCGGTTCCAGGACCTGGTGAACCGTCTGGGCCTGAAGCAGCCGGTGAACGGCATAGCCTCGACCGACCAGCAGGCCATCGACATCGCCGACAGCATCGGCTTCCCGTTGGTGATCCGCCCCTCCTACGTGCTGGGTGGCCGGGCCATGGAGATCGTCCGCGACATGGACCATCTCAAGCGCTACATCCGCAACGCCGTCGTCGTGTCCGGCGACAGCCCGGTGCTGCTCGACAGCTACCTCTCCGGCGCGACCGAAGTGGACGTCGACGCGCTGTGCGACGGCGAACAGGTGCACGTCGCGGGCATCATGCAGCACATCGAAGAGGCCGGCGTGCACTCGGGTGACAGTGCGTGCTGCCTGCCGCCGCACTCGCTCACCCAAGAGATCCAAGCCGAAATCCGGCGTCAGACCGAGGCCTTGGCCAAGGCGCTGGGCGTGGTCGGGCTGATGAACGTGCAGTTCGCCGTCAAGGACGACGAGGTCTACCTGATCGAGGTGAACCCGCGCGCCTCGCGCACCGTGCCCTTCGTCGCCAAGGCGACCGACAGCGCCATCGCCTCGATCGCCGCACGCCTCATGGCGGGCGAAAAGCTCTCGGCCTTCCCGTTCCGCCCGGCCTACGAGAATGTCGATTACGACAGCGACCTGCCCTATGCCGACCCGATGACGCTGGCCGATCCCAACATGCCGTGGTTCTCGGTCAAGGAGGCGGTGCTGCCCTTCGCTCGCTTCCCCGGCGTCGACACCATCCTCGGGCCGGAGATGCGCTCGACCGGCGAGGTCATGGGCTGGGACCGCAGCTTCGCTCTGGCCTTCCTCAAGGCGCAGATGGGCGCGGGTGTTGATCTGCCGCGCGAGGGCCGCGTGTTCCTGTCGATCCGCGACGGCGACAAGACGCCCGACATGGCGGAAGCGGCGCGCATCGTCACGGGTCTCGGCCTCACCATCCTCGCCACGCGCGGCACGCTGTCGTGGCTCAAGGAGAACGGCATCGAGGCCGAGCTGGTCAACAAGCTCTACGAGGGTGGCCTCACCATCGTGGACCGGCTGAAGGACGGGCATGTGGCCTTGGTTATGAACACCACCGAGGGCGCGCAGGCGATCGAGGACAGCCGCGACATCCGCTCGGCGGCGCTGCATTCCAAGATCCCCTACTTCACCACCGCCGCCGCAGCGCAGGCCGCAGCGCAAGCGATGAAGGCCCGCGTCGAGGGCGATGTGGGCGTGCGCTCGCTGCAGGCGTAACGTCAGCCGGAACGGCCTGAGCAACCATGCGTTTCTCCCTCACCAACCAGAAGGGAGAGACGCATGGATACCCCCCTCGAGATCGCCTTCCACAACATGGACAGCTCTAACGGGCTTGAGGCCAAGATCCGCGAACGCGCCGACAAGCTCGAGCGTTTTCACAGCCATATCACCAGCTGCCACGTCGTGGTCGAGGTGCCCAACCGCAGTCAGGCGGGGGCCAAGGGATATCACGTGCGCATCGAATGCCGCGTGCCGGGTAAGGAACTGGTGGTCAGCCAGGACCCCGGAAAGGGCGACAAGCATGACCCCTACCTCGCGGTCCGCGACGCCTTCTACGCGATGGAGCGACAGCTCGAACACGCCGCACAAAAGGTGCAGGGCGATGTGAAGATGCACGAGGGGCCGCCGCAGGGCCGGGTGCGCCAGCTCTTCACCGAATACGGTTTCATCGAGACCCTCGACGGGCGCGACATCTGGTTCCACAAGGCCAGCGTCGCCGAGGACGGGTTCGCGAAGCTCGAAGAAAACACCCCGGTCGAGTTGTCGATCGTCGATGACGGGCCGAACGGCATGGGGCCGCAGGCGACGAGCGTCCGTCCGATCGGCCGGATGCAGCTGCAGGGCGACGTGCCCTCGCACGCCTGACCCCGAAGCTCACCGGGGCCGAGCGAAATTTGCCCCGAAGGACGGGCGGCGCGTTGTCAGGATGCGCCGCCCTTTGTATGTCCGGCGCATGGCCAAGCTCTATTTCAACTACTCCACCATGAATGCCGGCAAGTCGACGGTGCTGCTGCAAGCGGCGCACAACTACGACGAGCGCGGCATGCAGACCTATCTGCTTACTGCCAAGTTCGACAACCGCGCCGGCGAGGGCTTCATCAAGAGCCGCATCGGGATCGGCTCCAGGGCCGACACCTTCGACGCGGGCGACGACTTGTTCGAAAAGATCAAGACGCGGCTGGAGACGCCTTGCGCCTGCGTCTTCATCGACGAGGCGCAGTTTCTCTCGCCTGATCAGGTCTGGCAACTGGCCCGCGCCGTTGACGATCTGAACGTGCCGGTGATGTGCTACGGGCTGCGCGTCGATTTCCTAGGAGAGCTGTTTCCCGGCTCGGCCGCCCTTCTGGCGCTGGCCGACGAGATGCGCGAGGTGCGCACGATCTGCCATTGCGGGCGCAAGGCGACGATGGTGGTGCGCAAGGACGCCGAAGGTCGCGTGGCCACGGGCGGCGATCAGGTCGAGATCGGCGGCAACGACCGGTACGTCTCGCTGTGTCGGCGGCATTTCCGCGAGGCGATCGGCGACCGCCCCGCGTGAGCGTCAGTTGACGAGGTTGGGCAGCGCCTGCCCCTTGGCCCAGGCACGGGCGTTGTCGAGCGCCATCCGCCCCATCGCCTCGCGCACCTCCAGCGCCGCGGTGCCCAGATGCGGCAGCAGCACGGCGTTGTCGAGATCACGCAGCGCCTGCGGCACCTCGGGTTCGTTCTCGTAGACATCGAGGCCGGCACCGCCGATCCGGCGCTCCTGCAACGCCGCAATGAGCGCCTGCTCGTCGACGACGTCGCCCCGCGCGATGTTCACGAGGATGGCGCCGGGCTTCATCGCGGCGATCATCTTGGCCGAGATCATGTGCCGGGTTTCGGGCGTCGCGGGCACGGTGACGACGATGAAGTCCGAGGACGACATCAGCTCCTCCAGATCGCCGACCTGCAGCGCCGGAAGCGGCACCGCCTTGGACGAGCGGTTGTGGAACAGCACCTGCATGTTGAAGCCCAGCGCGCAGCGCGTCGCCACGGCCTGACCGATCCGGCCCATGCCGACGATGCCCACGGTCTTGCCGGTCACATGGGCACCCAGCATCTGCGTCGGCGCCCAGCCGGTCCATTTGCCCGCGCGCACCAGCCGCTCGCCCTCGCCCGCGCGTCGCGCGGCGGCCAGAAGCAGCGTCAGGCCGATGTCGGCGGTCGCGTCCGTCACCGTGTCGGGGGTGTTGGACACCGCGACACCCGCCGCACGGGCGGCGGAGGCGTCGATGTGGTTGTAGCCCACCCCGAAATTGGCGAGCACGCCGCAGCGGATTTCTCCCGCCTGCGCGAAGGCGTTCGCCGTGAACCGGTCGCCCAGCGTACACAGGATCGCGTCGTACTCACCCAGCGCCCGCGCCGCCTCGGCCTCGGTCAGGCCGCGATCCGCGTCGCGGAAGGTGGCATCAAAGGCTTCGGCACAGGCGTCGAGCACGGATTGCGGCAAGGGCCGCGTCACGAGAAGGGTCTTCTTGGTCATGACAGCCGCCCTCCCAGCGGCACAGGCTGATCGGGGCCGATCAGCACGATCGCGCCCTCCGCGTCGGGCAGGCCCAGCACCAGCACTTCGGAGACGAACTTGCCGATCTGGCGCGGTGCGAAGTTCACCACGGCCAGCACCTGCCGGCCTTCGAGGGTAGCGGGGTCGTAATGCGTGGCGATCTGCGCCGAAGAGCGTTTCTCACCGATCTCACCGCCGAAATCGATCCAGAGCTTGATCGCGGGCTTTCGCGCCTCGGGGTAAGGCTCCGCGCGGGTCACGCGACCCACGCGGATGTCGATCTTGGCGAAATCGTCAAAGACGATCTCGGGGGATCTCGCCTCACCCATTCGCAAGCTCGCGCGAGCGGTCGGCGGCGGCCTTGAGCGCACGGCTGAGAAGCACCGGGAAGCCGTCGGTCTCGTTCATCAGCACGTCGAGCGCGGCCTGCGTGGTGCCGTTGGGCGAGGTGACGTTCTCGCGCAGCTTGCCGGGATGCTCGTCGGAGCCATCCGCCAGAGCGCCCGCGCCCGCCACCGTGGCCGAGGCCAGCTGCAGCGCCAGCTCGGGGCTGAGACCCTGCTCCTCGCCCGCCTTGGCCATCGTCTCGATCAGGTGGAACACATAAGCCGGGCCGGAGCCCGAGACCGCCGTCACGCCGTCCATCTGGTCCTCGCTGTCGAGCCGGACCACCTGCCCTACCGCCTTCAGGAGTTCCTCGGCCAGATCGACCTGCTTGGCCGTGGCGTGGGCGTTGCCGATGATCGCGGTGATGCCGCGTCCGATGGCCGAGGGCGTGTTGGGCATGGCGCGCACGATCGGGGTCTTGTCACCCAGCGCCTGCTCGAACTTGGCGATCGGGGTGCCCGCGGCGACCGAGACGAACAGCGTCGTGCCGTTGCCCTTGGCCTGCATCGAGGGCAGCGCGTCGCCCATCATCTGCGGCTTGACCGCGACCAGAACGATCGCCGGATCCTCGGGCAGCTCCTCGTTCAGGCGCACGCCCTGCTTTTGCAGCCACTCCGAGGGGTGCGGATCGAGCACCGTCACCGAAGTGGTCGGCAGACCGCCATCGAGCCAGCCCGCCAGCATGGCCGAACCCATCTTGCCGCAGCCAAGGAGCACGAGGCCCCGGCGCGCAACTTCATCCATCTGCATGGCGCAACCTCCTTTGAGTTTGCGCGGGAGGCTAGGCGCGTGGGGGCCGGGCTGCAAGCAGATGACCCACCCGCGCAGCCCGAGAGCGCTCATGCGGCCTGTGGATTGGCAAGACGGTTCAGCGGCGGCGCAGCCGGATCACCACGTCGACCTTGGCGATCTCCGCGCCCTCGGGGGCGACGGGCAGCCGAGAGATCTCGAGCTGATCGGCGGGGGCGTCCGAGAGGCGCGCCTCGTCTTCCCAGTAGAAATGCGGGTGATCGGTCATGTCGGTGTCGAAATAGCTCTTGGAGCCATCCACCGTGATCTCGCGCATCAACCCGGCGGCGCAGAACGCCGACAGCGTGTTATAGACCGTCGCAAGCGACACCTTGTGCCCCGTGCGCGCCGCCGCCTCGAACAGGCTCTCGGCGGTGACGTGGCGGTTCTGCCCGTCGCCCACCAAAAGCGTGGCGAGCGCGAGCCGCTGGCGCGTCGGGCGCAGCCCGGCGGTGGCCAGCCAGTCGGCGCCGCGGCGGGCGCGAGGTTGGGGCGTGTGCGTCATGACCCGCCAGATATGCCCTTTATCGGCCACGATTTCAATGTTGCACGATATCCCGCCGGGCCGCGGCGCTCTTGCCCTATCGCGCGGCACGGTGCTAGAGCCTTGGGTCAGACAAACCACAAGAAACCGACGGGGCCACATGTCAGAATATCCGACCCAGTTCGACAAGGACGCGCTTCTGAAATGCTCGCGCGGTGAACTGTTCGGGCCGGGCAATGCCCAGCTTCCGGCGCCGCCGATGCTGATGATGGACCGCATCACCGACATTTCGGGCGACCGGGGCGAACATGGCAAGGGTCACGTCGTGGCCGAGTTCGACATCACGCCCGACCTGTGGTTCTTCGAGTGCCACTTTCCGGGCAATCCCATCATGCCCGGCTGCCTCGGGCTCGACGGGCTGTGGCAGCTCACCGGGTTCAACCTGGGCTGGCGCGGCTGGCAGGGGCGCGGCTATGCGCTCGGCGTCGGCGAGGTAAAGCTCACCGGCATGGTGCGCCCGGACCGCAAGAAGCTCACCTATTACGTGGATTTCACCAAGGCGGTGCAGACCCGCCGCCTGACCATGGGCGTCGCCGACGGCCGGGTCGAGGCCGACGGTGAAACCATCTATCTCGTCAAGGACATGAAGGTCGCTCTCTCCGAGAGCTGAACCTGTCAAGGAAGGAGGCGCCATGCGTCGCGTCGTCGTCACCGGCCTCGGGGTCGTCTCGCCCATCGGCAATTCGGCCGAGGAAGTGGATGCCGCGCTGCGCGCGGGCCGCTCGGGCATCGAAGCCTCGGATGAAATGGCCAAATACGGCTTTCGCAGCCGTGTCGCGGGCACGCTGAAGGTCGACCTCAAGGAAGAGATCGACAAGCGGACCCTGCGCTTCATGGGACCGGGCGCGGGCTATGCCTATCTCTCGATGCGTCAGGCCATCGCCGATGCCGGGCTCGAAGAGCACGAGATCTCGAACGAGCGCACCGGGCTCATCGCAGGCTCGGGCGGACCCTCGACCTCGAACCTCTTCGCCGCGCATCAGATCGTGCTCAAATCCGGCAGCCCCAAGCGCATCGGCCCGCTCATGGTGCCGCGCGGCATGTCGTCGACCGTCTCGGCGAACCTGTCGACCGCCTATTCGATCAAGGGCATCAACTACTCGATCACCTCGGCCTGCTCGACATCGCTGCATTGCATCGGGGCGGCCGCCGAGCAGATCATGATGGGCAAGCAGGACGTGATGTTCGCCGGTGGCGGTGAAGAGCTCGACTGGACCCTGTCGTGCCTGTTCGACGCGATGGGCGCGATGTCGTCCAAGTTCAACGACACGCCTCAGAAGGCCAGCCGGGCGTTTGATCGCGACCGCGACGGCTTCGTCATCGCGGGCGGCGGCGGCATCGTGGTGCTCGAAGACCTCGAGCACGCACGCGCACGCGGCGCCAAGATCTATGCCGAGGTCACAGGCTTCGCCGCGACCTCCGACGGCCATGACATGGTGGCCCCCTCCGGCGAGGGTGGCGAGCGGGCGATGCGTCTGGCGCTGTCGACTCTGCCTGAAGACCGCAAGGTCGGCTACATCAACGCGCATGGCACCTCGACGCCGGTGGGCGACGTGGGCGAGGTCGAGGCGGTGCGCCGCGTCTTTGGCGCGGGCAACACGCCCCCCATCTCCTCGACCAAGTCGATGACCGGCCACAGCCAGGGTGCCACCGGCGCGCAGGAGGCGATCTACTGCCTCCTGATGCTCAAGGGCGACTACATCGCGCCCTCGATCAACGTCGAGAACCTCGCCGAGGGGATCAACGAAGGCGAGATCGCGACGGAGCTGCGCGAGAACGCCGGCCTCGACACGGTGATGACCAACAGCTTCGGATTCGGCGGCACCAACGGCTCGATGCTGCTGTCCCGTTTCAACGACTGATCAAAGCGGGAGAGACGGACATGATGTCGATGGAAGGCAAGCGCGGCCTCGTCATGGGGGTCGCAAACGACCGCTCGATCGCTTGGGGCATCGCCCGCGCGCTGCATGGCGCCGGGGCGGAGCTGGCTTTCTCCTATCAGGGCGAGACCTTCGGGAGGCGCGTGGCACCGCTGGTGGCGCAACTCGGATCGGACTTCCTGCTCGATGTGGATGTCACCGACGACGCCTCGCTCGATGCCGCGTTCAAGGAGATCGAGGAGCGTTGGGGTCGGCTCGACTTCATCATTCACGCCATCGCCTATTCCAACAAGGACGAGCTCGCGGGGCGGTTCATCAACACGAGCCGCGAGAACTTCCGCAACTCGCTCACCATCTCGTGCTACTCGCTCATCGACATCGCCCGCCGCGCGCATCCGCTGATGGCTCCGGGCAGCTCGATCGTCACCCTGACCTATCAGGGTTCGAACAAGGTGACGCCGTTCTACAACGTCATGGGCGTGGCCAAGGCGGCGCTGGAAGCCTCCGTGCGCTACCTCGCCAACGACCTCGGCCCCGAAGGTATTCGCGTCAACGCGGTCTCGCCGGGTCCGATGAAGACGCTGGCGGGGGCGGCCATCGGCGGCGCGCGCAAGACCTTCAAGCACACCGACGCCAACGCGCCGATGCGCGCGAACGCGACGCTTGAGGCCGTGGGCGGCACGGCGCTCTATCTCTGCTCGGAGGCCGCGGCCTGCACCACCGGCGAGATCGTGCATGTCGACGGCGGCTACCACGTGCTCGGCATGCCGCAGAGCGAGAACCTCTGAAGGCCCGGCCCCGCGCCTAGCCGCGCGGCCCCCACAGGATCAGCGCCGCGCCGATCAGGCAGACCAGCGCCCCGCCCGCATCAAAGCGGTCGGGGCGTTGTCCTTCCACGACCCAGAGCCAGCCGAGCGAAGCCGCGATATAGACCCCGCCATAGGCGGCGAAAGCCCGTCCGGCAAAGGCCGCGGGGCTGAGCGCCAGCAGCATCGCGAACCCCGCCAGGGCCGCGCCGCCAGGCACCAGCCACCAGCCCGAGGCCCCCGAGCGCCACCACGCCCAGACCGCGAAGCAACCGGAGATTTCAAAAAGGGCTGCAAAGAGGTAGATCGTCAAAGCCTGCATGGTTTTCTTCTAGGCTCCGCGCGGTCGGAGTTCACATGAAAAAGGCCCCGGCAGCGCGTGCTGCCGGGGCCTTTTCCGTTGATTTGTGCCCGTGATCAGGCCGGGTCGACGCCGACCACCTCGACGTTGAAGGTCAGGTCCTGACCGGCCAGCGGGTGGTTCGCATCGAGCACGACCTGCTCTTCGGTCGCTTCCATCACCGTGACCGGCACGACCTGCCCCTGCGGGGTCTGCATCTGCAGGCGGGTGCCCGGATCGACCGGGATGTCGGCCGGGATCGAATCGCGCGGCACGGCCTGACGCGCGTTCGGGTCGGGCTGGCCATAGGCATTGTCGCAGGCGACCTCGACGGTCTTCTTCTCGCCCACTTCCATGCCGGGAATGGCGCTGTCGAGACCGGGGATGATCTGGCCCGAACCGACCTGGAACTCGAGCGGCTCGCGGCCTTCGCTCGAATCGAAGGTCTGGCCGTCATTCAGAGTGCCGGTGTAGTGAATGCGCACGGTGTCGCCCTGCTTGACTTGCGTCATGAGCCTCTCCTTGAACTGGGATCTTGCGGGTGAATGTCTGGAGGCCGCCTCTGCGGGTGCTCCTCGTCGGTCCCCCCCAAGGTAGGAAGACTGAGCCCGGTTCGCAACCCGATCGCCCCGAGAAGCCTTTTCCTAGGACACGGGGCATGCCAGCCTCGCCACCACAGGGGGATCTCATGACCATCAAGACCATCGTTTTCGACGCCTACGGCACGCTCTTCGACGTCAATGGCGCGGCCCGCATCGCCAGCGCCGAGCCGGGCGGCGAGGCGCTCGCCCGAAATTGGGAAGAGATCGCGCAGAACTGGCGCATCAAGCAGCTCGAATACACCTGGCTGCGCGCGATAACCGGCAACCACATCGATTTCGCGCATGTCACCGCCGACGCGCTGACTTGGACCATGGAGAAGGCCGGGCTCGACAGCCCCGAGTTGCGCGCGCGTCTGCTGGCGCTTTACGACACCCTGCCCGCCTATCCGGAGGTGCGAGAGGTGCTGGCTGACCTCAAGGCCAAGGACCGCAACGTGGCGATTCTGTCGAACGGCACGCCCGAGATGCTCGACCGCGCGGTGGAATCCGCCGGTATCGGCGCCAGCCTCGACGCGGTACTCTCGGTTGAGGAGGTGGGCGTCTACAAGCCCGACGCGCGGGTCTATGACCTCGTGCAGGCCCGGTTCGGCGGCAACAAGGACGAGGTGCTCTTCGTCACCTCGAACTTCTGGGATGTGGCAGGGGCCACGGGTTATGGCTTCATCACGGCTTGGGTGAACCGCACCGACCAGCCGCGCGACAGGCTCTGGTCGCGCCCGACCCATGTGCTGCCCGACCTCAGCCACGTTCCGGATTTCGCATGATGCCGCACTACGACGCCGAAGACGGGGTGCGGCTGCACTATCTCGATGAAGGTGAGGGCCTGCCGCTTTTGTGCCTGCCCGGCCTATCGCGCAACGCCGCCGATTTCGACCACGTGGCGGCGTATCTGTCCGGCGTGCGGCTGATCCGGCCTGACTATCGCGGGCGAGGCCGATCGGACTGGGCCGACCCAGCAAGCTACACGGTGGGCCAGGAATCTCGCGATGTGCTGGCGCTGATGGCGCACCTTGGGCTGGCGCGGGCCGCGATCCTCGGCACCTCGCGCGGCGGCCTCATCGCCATGGCGCTCGCCGCGACCGTGAAGGACCGGTTGATCGGGGTGGCGCTCAACGACATCGGCCCCGAGATCGCGCCCGCAGGGCTCGAAACCATCAAGGGCTATCTCGGCATCCCGCCCGCGCAGGCGACATGGGAGGAGGCCGCGCGCTATCGCGCCGAGGCATGGACCGGGTTCGAAGGCGTGCCGCATGACCGCTGGCTCGATGAGGTGCGCGGGCATTACGAAGAAACGCCGGAGGGGCTGAAGCTGCGCTATGATCCGCGCCTGCGCGATGCGGTGCTGGGCGGTGCGGTGCAGCCCGCCCCCGATCTCTGGCCGCTGTTCGACGCGCTCGCGGGCCTGCCCGTGGCGTTGATCCGGGGCGCGAATTCGGAGCTTCTGACGTCCGGCACAGCCGCCGAGATGCGCCGCCGCCAGCCGGACATGATCTTCGCCGAGGTGCCGGGCCGCGGCCATGTCCCCTTCCTTGACGAGCCGCCGTCGCTCGCGGCATTGAACGACTGGCTGGCGCGTTGCCGGGCTGTTGAGGGAGACAGGGTTTGAGCGACATCGACATGATCCGCGCCGCGCGGGCACGTATCGGCGACAACTTGCGCCGCACGCCGCTGCTGTCGGCCCCTGCCCTCGACGACATCGCCGGTCGGCGCGTGCTTCTGAAGGCCGAATGCCTGCAGATCACCGGATCGTTCAAGGCGCGCGGCGGCTGGTCGGCGGTCTCGGCCATCGCGCCCGAGATCCGCGCGCGCGGCGTCATCGCGTTTTCCTCGGGCAACCATGCGCAGGGCGTGGCCCACGCGGCGCGCGAACACGGCGTCCCAGCGGTCATCCTGATGCCGAAGGACGCGCCTCGGGCCAAGATCGACGGCACGCGGGCGCTCGGCGCCGAGGTCGTGCTCTTCGACCGCGAACAAGACGACCGCGACGCCATGGGCGCGGAGCTGGCCCAAGCGCGCGGGCTGACGCTGATCAAGCCCTTCGACGACGCGCTGGTCATCGCGGGGCAAGGCACGCTGGGGCTTGAGCTCGCCGCGCAGGCGGCCTCTCGCGGCATCGCGGAGGCCGAGGTGCTGGTCTGCTGCGGCGGCGGCGGCCTGACATCGGGCGTGGCGCTGGCGCTGGAGGCCGACGCGCCGGGGCTACGGGCGCGGTCCTGCGAGCCCGAGGGCTTCGACGACGTGGCGCGCAGCCTTGCCGCAGGCGAAATCTGCCGCAACGACCGCCTGTCCGGTTCGATCTGCGACGCCATCGTGACGCCGCAGCCGGGCAACCTCACCTTCCCGATCCTCAAGCGCCTCTGCGGCCCCGGCCTCGTGGTGACCGAGGACGAGGTGCTGCGCGCCATGGCGCTGGCCTTCAGGCACCTGCGGGTGGTGATCGAACCTGGCGGCGCGGTCTCTCTCGCCGCCGCCCTGTTTCACCCCGAGGCGCTCGGCTCAGACACGGTGATCGCGGTCGCCACGGGCGGCAACGTCGATCCCGCCCTCTATGCCCGCGCGCTGGAGACCTTGCCGGAGACCATGGCGTGATCGTCGAGGCGCGCGACGGCTGCCGCCTTGCCACCCGGATCGAGGGGCCGGAGCGCGCGCCCGCGCTGGTTCTGGCGCATGGGCTCGGCATGGACATGACGCTGTGGGACGCGGTGTTGCCGTTGCTGCCCGGCGACATCCGGGTGCTGCGCTACGACCTGCGCGGTCATGGCGGCTCCGACGCGCCGGACGCGCCTTATGCGATGGGACAGATGATCTCGGACGCCGAAGCCGTGATCGAAGCGCATGGGCTGACCGACACGGTGTTCGGGGGTCTGTCGCTTGGCGGCATGGTCGCGCAGGGGCTGGCGATCAAGCGGCTCGATCTGGTGCGCGGACTGGTGCTGTCGAACACGGCCGCCAAGATCGGCACGCCGAAGATCTGGGAGGACCGCATCGCCGCGATCCGGCGCACGGGTTTGGCGGCGCAGGCCGAGAAGGTGCTCGACCGCTGGCTTGGACGCGACGCGCGCCATGGGGCGGCTGCGGCCCGGGCGCGGCGGGTGCTCGGGGGCACGTCGGTCGAGGGATATGTCGGCGGATGCGCCGCCGTGTCCGGCACCGACTTCTGGACGCCGACCTCGGGGTTGCGGCTGCCGGTGCTGGGTCTGGCCGGGGCCGAGGACCGATCCACCCCGGCGGACCTGATGCGCGAGACGGTGGAGTTGATCCCCGGTGCGCGGTTCGAGATCATCCGCCGCGCCGGGCACCTGCCCCCGGTCGAGCGGCCCGAAGACTGGGCCGCCCATGTGACGCGGTTCCTGCGCGCCATCGGTCACGCGGGCGCGGCTGCCGCCACGCCCTGAGTGCTCAGAGGCCTGGCACTATGTCGAACAGGCTGCGCGAGCCAAAGCTGGTGCCGGAGTTGCGGCCAAAGCCGATCTCGGCGCCAATGGCGAGATAGGTCTCGTCGCCGGTGAAGGCGCCGTCCTCGGCCTCGATCCGGCCCAGTTCGCCCCAAAGGCGCGGTCCGCCATCGATCTGGTAGCCGCCACCCAGCGCGGCGCGCAGCAGCTCGCCATCGCCATCACCGTCGGCAAGGCCGAGATCGCCCATCGCGAAGATCTGTGGGGTGATGTCGTATTGCGCCGAGATCCCGGCGAGGTTGATCTGGCCCAGATCGCCGTCATGCCGCGCGAGATAGCCCTCGGCCTGAATGCCATAAAGGTCGCCCGAAGCCTCGACGCCGAAGATCTCGGCATCGCCATCCTCGTAGCCGTCGCGGCCGAGGAAGGCCCCGAGGCTCGCATCGCCGAACGCCAGAAGCGGGCCGAAGTCGTAGATGGCGTGCAGCGTCACATTGCTGCCATCCGAGCCAAAGCCCGAAAAGCCGTAGGAGGCGAGGTCGATCGCCATGCCAAAGCCCATGGCGACGTCGAACTGCAACCCGCCCGAATAGGTCGTGTAGCCGATGTCGCCCTCTTCGACGAAAGCCGAGGTTTCGATCGCGAGCGTGCCGCCGGCGAGACCCTGCGCCTGCGCGCCCCCCGCGACGACAAGGCCGAGGCCTGCCATCAGCCCTGCTGTTCCGATTGCCTGTTTGATCATCTTCACTGTCCTCGTGGGGTTGGTCTTGATGCCGCGTCCGGGCTCGCTTCTACACCGCGTTCGCGCGAGGCCACAGCCCTTTTCGAACGCAAAGATGACCGCATTGCGCCACAGATGCAGATGCGCGGCACCTTGCCGATACGAGATGTCGACATATGTGTCATACGACGACCTATCCGACGCGGACGCCTCGCCAGCGCCCCGGACGCCTGATCAAAGGACAGCACATGAACGCCCTCGAATCGACCTTTGCCAACCTCGAAGCCCGCATGACCACCGCCGCAGGCGCCGCCCCCAGCCGCCCGGCCCCGGCCCCCGTCGCGGAGACCAAGGGCGACGTCACCACCCGCGCCGCGCGAGCCATCCTCGACGCCGAAAACGAGTCGCGTAACGCCAAGATCGCAGCCCTGCGCGCGGCACGGTTGAAGCTGGACCCGAGCTGACGCATCTAACCGGGCGCACTCTGTCCCGGCATCTGGCCTGAGATTGCATCTCTTGGCTGCGGAGAACGCATCGCACCTCCCCTAGGAGCGTCTCAAAAGGGCCCCAAGCCCGCCGAGATCTCCGGGAGGTGCGATCACGTCGGCGATCCAAGGCGTTTCGGACTGCGCTGTAACAGGTGGTCTTGAAAAATGGCGATCCCACGAGGACTCGAACCCCGAACCTGCTGATTAGAAGTCAGCTGCTCTATCCAGTTGAGCTATGGGACCGCGAGGGCCTTGCCCCGACCCAAAATGGGCCGCCGGGCGGGCAGATCTCGACTCGCTTCGGGTCGGCGCGAAGATGCGCAAATTTCTCTTGCGACTCAAGGTGCCTTTTCCTTGGGCCTGCGGAAGGGTCGGAAAGAGGGAAAACCCCATTCGATGGCGCGATGCGACCCTCTGTTTGCGGGCCGCACCGAGACGGGGCGCCAGTGCTGCCCTTGTTCAAGGCAGATGACGCTTAGGCCCCCAAGGCGAAGCTCCGCCTCTCGTTATCGTGTCACACCACGCGACGCCCGTTTCCGAGGGGCGGTTACAACCCGCGGACTGCTGCGCTAAGGGTGGCACATCCGAAATAACGTACGAAGATTCAATGACCCACTCGATCGAGATCGTCCCCCTCCAGTGCACCGAAACCGGACTCCGGCTCAGGACCAAATTCAAGGCCGCGACCGAATACGACGTCGTCGCGCGTCAGGTCACCAAGGGCAAGAAAGAGTTCCTGTGGCGCAAGCCCGCGGAGACGATCGAGGAGGCCCGCAGGATCGCCGCCGAGGCGCAGGACGCCTTCGGGGCCGATGCGATGGTGATCGGCGACCTGCCGCACCAGCCCGCCGCACCGCTGCGATCCGCCCCGCCGGTCAACGGTCACGCCGCCCTCTCGCTCTGAGTTCAGGCGCCTTCCCCCGTTTTGTGAGGGAGGGCGTCACGCTCCGGTTCTGTCGCTCTCCACCACCGTCGCGCCCGGCAGTTCCTCGCCACCCTTCCATAGGTTGCGAGGCGGAGCCCACGACCCGGCCCCGGTCCCGTTGAGCCTAAGCCTGGCACGCGCGACCACAGGCGAGCTCCCGCAAGAGAGGTCCGTGGATTCACACATCCTCGAGCTCGCCATCCGCCCCCCTAAGCCCCTCTCTCGTCCCGGCCTCGCGCCTCGCGCGATGGGCCGCTTGGCCGCGTCGGATCAGTTCAGGCTTCACTCGCGAGGGTCAGCCTGACAAAAGGGTCAAAGACACAAACTCTGAAGGTCAGCTTATGCGTCGCTCCTCCCATGCCACAATTCTGGCGTTGATGCTCCTTTCCGGCTGTGGCGCATCTGGCGGAAGAACGGTGGTCGAAGGCGCCGGCGCCGACGAACTGCTGAAGCTGCGCGCGGGGCCGGGACTTGGCTATAGCGTGATCCTCGGCCTTCCCGACGGTACCCGGCTCGTCCGTCGCGATTGTGTCACCGAAGTGGGCCAGCTCTGGTGTCGCGTCTCGCTCGCCGATGCACCCAAGATCACGGGTTATGTGTCCGAAGATTACCTGTCCGAGTCCTGAGCCGGCACGCATCGCTCTACAGGGCGGTGGCGTTCAGAGGATAGTATCGACCCCGAACGGCCTCCGCTAAGTGCCTCACTTAGAACCGGGGCAAAGGGTCGGGCCTCGGTCGACAAAGATACCGCTCGTTGGCCCCGACAGGCCATAGCCCCAAAGTGGACGCGCGCCACGTATGGCAGAGGCCGTCCTCCCACAATCCCTCGATTATGGTCCGCGCCCCGTACAAGGCCCCGAGGGCCTTTGACATGCAGTCTAGCGGAGGCCGGTGGTAAGCCCATCACGAACACCGCTCTCTCCGGATGATCCAGCTGCGCCTCGCCCCCAGCCCCGATGACCACGAACTCGGAGCTGCTGTTGGTGTGAGGGCCTTTTAGATCTGCGCCGCTCTCAGCCGACCCGCAGGGAAATACACGTCAAGGTTACTCCTGCAGATGCCCTTCGAGGCCCCTTGGGCAATTGATAATTTTTTTCTATATATCGATGCGTTGCCATTCGCGCTGGCTCGCCATGATGCCGCACCGTGCGGTCATCGTGCTCCCAACAAGGTAGTCGAGATTAATTACTTAGCCTCAACAATAGATGAGGCAGGATCGGTGCTGTCGCCGGCAGCAGGTCCATCTAGTGCGAAAAACATGTCAATAGCTAAATTGATCTCTCATGGCGTTTTCGAGCTCTTCCCTCTGGCGTGAGATGCTGAGCGCCAAGCTCGCTCGGCCGCTTCACCGGCAGTAGGTGCTAATCAAATCGCGATATACCCTCAATTTTTCTCACCAATCCAGCCCCAGGTCACAACCTCAGCACGTGTCTTTCATGCAACCTTGAGGCGCATCACCAGCGATCCAGAAACTTTTCAGGACATCCTCGGGTTGCGGATTTCCGCCTACCCTGATCAAGTGCGCGTGAACATGCGATAGATGATTACCTCGGACTCTCCATTAGACCTATGCCCTACCGTAATTGCCTTTGGATATCCGAGGCTGCAGATTTGACCTGCCATCTCGCAGGAACAAGCAAATCAATTGAAAAGTCAGAGCTAATAATTTCCGCGCCTCGGCGAGGATTGACCCTCGATACATATCGCGGTGGCGCTTGCGTACCGCCCCATCGGGCGCAGATCCACACTCGGGTCTTCGCACGAACCAACTCGCCCCAAAGGTGCGAAACCCGACGCGTTGCTCCGGTGGCCTTTCCGGATCGGTGCCCCGCGCGGTTCTCGCCTCATGTCTGAGCAGTTCATCGCCCGCACCACGGTGCCGCGCGCCGTGTTGCGACGCGCCGGTGAGGCCCCCGTGGTCGAGCGTCATACCGAACTGGTCCGCATCGTACGCGCCGCAGGCGGTGACCCCGATCTCTTTGCCACACCGATCCTCGGTCGGCCCAAGGATGACGGGACGCTGAACATCTCGTGGTACACGACCCGGAGCGGTACGCCGCACCGGCTCGACGGGCTGGATGGCGCGATGCGCGAGGACGTCGCGTTGCGCCTCGAAGAGGATCTCGAGGTCCTGCGCGCGCATCTCGAGGCGCCGCAGGTTCCGGACGAAGACAAGGCTGTTCTGCGTCAGGCCCTCTGCGTCGCGGAAACAGGGTCGATCCACATGGTGGGCGGCCACCCGCTTTTGACCGGATGGGGCACGGGGACTGCGGACCTCGGGTCCGACGCAGATGCGGCAGCCAGCCATTTCGATACCGTCATGGGCGGTCTGGGCCTGCGCCTGCCGATCGGCGCGTCGACCGGCCCCGGCCCCGGCCCCGGCCCCGAGGAAACGCCCGTCCCCGGGCAGATTCCAGCGGCGCTTGAAACCGAGGTTGCTGCTGCGGCAGCCGCGACGTTGTCGCAGGACGCGGGGCCGCATGCGGAAAATCAGCCTGTCGAAGAGGCTCCCGTGGCGCGAACCGGCTGGTGGCCGGTATGGGTCTTGGCCGGGCTGTGTTTCGTGCTGTTGCTGCTGTTGCTGTTGCTGCTGCTGGCTCCGGAGCGGTTCGCCTGGATGGGACCGTCCGGCGGTGCCTCCGCGGTCGACGAGGGTCTCGCGGCCCGGGCCCGCGCGCTCGAGACGGCCCTGAACGGCGCCGTCTGCACCCCGGAGGGACGGTTCGTGCTGCCCGATGGGACCGGCCCGGGCCTGCTGCCGGTCCCGTCGGGCCCGGACAGCCCGTCGCAGCCGAGCGCGGAGGCAGCCCGATGACGAGCAATCGCAAGATCTCGACCTCCACCCGGGGTGGCATGCGCGAGCTGGGGTCCCCCGGCCAGCGGTCCTGGGAGTTGATCTCCGGCATGATCGCCCGCGAGATCGGCCCGCGCCATGCCGCCCTCTTCGCCGAACCGGTGCCCAGCGCCGACGGCTCCCGGATCGATTGGTACACCGATGGGGCGGGCGTGCCGCGCGCATTGGTCGAGCTCGACGATGAAAGGCGCGCAAAGGTCGAGGCCGAGTTGGCAGGGATGTTCGACGACATTCGTCTGCACGCCGACCGGCTTGAGGCTGCCGGTGATGCGGCCTCGGTCCGGATGGCCGAAGCGCTGCGCAACGCCACCACGGTGCCCGGCGCGGAGTCAGTCTACGTCTTTGACGCGCAAGCCGACGATACGCCGCTGCGACCCGTCATCGTCGACTGGGCGACCACGGCGGAAGAGCGCCCCGAGGCGGGTGCGCAGGCGCTTACCGGATGGGCCCCTCGCCGAGAAGCAAGCGCCACGACCGAGCTGCGCACTTCGACTGCGGCCGCCCCGGTGGCCGAGACCGCAGCCGAAGCCCCTGCTGCCGCGACCGCCATCGTGGCTGCCCGCGACCCCCGCCCTTGGATCCTCGCTGCCTTGGCGCTGCTACTGCTGGGGCTTCTGGCTGGCGTGATCTACCTCTTGCTGCGCAGCTGCATCCTACCGGGCTGGGGGCTGGGAACCTGTTCGACCGCCGTGCCGCCGATCGCCGCCGATCGAGCGGCATTGGAGCACCGCATCGCAGGACTCGAACGCGACCTTTCAGAGCGTGGCGCAGCCTGCGCGCCGCGCGACGAGTTCGCCGAGCGGCTCGACCGCGAAAGCGCCATCAGCGGCGAGGCCGAGATCGCGCTGATCTGGAACAGCACCGCCGATCTCGACCTGCATGTCACTTGCCCTGCGGGGGACTCGATCAACTTCCAGTCCCGCGAATCCGCGGTCTGCGGCGGCCGTCTCGATGTCGACATGAACGTCGGCGGTCGGCGCGTGCCGGATCCTGTCGAGCACGTCTATTTCGAAGAAGTTTCCCCCGGAACCTACGACATCGCGGTGATGCTCTACGACGCCGCCGACGACGCGACGCACCCGTTCCAGCTGCGCGTCACATCCGGCGACCGAACCGAGGAATTCGCGGGAGAGGTCAGCCCCGCCGCGCCCATCTGGAGCATCACGCATGACATCGCACCCTGAAGGAATTCGCCCCATGCATGACGGCGCGGCCGCGCTGCGGCCTCTCACCGACTGGAAGGACGAGGTGACGCTGGTCCCCTACTCGGGCATCCAGATCCTCGATTTCGGCTTTTCGCTCGCGACCGCGAAGGAAAAGGTGAAGTCGCGCGGCTTCCTCGAACACACGATCACCACCGCCGATGATCGGGTCGAGCGCGAACTCGTGCCCCTTGGTGCCGACCCCGAAAGGGACGAGGCGCTGCGCGGTGCCACCGACGCGCAGGTCGTGGAATACACGATCACGGTCGACAAGGCGCTCGAGCCGTTTCTCGGCCACTGGGTCCCGATCCCGATGCTGCGCCTGCGCAAGAGCGACGACCCCAGCGGCGCGCAGGCCTTCGATCCCGGCCCCAGCTCCTGGGCCCGGGTCCGTGTCGTCGCCCTCGACGCGCCCGATCCCGAAACCGGCCACGACTACAGGGTTCAGATCGCGCTCGACACGATGCTCGCGCCGGGTAGCCACGAGGAGCGCTACGTCGCTCCGGACCGCGAGGACGTCAGCGCCCAGAGAGAGTTTCGCTTCGTCTCCAGCACCCGCAAGATGAGCTGGTTCCTGCTGCGGCCGATGCCGGTACCCGACCTTGAAGGCGAGATCGAGGATCTGCAGGCTTGGGCCTCGGACTGGCTCGACGAGCTGTTTTTCGGCTTCATGCAGGCAAAAAAGACGGGTCGCTCCCTGACCCGGGCCGACCTGAATTACAGGTTCGAACACTGGGCCCGGTACCTGCAGTTCCTCAAGCTGATCGACGGCGCGGTGCGTGTGCCCAAGCTGCGGTTTCTCGACACCATCACCGAGCACGAGCAGGTGCCGGCCGTGTCGGTCGACCTGATCCTCGACATCGGCAACAGCCGGACCTGCGGCATCTTCGTCGAGAGCTTCCCCAAGCGGCCCGAGGTCGAGCTCAGCCGTTCCTATCCGCTCGAACTGCGCGACCTGTCGCAGCCCGAGCTGTGCTACGGCGGCCTCTTCGAAAGCCGGGTGGAGTTCGCCGAGCTGAATTTCGGTCTTGATCGCTACGCGCGGGCCTCGGGACGGGGCAATGGCTTCTTGTGGCCGAGCATCGTGCGCACCGGCCCCGAGGCGCGCCGGCTTACCCGTTCGGACGTCGGCAACGAGACGACCTCGGGGCTCTCCTCGCCCAAGCGCTACCTGTGGGACACCGATCCGATCCGGCAGAACTGGCGCTTTCACGGACACCGGGACCCCTACAACCTGCCGCGCAACGCCCGCGCGGTGATGCAGTATCTCAACGAGGCGGGCGACATGCTCGAGGCGGTGCAGGCCGACCCCGAGCGGCGCAAGGATCCCGCGGCGACGCAGCCGGCGATCCGGCCACAGTTCTCGCGTTCCTCCGTCTATGCCTTCATGCTGAGCGAGATCATCTCGCACGCGCTGGTGCAGATCAACGACCCCGCCGGACGCTACCGGCGCGAACAGTCGGACCTGCCGCGACGGCTGGCGCGGATCATCCTGACGCTGCCGACCGCCACGCCGGTGCATGAAAAACGCATCATGCGCGAGAGGGCCGAGGCGGCGCTGGCGCTGGTGCGTCGGCGCATGGGCATGACCGGGATCGCGTCGAACATCTCGGCCCCGCCCGAGCTGGTGGTCGAATGGGACGAGGCGAGCTGCACCCAGCTGGTCTATCTCTATTCCGAGATCACCCAGAAATCCGCAGGCTCGATCGACGGCTATCTAGCGCTGCGCGGCCGACCGCGACGGCCCGCGCCGGACCGACCGGCACAGCCGTCGCTGCGGCTGGCCTGCATCGACGTCGGCGGCGGCACCACCGACCTCGCGGTGACGACGTACTTTGGAGAGGCCGACACTGTTCTCGAGCCGGTGCAGACCTTCCGCGAAGGCTTCCGCATCGCCGGCGACGATCTGGTGCGCAAGGTAATCGCCCGGGTCGTGCTCCCTGCGATCGAAAAGGACGCCGAAGCCGCCGGTGGCCGCCACCTGCGCGGCAAGCTCGACGAACTGTTCAAGGGCGACCTCGGCGGACGCGACCACCGCTTCGTCCAGTACCGCCGCCAATGCGTGCTGCGGCTGCTGCGGCCGCTCGCCACGGCGCTCATCGGGGCCAGCGAAACCGCCGCCGCAAGCGACACGATCGAGATCGACGTCGCAGAGCTGCTGGGGCTCGCGCCGCCGCGACCGGTTGACGACGGGCCGGAGGCAGATGCGACCGGCAACCCGGACAAGGAGGCCGCGACCGCGACGCCCGAGGCTCCGGACGGCGTGCCAGCCGATGTGCTGGCGTTCCTCGAAACCGCGATGCAGGCGCAGGGCGCAACCGAGTGGCGGCTCGGCGCCATGACGCTGCAAGCCACGCGCGCGGAGATCGACGGTGTCGTGCGCGACGTCTTCGGCAAGGCGATCGGCAACATGGTCGAGGTGATCGATCATCTCGGCACCGACATCGTGCTGTTGACCGGGCGGCCGTCGCGCCTGCCGGCGCTGCGGGCCCTGATCGAAAACGCCATGGTCGTGCCGCCTGACCGGCTGGTGTCCATGCATGGCTACCGCACCGACCGCTGGTACCCCTACCGCGACCCGGTAAGCCAGAGGATCAGCGACCCCAAGAGCACCGTCGCCGTCGGCGGCATGTTGATGGCGCTGGCCGGCAACCGGATCAGCCGGTTCAAGGTCCGCACCGATGCCTACAAGATGCGTTCCACCGCCAGCTACATCGGCGTGATGGAGGCCAGCGGCCGGATCTCCAAGGCCAACGAGCTGTTCGCTCCCGCCGATGCAGCGCGCGGCCAGCGACCGACCAGCGAGGCCGGTGTCGACCTCTACAGCCCGGTGCAGATCGGCTTTCGACAGCTGCCGCTCGAACGATGGACCACGACGCCGCTCTATCGGCTCGACTTCGCCCCGGAGGCCGCGACCCGGCACCTGCCGCCGCTGCGCGTGCAGATCAGCCGGCCCGAGATCGACGAACTGCCCGAGCGTCCGACCCTCGACCAGAGGATCGAGATGGAATCGCGGCTCGAAAAGCTGGTGCCGATCGAGGTCAGCGATGCGGAAGACAACGGCCTGCGGCTCAGCGAGGTGACGCTGAAGCTGCACACCATGGGCGGCGAAACCGAATACTGGCTCGATTCCGGCATCGTCGGCGAATGAGGGAGATCCTGGCATGAACAAGCCCACAGCACAGAGTGTCGGAACCGCCTGCCGGGACTTCGTCGCCGCCGCAGGACAAGCGGTCGAATGGATCGCCGCGGATGATGGCAAGCAGATCGGACCGGCGCAGCGCGGCCGCCTCGAGCGGCAACTGCGTCACGGCATGCGCCGTGGCCGCAAGCTCGAGGCGGCGGCCGCCTCCAACATGGCGGTCAGCGTCTTTGGCCCCTCGCAGAACGGCAAGTCGTTCCTCGTTTCGGTGCTCGCCCGGCCCGAGGGGCGACCGTTGTTCACCAACTACGCCGGCCCAGAGGGGGAGCGTAGCTACATCCGCGACATCAACCCCGAGGGCGAGGGCGAGTCGACCGGTCTGGTCACCCGCTTCACGATGCAGCGCCCGAAAACCCCGGAGGGCTTCCCGGTGCCGTTGCGGCTGCTCGCCTTGGCCGACCTCGCACAGATGCTGATCAACAGCTTCTACATGGATGGCGACAACTCCGAGGCGGCTTTGTCGCCGGAGGAGATCGCAGCGCATGTCGGACGTTTCGAGAGCCGGATCGGCGCGGGCTCGGGCGGCCTCGGGGCCGACGACATCTGGGAAATGTCCGACTACGTCGGGCGCAACTTCCGCAGCTTTGCCTATTCGACGGCGCTCGAGAGCTTCTGGGAGTCCGCGGCACGGATCGCGCCGCGTTTGGCCACCGCCGATCTCGGTGCGTTTCTGGCGCCGCTCTGGGGGGCCTACCCGCGCTTTACCGAACTGTTCGACCAGCTGGCCGCCGGACTCGATGCTCTGGGGCATGTCTCGGAGGTCTTTGCGCCGATGGCGGCTCTGGTGCCACGCGACAGCTCGATCATCGATGTCGCACAGCTCCACGCGATTGGCCGCCCCGACGCCGACACGCTCGATCTGGCGCTGCCTGGCGGCGGCCGTGCCACCCTGCCGCGCCCCCTGATCTGCGCGCTGACCGCCGAACTGGTCCTGCCGATGCGCGACCTGCCGGACCCGATGTTCGAACAGACCGACCTGCTCGACTTTCCCGGCACCCGCAACCGCTTCTCGCAACCTCTGCGGGTCACCTTCGAGGCACAGGATGGCGGGCTGGGCCAGCTGATCCTGCGCGGCAAGGTGGCCTATCTCTTCGACCGTTATGTCGAGGACCAGAAGATCAACGCGATGCTGCTGTGCATCAAGGATTCCAACATGGAATCGATCGACCTGCCCAAGCTGGTCGAGAACTGGATCGCGCTGACCCAAGGGGCCAGTCCCGAGAAACGCGCGCAGGCCACCAGTATCCTGTTCTTCTGCCTGACCTTCTTCGACAAGCACCTGCTCGACAACGCCGCCGGCGCCGGAGAGAAGGAGCGCTTCGAAAAGCGCCTCTACCATTCGCTGGTCGAGAAGTTCAAACCCGGCGGTTGGGTCGAGAACTGGACCCCCGGTCAGCCGTTCCAGAACTGCTTTTGGGTGCGCAACCCGAACTTCCACGTCGAGGCACTGTTCAACTACGACCATGCCAGCGACCCGGCGGTCGAGACGCTGCGCACGGATAAGCGGGCGCGCCTGTCCGAACTGCGGGCGGGCTACCTCCAATCCCCCCTCGTACAGACCCATTTCGAAGACCCCGGCGCCGCGTGGGATGCGGCTCTGACCGAGAACGATGGCGGCATCGGCCACCTGCGTGCCCAACTGGGCCCGGTCTGCAACATCGATCGCAAGCTCGACCAGATCGCGACGCAGCTCGATGCCCTGCGCGAGCAGCTGGCCACCGAATTGGATCCGCTTCACGTCTCAGACGACCTGCAGCAGCGCGTCGAGGAGAAGATGGAGCTGTGCGATGCCCTGCTCGACAGCCTTGAGCCCACGGTGCAGGAGCGCAGCCTGGGGAGCTTCATCGCCACGCTGATGGTGGAGCAGGACGCGCTCTATGACCGGATGGTGCGCCCCCCGGCGGGCGTGATCATCAACGACGCCTCCTCGGCCACCGCCAGCGAGGGGCTGCGCGCGATGCGCCCGCGCCGCGCCGGGAGCGATGCGGCCGCCTCGGCGGCGTCTCGTCCCGATGCCGAGGCGCCCGCCCGCGCGGCGGGCCGCACGATGAGCCGGACCGAGTTCCTCGCCGAGACGGCCTTGCGCTGCTGGACAGAGCGGATGGACCGGCTGAAAGCGGATCCCAGGGTCGCGGCAGAGTTTCACCTGATGCCGGAACTGGCGGCGCGGCTCGCCGCCGAACTGCGCCACGCAGCCCAGCGCACCGGGCTCGAAGCCCGCATCCACGAGGCCGTGAGCGGGACCGGCTTTGGCGAGGTGATGGAGGATTTCGCCCGTCCCGCCTCGATCATCGCGGCCGAGCACATCAACCGCTTCGTCGGCACGCTGGACCAATCCCGGCTGCCGGAGGCCGAACGCGCGCGGCGGCCCTCGCGACCGGGCGGGCCCGAGGTTCCGCTCTTTGCCACGGCCCCGAGCCGCGACGATGAGACCGGCCTGCCAGAGGAGCCGCGCGCCACACTCGACGAATTCTGGCTCGATTGGAGCTACGCGCTCGATGCCTGCCTGCAGGCCAACGCCCGACACGTCGGCGGCGGCGACGTCGATCAGGAACGCAACGGCGCACTCGGCGAGATCCTGCGGGCCCTGCATCTCGGCCGGACAAACCAAAGGGAGGAAGCGGCATGACCGCGATCGAGATCATCCCCGCACGAAAGCGGGGCCATGCCCAGCTGCGGCTTGCCAAGGGTGCCCTGCCCGATCCGACCGCCACCGTCACCGTGGTCGACCGCTACAAGGAGCGTGGCCTCGGGCAGTCCGATGGCTCACAGGCGGTCTGGAACGGCAAGGGCCACGCCTTCGGCCCTTATGCGGTCGAGGCCGACCCCGACGGACGGCCCTTCGTCGAGATCGGCCCCGAGATCGCGAACTGGCTCGAGGAGTACCAGAGGCTGCGGCTCACCGTGGGTGCCACCACCGCCGATGTCGTCTGGCCCGAAACGATCGAGCGCGCGGCAGCCGCAACGCATGGCGCCCGCATCGCCGGTGCCGCGGCGGCCGCGCCCAAGCCCGAGCCCGAACCCGCAGCCAAGTCCGAAGCGCCGCCACAGGCCGCGCCCGCATTCGAGCCGAGCAGCCTTGTCGCGCCTGCCCGAGACCCTGCCGAAACGCCCGCGTCACCCGGTCGCCGCTGGCTCTACTGGGGGATCGGTTCGGCGGTGGCCCTATCGCTGATCGTTGCCGGGCTGCTCGTCTCGGCCCCGCATTGGAAGCCCCAATTCGACGACCTCCTCGCCAGCATATGGCCCGATCGCCCTGACACGGACACGGACACGGGCACGAGCCCGACCTCGGCCTCAACCTCCTGCGCCGCGCTGACGCCGGACGGCCTCGCCGCCGACCCGCGCGGGGCCATCGAGGCGCTGCTCGCGCAAAGCGCGCAGGGCGGCTGCACCGGCGGGGTCGATGCGACATTGGCGCTGCGCCATCTGCAGACCGCGGCGACGCAGGGCTCGGGCGAAGCGCTTGCCATGTTCGGCGGGCTCTACGATCCGACCCATCGCGACCCGCTGCTGAACGATCAACTCGCGCTGACGCTGAGCGACGACGTGTCGCTGGCGCTCGACTACTACACGCGCGCCGAAGCCGCCGGTGCGGCAGAGGTTCGCACGGCAATCACCGAGCTTTGCGCCAGCATCGCAGGTGCCACCGATCCGCGTGCTGCCGAAGCGGAGCGGGAGTTCTGCGAATGAGCCGCCCTGTCCTGCGCGCCACCGCCTTCGGGCTGGCTCTCCTGCTCGGGCCGGTCACAGCCACCGCGGCCCCCCTGCTCGTCGAGGGCAAGCAGACCGTGTACCAAAGGGTGCTGACACGCCCGGGTGCCATCCTGACCACGACGCCGGATGGCGAGGTGCTGCGCCGCCTCGACCCGTTCGAGCCGCTTTACGTCTTCGAGCGGACCGACGGCTGGCTGCATGTCGGGCATGTCGCCTCCGGCGCGCCAGGCGGTTGGGTCGCGGCGAGCCATGTGGTCGACTGGCGTCAGAACATCGTCGCCGCCTTCACCAACCCGGCCAACCGCAGCCGCCAGGTGATCTTTTCGGATCTCGACGGGCTGCGCGCGCATATGAACGGCGAGAGCGTGGCCGATCAGCATCTCGGACTGCTGGCCGCCGCCGATGCCGGAGCCCCGCCCGAGGAGGCTGGGGTGATCTCGGTCGAACCGCCCGAGCACATCGATATCCGCGACAACTTCTACATCATGCCGATCCTGGATTTCGTGCAGGATTTCCATCCCCTGTCGTTCCAGACCAACATCATGATGCAGGTGGCTTCGCTGCCGTTGAACCCGCCCGAGCCGGCCGCCCCTGCTGACGACGCAGGGGACGGCTTCGATGCGGGCGTGGTCTTCGTGATCGACACCACCACCTCGATGCTGCCCTATTTCGACGTGATGCGCCGGCAGGTGCAGGACATGGTGGAGCGGATCGACGGCTCCGAGCTTGGCAAGCAGGTCGATTTCGGCGTCGTCGCCTTCCGCGACGACATCGCGGGGCGGCCCGATCTGGAATACCGCATCCGTGAGATCCTGCCGCTCGAGAAGCGCGACGACCAATCGCCGGTCGTCGAGGCGCTGGCCGATCTGCGCGAAGCCCGCGCCAGCACGGTGGGCTTCAACGAGGACAGCCTCTCCGCCGTGGCCTACGCGCTCGACGAGATAGACTGGAGCGGCTTTGACGGGCGCTTCGTGGTGCTGGTCACCGACGCCGGGCCAAAGCTGCCGGGCACGGACGGTGCAGGCTATGAAAACCGGCCCGAAGACCTGCAGGCCGCCGCCGAGGCACAACAGATCGCGCTTCTGCCGGTACACCTCAAGACCGGGGGCGGCGCCGGGGGCAACCATGATTTCGCTTCCGCGCAATACCGCAGTCTTGGTCGCTATGCCGGTTCCGAGCTGTATTTTCCGATCGAGAACGGCGATCCGGCCGCCTTCGCCGCGCAGACCCAGAGCATCATCGGCTTCATCCGCGATCAGGCTGCCCGTGCCGAGGGGCTCGACAACGATCCGGCCTCGGAGGAGGTCGACCCGCAGCTCGCGGCGCTCGGCGCGGCAATCCAACTGCAATATCTGGGCCAAGCGCGCGGCACCGCCGCCCCAGACCTGTTCGACGGCTGGATCTCCGGCCTCGCGGTCGACGACGGCACCCGTCAGGCGGTCAACTTCCGCCTGCTGGTGACCCGCAACGAATTGGCCACCATGGCGGATCTGGTCGAACAGTTCATGCAGGCCAGCGCCCGCATCGAAAGCGACAATGATCTCGAAAGCTTCCATGGCGAGATCCGTGCCGCCATCCTGCGGATGTCTCAGGATCCGAACCGTCTCGTCGATCCCGGCGCAGAAGAGCTGGGCGACGCGATGGAGTTCCTCGAGGACCTGCCCTACCAGAGCGTGCTGCTGCGCACGAGCCAAGAGCGCTGGCTCAGCAACCCTGGTGAGCGTCAGGTCGTTCTGGACGGCCTCACCTCGAAGCTGCGCAGCTACCGACGCTGGCTCACCTCCCCCGAGGTCTGGCAACCGCTGTTCCCGGATGCGCCGGACAGCGAATGGGTCACCGCCCTGCCCGTCGAGTTCCTGCCCTGATGTCGGTCGAGATCTGGGCAGAACAGCTGTCGGTCAGCCTCGGCGGCCCTGAGCGCCGTGTCCGCGTGCGCGCCGACGGGCTGTCGGTGGCGGCTGGCGAACTGGTGGCGCTGACCGGCGAAAGCGGCTCGGGCAAGACGCTGTTGCTGGAAACCTTGGGACTGCTGCGCCGACCCGATCCGGGGGCGCGCTTCGGACTGACGACCGAAGGAAGCACGATCGACCTCGCCGCCGCCTGGGCCCCCGGCGGCGACCCCGCCGCGCTGCGGCGCAGGCATTTCGGCTTTGTGCCGCAATCGGGCGGCCTGCTCGGGTTTCTCGATCTCGAAGCCAACGTGGCGCTGGCCCAAAAGCTCGCGGGACAGAGCGATGACGACTACCGCAACCTTCTCCTCGATGCGCTCGACTTGCGAACAAAGAAGCACGTCAGGCCCGACGCGCTGTCGATCGGCGAGCGTCAGCGCGTCGCGATCGCCCGCGCCCTCGTGCATCGACCCGCTGTGGTGATCGCCGACGAGCCGACGGCCTCGCTGGATCCGCACATGGCGGGCGACGTGCTGGCGTTGTTCATCGAGCTGGCCGCGTCTCAGGGAACGGCGGTGCTGATGTCCACCCATGATCTGGTGCTGGCCAAAGCGATGGGGCTGCGCCGCATCGCCCTGCAGACCCATGCGCTCGACCCGCATGCCGCCGGGGTGTCGGTCGAAACCCGGATTGCCACGGCGGGCGGGCCGCACGGTAGCGCGACCGCGGAGTGGGTCAGATGAGGGCCGGGCTGATTTCGGCGCTGGCGCTGACGGCGCTGTGGCGCGAGCGGCTGCAGCTTGTCGCGAGCCTGGCGATGATCGTCGGGATCGTGTTGCCGCTGCTGACCGTTCTTGGCGCCAAGAACGGCGCGGTGGCCGATCTGCTCGATAGCCTCGCCAGCGATCCGCGGCTTCTCATGATCGAGACCGCCGACAATGCGGCCGTCACCGAGGCCGACCTTGCCGCCGTGGCGGCCCTGCCGGGGGTGATCTTCGTCGTCCCCAAGCCGCGCAGCCAGTCGAATTGGGTTCTGGCGCGCGGCGCGGCGGGGGGGATCCACAACGCGCGGGTGCTGCCCACCCAGCCGGGCGATCCGCTGATGCGGGGGCTGGACACGCTCGGGCCGGACGAGGTGGCAATCACCGAGGCGCTGGCCATTCGAATGACAGTGGGCGTCGGGGATGACATCGCCCTCGTGACGCAGGCCGAGGGGCGTTCGCGGCAGGGGCACGTCGACCGCCGGGTCGCCATAGTGCTGCCGGCGGCGCGTCTGACCGGGCATGCGGTTCTCGCCGGGGACGGGCTCGCCGAGGCCGTCGAGGCTTTCGCGGATGGCTATGCCGTGCCTGTGCTCGGGGTGACCGAGGGCCGCGATCCGGCCGGACGCAGGGTCGCGCACGAGGGGCTGCGCGTGAACGTGGCCGAGATGCGGCAGGTCGGACCGGTCGCCGAACAGGTCTCGCGACTGCTCGGGCGCGACATGATCTCCGCAGCGGCAGAGATTGCCAGGACCAGCGCCACCATCGATGACCTCGACGCCGCGTTCGGGCTGATCGCGCTTGTCGGCTTCATCGGCGTCGCCGCGGCGCTCACCGGTACCCAGGTCAGCGATGTGCTGCGCCGTCGCCGGGTCCTTGCCACGCTTGCCCTGATGGGCTTCGCCCCGCGCCAGATGGCCTTAATGCCGCTGGTGCAATCATCGGCGGTGGTCGCCCTCGGGCTGGCTTCGTCGCTGGCACTGTTCGTGCCGGCGGCCACGCTCGCGGGCGAGGTGCTCGGCACCGCTTCGGGGCCGGCGGGCAGCTTCGTTCACCTGAACTGGACCGACATCGCCGCGGTGATCGGCTGCGGCGCGCTGGTCGCAGGCGTCGCCAGCGTCGCGGCGGGCCGGCGCATTCTCTCCATCGACCCCGCTATCATCCTCAGGGAGGCCGCATGACCACCATGACCCAAGCCCGGACCCGCGCCCTTGCCACGGCCGCCTTCGCCACGGCGACCGCCCTCGGCGCGGGGGGCACCCTCGCGGAAGGCGCCGCGCCCACGGTCACATGGGACCGTCAGTTCCACGACCTCGGCGGTGCCCGCCTCGATCTGCCAGAGGCCGACCTTGTGCTGCCGCTGCCCTGCGGTGGCGCGATGGGGTTCCAGAAGGTAATGGTCAGCGCCGATGCCGACGATCCGGTGGCCGACCGCGTGGTGCGGGTCGGGCAGACCGGCACCAGCTTCGGCTACATGGATTCGCTGCGGCGCGACTTCCTCCGCGGGGCTTTCTCGAGCCACGACAGCGGCAGCACCTACTATTATATCGGTCGCTACGAACTGACCGAACTGCAGTATGCCGCGCTCACCGATCCGGATTGCGGCACCACGCCCAAGATCACCGGGCTCCTGCCCCGCCTGAACCTGTCGTGGTTCGAAGCGGTCGATCTGGCGCGGCGCTATACCGAATGGTTGATGGCAGCCGCGCCGGATGCGATGCCGCGCGCCGACGGTCAGGCGGGTTTCCTTCGGTTGCCCACCGAGGTCGAATGGGAATTCGCGGCGCGCGGCGGCGAGGCGGTCGACCCGCTCGACTACAACGCGCCGCGCCCGATGATGTCCGAGACGGCCGATCAACTCGCGCAGTTCGAGCAGACCGGCCCTGCCCCCGCCGGCGCGCATGCGCCCAACCCCTTGATGCTGTTCGACATGCTGGGCAATGCCGAGGAGCTGATGCTTGAGCCGTTCCGGCTCAATGCCGTGGCCCGCACCCATGGTCAGGGTGGCGGGGTGGTGACGCGTGGCGGCTCCTATCATTCCACCGAGGCAGACATGCGGTCGGCGCGGCGCAGCGAATGGCCGCCCTACAACCCGCGCAGCGGCGCGGCGCAGAGGCAAGACAGCTTTGGTGTGCGCTTCGTCATCTCGGCGCCGGTGATGACCGGAGACGCCCGCGTCGACGAAATCGGAACCGCATGGGCGCGTGCGATGACCGAGACCGGAACCGGCGAGGCCGAACAGCTTCCGGTCGCGGAATTGGCTGGGGTGATTGAGGGCGAAGACGACCCCGAGCGCCGATCGGCGCTTGAGGATCTGCAGCTGAGCCTGACCGAGGCCAAGACCGCCGAGGATCAGGCGGCGCGTGAGCGGCTCGATGCGACGCTGGTCATGGCGACGGTGGCCAACGCGACCATCCGGCTTCAGGATCGGCGGCGCACGGGGGTGACGGACTATCTCGAACATCTCGAGACGACGCTCGAAGAGATCACGGCCGAGGATGCGGCCGGCGATCCCGAACTGATCGAGCGCAACCGCGAGAACATCCGCCTCACCATGGACGACCTGCGGCAAAAGCTGATCGAGGTCGAGGAGTCTCTGCACAACCTCGTGGGCAGCTACCGCGAAGCTCTGACGATCCTCGCCGACGCGGACCCCGCGCGACGCGACGAGGCCTTCGTCCTGCATCTCGAGCGGCTCGAAGCGCGCGGCGATACGGGACAATCGGAAGCCGCGGCGCTGCTGCGCGATGACATCCCCGCCTTCGCAGCGACCCCGGACATGACCTACGACATGCTGCTGGATCTGGCCCGGAGCGCGACATGACGCGTCTCGCCACTCTCCTGCGCGGCGTCGGCCTCGCCGCGGCCCTCACGGCCTGCACCGACACGACCACGCCGTCCGACCGGGATGGCACGGCGCTGAGGCAGACCGTCGAACAGCTGCGCCTGCCCGCCACCCCGGCCGAGATGACCGGCGCGGTGCTGGCCTTTGGCTTGGTCTGCATCGCGATGAAGGAGAACTGCACGACCGAACTGGTGGTGCATGCCGGCACCGTCGGCGCGGCCCATCACCGCTCCGACAGGGACGCGCACGAGGCGGCGGTGGTACTGGCGCTGCGGGCCCAGCGTGCCGAAGCCATCGCCGCGCGTCTCGAGGCACGGCAGGCCGCCGAGATCGCCGCGCTGCGCCGCGACGCCATGACGCCGGGCAGCGGTCGCCTCGCGCCCCGCCTGAGACAGCTGACCGAGCAGCATCGCCTCGTGCACGAGGCGGCGGAACGCGCGGAGGCGATTGGCCGCGATTTCATGGAACGGCTGCGCGGGCGCGACGAGACACCCGCGCGCCGCGCGCCCGCGATGGCACTGTTGGATACGGCCGTGCGGTTGCAACAGACCGCGGCGCGGATGCGCGAGCGGCTCGATGAAATCCGTCCGGCCGCGGGCCGGGCAGATGGGGATGGCCGGGCCTTGGGTCCGGCCGAACGGGAATGAACTTCTAAGGAAACCACATGACACGCATCAAAATGATCACCGCGGCCGGGCTTCTGGCCACGCTTGCCGCCTGCGCCCCCGGCACGGATGGCGAAATGAACAACGTGTTCAGCGACGTGAAAACGCTGACCGCGGCCTCGGCGGACCAATCGGCCGCCCAGAAGGCGCTCGCCTCGCAAGAGCGCGACTATGCCAAGGTCCGTGTGCAGAGTGCGGCCGGTGGTGCGATCGGCGGCCTGCTGCTGTGCCAACTTCAGGGCTGTTCGAACCAGCAGACGGCGGCGGCCATGGTCGCCGGTGCGACGGCGGGCTATGCCGCAGGCGGTTACCTGAGCAACCAGAACAAGGCATTTCAGGCCACGCAGGAGACGCTGACGCGCGACATCGAGTTGGCGCAGCAGGACAACAAGCGCCTCGCTTCCGCGGTCGCCGCCGCCGAACAGGTCGTCGGTTTCCAAAAGAGCGAGATCGCCCGACTGAACGCCGCCTATGGCAAGGGCGAGGTGTCCGCGGCTGACTACAAGGCCAAGCTCGCCACCATGCAGGCCGACGTCAAGGCGACCCAGTCCCTGGTCGGCAAATCCCAAGAGCGCCTTACCGGTCTCGACAACTCGGTCAAGCAGCACGGCGCTGCGGGCTTGCCGACCGCCGGATTGTCGGCGCAGCGCAACGCTCAGCTGGCACAGCTCAACCGGCTTCGCGCCGCCGAGAAATCGATGATCGGCGTGATCGGCAGCGCGCCTGCGGCGGTCCGGTCGTGATCGGTCATCCCACCGCACTTGGCCTCGGCACCGCGGCGCTCGCTCTTCTGGCGGCCTGTACCGATCCCGGCGCCAATGCCTGCGCAAACGCCAACCGGGACATCACCCTGGTCAATCTTGCGGGCAACTCGCTCAGCGGCAGCTACGCCAACTGTGTCGCCGATCTCGAAGGCGAGCTGGCGGCATTGCGGCTGGAATCGCGTCGTCTCAGCGCCGAGGCCGCGCGGCTTGAGGCGCAGGCCGCACGGCTCGACGGCGAGCGGCGCAGCGCGGCGCAGCGTTTGTCGCAGATCACGGCCCGTCAGGCCGAGTTGTCGCAGCAGATCGCGGACACGGATGCCGGTCGCTCGGGGCTGGGTGATCTGGTGAGCCGCGACGCGGCACTGCGGGCCGAGATCGACCGGGCAGCCGCCAATGACGGGGTCGACGAGGCCACCGCCAATCGCCTGCTCGAACAACAGCTGCAACTCAACACTCTGGCGCGACAGATCCTCTGACCGCCCGGCCCGGCGGCGGTCTGCGCCGCCGGGTCTTTCGATGTCCAACAGGGCGGCGAGGCTCCCCGTCAGGGGACCGGTGCCGGCCGTCCGTGCTTACTTTCAAAGGCCAAGACCCATGATCAAATCCTTTTTTCAATTCGACGTCTTCATCTTCCCCAAGGTGGTGCGGATCGTTTTCGCGATCGGCGCCATCGGCATCATCCTCGCCACGGTCATCGGGATGATCACCCAGCTGTTCGCCGGCTGGGCCCCTATCAGCGCTCGGTTCGGCACCGCGATCTTCACGCTGGTCGGCGGTCTCGCGTCGCTGCTCGGCTGGCGCATTTCGATCGAGCTCATGCTGGTGCTGTTTTCGATCAACGATCGCCTTAAGCGGTCCTGACTAACCCCTCGGCCCGGCGCGGAGCTTTCCGCCTCGGGTCGATGGCCAGTGTTCGCCCATCCCCGACCCCAGTCGCACCACCGTGACCGCCGTCCGCGCCCAGTGCCCGAGACCGAGGCGACGTCCCGTTTCCATTCGTCACGGGTGCTATCATGACGGCGATGTCGCCCTTAGGCGCAGCTCCAGCCGGACTCGGGATCGTGTCCCTCGATGCGGCCATTCGCATTACATACCCCTTGTTTCGGCGGATACGCGCTGCTTCGGCCGCGCCAAAAGGCAAGGCTTCGCCGAGTTCTCCCCGATGCTGGAACCGTTGCCCCTTTGCCATTGCCCCACGGAGGCGTGCCCCGCAGATAGGGGGAACATCCTCAGGACAACCACCGAAGGACGCGCCTGTGACCAAGTTGAACGCCACGCTTCGTACCCTGCTGACCGCTGGCTGCCTGTTGGCGGCCGCCCCATTCGCCACGGCGCACTCGGGCAGCGTCACCAAGACCTTCGAAGGGGCCGCCTCCTGGTACGGACCGGGCTTTCATGGGCGCCAGACCGCCAATGGTGAGACCTACGACATGAACAGCCTGACCGCCGCCCATCCGAGCCTGCCTTTTGGCACGCGGGTGCGGGTCACGAACGAGGCCACGAACGAGGCCGTCGTTGTCCGGATCAACGATCGAGGTCCCTATGCCAAGAACCGCATCATCGACCTGTCCAAGGGGGCCGCGGACGACATCGGCCTGCTGAGCAGCGGTGTTGGCCATGTGACGGTCGAAGTGCTCGCCGACGCCTGAGCCAGCGCTGCCCAAGTCTCGCGAAGCGTCCTCGCCGCGCCCCCTCTTACGATGGTTTCATGCGCGACAGCCTCCATCCGATGCGCAGCCCGAAACGCTTGCTAGAATGCTGTGAAGAAATGTCGCCTTGCAACTCATGTCAGCGGATCCAGCCGCTGCCCTCAATGACCGCCTTGCTTCGCATTCAGGGGAAAAGGCGTTCACGGTGGAGAGTGCTATTCTCGATATAGGCACGCCACGGATCGTGTGCCCATGCGGATCGGCCATACCGTGCCCCGAAGGGGTCCACCTCCTGACGACTGCGGCCCGAGACACTCTCAGCTGGCTGGCAAGTACGTTGCCCTGCCGCGAAGCGGCACGGCCCCCGCGGGTGGCGCGAGTTCTACCCGGCAATGAAAACAGCCGCTTCCGCCATCCGTGCCCCCATCCGCGCCGTGAAAATCCTTCCCAAACGAAACGGACACTGCCGGTCGCTTCGACCCTGCCCGACCCATTTCTGCAGCGCCCAATAACCCGCGCGAGCGCCTTTCGTGACGGAGACAGCTGAGTGGCATAGCAACCGGCTCAGCGCCGCGTCCCAGACCGGTGCGCCGCCTGCCGCAAGATATTTTTCACCGCACATTGCAGTCTCTCAAGCTTGGTGCCGCGAAGGTCGGCATTCCGACCTTCCTTGTCCAAACCTCGGCTGCAAGCACGTCCACTCAGCTATGGCGCCGCATTGGCTTTCGAAACCTCCGCCACCGCAAGTTCAGCCATACGCAGGATCGCATCGCGGCTTGAGGCCACCGCAATGAACCGACCGTTGTGGCAGAACTTCGCCCCCGGCACGCCTGACGCTTCCTCCAGCGCCTCGTCGGTCAGTCCCGCCCAGGCGGCAGGCAGGTCGGCGCGGGTGGCAAAGGTGTCGTCGCCGGTGCGGATCGTCGTCAGGGCCCAGTCCGCGCCACGCGGATGGACGACGAACAGCAGGTGATCGGCTCCCGCCGCTTCGACACCGGCGCGGAACGGCATGCCCATAGGCAGCTCCAGAATGCGCCCCACGCCTGCCGCTTCGATCGCTGACAGGACCATCGCCTCGGCCCGGTATTTCGCGGCCGAGCGGCGGATGCGGGCTTCGACGAAGGCGCGCGCGACCGGAACGGCGGCGGCAAAGGCGCGATCATCGGCGCCCTCTTCGCGATCATCGAAGGCGGGCTTCAGGCTTTCGAGCAGCGCCGGCAGCGTCAGCCCCGAGAACAGCGGCCCCGCCGAGGAGGCATCCACCGCGCCGTTGTCGAGCAAGTCGACAGGCAGCACGAAGCCGCGGTCGAAAGAGGCGTGGATCTTCTCGACATCATGCTCAGGGATATCCAGCGCGCGCAGGTAGTCGCGTCCGTACTGCGCCCAGATCAGGCCAAAGGAGCTGTAGGGCTGGCCATCCTCGCGCAGCGGGTTGGGCTTCTGGTGGTGATCGAAGATCCGCGCCTTAGCGTCGAACTGACCGCCCACGTCGTAGATGATCCGCCCCTCGCCGGGGGTGATCCAAGCCTTGTCGCGGCTACGGATAAGCTCCGCATCGGGACACAGCCGGGTCAGGATGACCGAGGAGAGGAGTTCGTCGGCATGGAAGCCGCCCGAATGGGTGACGAGGTGGGTGATGGTCATTGCTGATCCCTGAAACGAAACGGGCGGCCATCAGGCCGCCCTTGGTAGAAGTCTATGGCATCCGATCCAGCCGGGCACTCGGTGTTATGTCTGTCGGCGGCTTCGCCGGATCTCGACCGCCAAACCGCCTCAACTTGAGTCGGATTTACATAATCAGTGGGTCCAAGCCCCGCGCCGCGTGGTCGAGAAATTTTCGCCATAGCCGCCCGGGCGGATGTTGTGCTTGCGTACCTGGGGCTCCTGCACCACGGCGTCGAGGCCGTGCTTCTCGGCATAGGCCACCGCCGCCTCGCGGCTCTCGAAATACATCCGCACCTGCGACTGAGTGTCGGTCGAGCTGGTCCAGCCCATCAGCGGGTCGATCTCGCGCTTGGAGGCGGGTGCGTGTTCGAGCACCCAGGCCTCGGTCTTGGCGGTGCCGGACTGGGTGGCGGTCCGGGCGGGTCGGTAGATCCGTGCGCGCATCTTTGGTCCCTTCTGATCTGATCGGCGTTATCGGCAAAACGGCGTCTTCATGCAAGCGGGCAAAGACGTCGCACCCCTCTTGCACAGGAACGAAAAGAGGCCAGATTGGTTCGGTCCCGAGGAGTCCGCCGATGCACAACAACTCGCCCCAGCAGATGCCGATGCTGCACGCCCCCGCGCCAGAGGTGAAGGCGCGCGAAAAGCTCGAAGGTGGCAAGCGCTTTCGCATGCAGACCGACTTTGAAGCGGCGGGCGACCAGCCCACCGCCATCGTCGAACTTGCGGGCGGCATCACCTCGGGCGAACGCGATCAGGTGCTTTTGGGCGCCACCGGCACCGGCAAGACCTTCACCATGGCCAAGGTGATCGAGGAGACGCAGCGCCCGGCGATCATCCTCGCGCCGAACAAGACCCTCGCGGCACAGCTTTACGGCGAGTTCAAGGGGTTCTTTCCCGACAACGCGGTCGAGTATTTCGTCTCGTATTACGACTACTACCAGCCCGAGGCCTACGTGCCGCGCTCGGACACCTTCATCGAGAAGGAAAGCCAGATCAACGAACAGATCGACCGGATGCGCCACTCGGCCACCCGGGCGCTTCTGGAGCGCGACGACGTGATCATCGTGGCCTCGGTGTCGTGCATCTACGGCATCGGCTCCGTCGAAACCTATGGCGCGATGACGGTCGACCTGCACAAGGGCAAGAATTACGAGCAGCGCGCCGTGATGGCCGACCTGGTGGCGCAGCAATACCGGCGCAACGACGCCGCCTTCGCGCGCGGCTCGTTCCGGGTGCGCGGCGACAGCCTCGAGGTCTGGCCCGCCCACCTCGAGGATCGCGCCTGGCGGTTGTCGTTCTTTGGCGACGAGCTCGAGAGCATCACCGAGTTCGACCCGCTGACCGGATCGAAGACCGACGACTTCGACCGCATCCGCATCTATGCCAACAGCCACTACGTCACGCCGCGCCCGACGATGAATCAGGCGGTGAAGGGCATCAAGGAAGAGCTGCGCATCCGCCTCGACCAGCTCGTCGGCGAGGGCAAGCTACTGGAGGCGCAGCGGCTGGAGCAGCGCACGCATTTCGACCTTGAGATGCTGGAGGCCACCGGCGTGTGCAACGGCATCGAGAACTACTCGCGCTATCTTACCGGGCGCGCGCCGGGCGAGCCGCCGCCTACATTGTTCGAGTTCATCCCCGACAATGCCATCGTCTTCGCCGATGAGAGCCACGTCTCGGTTCCGCAGATCGGCGGCATGTACAAGGGCGACTTCCGGCGCAAGATGACGCTGGCCGAGCATGGCTTTCGCCTGCCGTCGTGCATGGACAACCGCCCCCTCAAGTTCGAGGAGTGGGACGCGATGCGCCCGCAGTCGATCTTCGTGTCGGCCACGCCCTCGGCCTGGGAGCTGGATCAGGCGGGCGGCGTCTTCACCGAACAGGTGATCCGCCCCACCGGCCTGCTCGATCCCCAGATCGAGATCCGCCCCGTGAAGACCCAAGTCGACGACCTGCTCGACGAGATCCGCCTCGTGACGGCGCGCGGCTATCGCACGCTGTGTACGACGCTGACCAAGCGCATGGCCGAGGACCTGACCGAATACCTGCACGAGCAGGGCATCAAGGTGCGCTACATGCACTCCGACATCGACACGATCGAGCGGATCGAGATCCTGCGCGACCTGCGGCTCGGGGCCTTCGATGTGCTGATCGGCATCAACCTGCTGCGCGAGGGGCTCGACATCCCCGAATGCGGGCTGGTGGCGATCCTGGATGCCGACAAGGAGGGCTTCCTGCGCTCCGAGACCTCGCTGGTGCAGACCATCGGCCGCGCCGCACGCAACGAGGAAGGGCGCGTCATCATGTATGCCGACCGGATCACCGGCTCCATGGAGCGCGCCATGGCCGAAACCGACCGGCGTCGCGAAAAGCAGATGGCCTACAACGTCGAGCACAACATCACGCCCGCGACCGTGAAGAAGAACGTCGAGGACATCCTCGCCGGTCTCTACAAGGGCGACGTCGACATGAACCGGGTCACCGCCAAGGTCGACAAGCCGATGGCGGGCGCGAACCTGCAGGCGGTGCTCGATGGGCTCAAGACCGACATGCGCAAGGCGGCAGAGAACCTCGAATTCGAAGAAGCGGCACGTTTGCGCGACGAGGTGAAGCGGTTGGAGGCGGTGGACCTGATGGTGTCAGACGATCCCATGGCGCGCCAGCAGGCGGTCGAGCGGGCCTCAGAGGCGGCGGTGAAATCCTCGGGGCGCTCCACCGCTGGCAAGCCTGGTCAAAGGGGCGGCAACGTGCAGCGCCGCAAGAAGCGGTAGCCGCACGCCGCCTTGGCGACTACTTGGCGATCGCGCGCACCAGCGCCAGCACCAGCGCCGCGCCGATCAGCGCCACGACGATGACGAGCAACAAGCCCCCCGCGGCCAGCACGGTCACGCCCAGCGCCGCCAGCACGAAGGGCGTGGCCATCGCCGCCAGCGCACCTACCACCATGTAGAGCGCCCGCCTGCGCCCGCCCGAAAGCAGGCTCGCGAACCAGCCCACGGCGAGGCCTACGAGAGCCAGTATGACCAGCGCCGCGATGCCGATGCCTTGCAGAAGTTCTTCCATCATCCGTCTCCTGTTGTTGCGCCAAGCCTAGCGCGGCGACAGGCGTGGGAAAGACCCGGCGTGCCCGGTGGCCACTTTGCGCTAACTGACCACAGGCACAGACAGGAAAACGCCCGCATGACCGATGAGACCACCGCCGCGCTGATCCTCGGGGCCGCCGTCTGGCAAAGCGGCCCCTCGCCGACGCTGCGGCGGCGCACGCTGCAAGGGGCGGCGCTGTGGCATATAGGCGAGGTGTCGCATCTTGTCCCCTGCGGCGGGCTGGGACAGCACTCGCCGAGCGAGGGCGAGGCGATGCAGCGTTTGCTCATCGAGGCGGGCGTGCCGGCGGATGCGATCCACCCTGAGACGACCTCGCGCGACACGCTCGAGAACATCCGCCTCGCCCTGCCGATCCTTGCGCGGCTCGGGGTGCGCCACGTGGTCGTGGTCACCGATGCGCCCCACCTGCCCCGCGCCTTGCTGGTGGCGCGCCGACACGGGCTCGAGGCGCGCGGCAGCGCCCCGCATGGCGGCGGCAGGCTGGTGCCGCAGCTGCGCCTCGCCCTGCGCGAGATCCCTGCCTATGGTGCCTATCTGTGGCGGCTGCGGCGACGTTAATTCCCCCTTAACCTCTCGCCTCGCAGCCTTGGGCAGGGCTGTTCGGGGGGAGGCCGATGCCGCGCATCCTGATCCTGTGGGTCTGGCTCTGGGTTGGCTGGGGCGCGGCCCCTGTCACGGCGGGGGCCTGGCCGCGCGAGGAAGGCACGACCTTCGTGTCGTTTGGTGGCAACGTGGCGCTGTTCGGTGGCGCGACGCGGCCGGTGCATTACGACCCGATGATCTATGTCGAACACGGCCTGACCCCACGGCTCACCTTCGGCATCGACGGCTACACTGCCGATGCTGGCACCGCCGGAAGCCTCTTTGCCTGGATCCGCCTGCCTTGGCGTCCCGGTGACGGCGGCGACGTCTGGGCAGCGTCGACCGGGCTCGGCACGACGCTGCTGCCCGACGGCACCCATGAGGCGACGACGCGGCTCGGGTTGCACTGGGGGCGCGGGCTCGAGAGCGGCTGGCTGGCGCTTGACGCCCAAGGCCAGCTTGGCGTGACGCGGCTGTCGCATCAGGCCAAGGTCGAGGGCACATGGGGCCGCAAGCTCACCCCGCAGCTAACCGGGCTGCTGCAGGGGCAGACAGGCTACGGACTGTCGGGCGACCTCTACGCCAAGCTCGGGGCCTCGGTAGTGTGGCACGCGACCGAGGCGCTCGATCTGCGGATCGGCCTCACCCGCGCGATGACCGGCGACCGCGGCGGCGGGCTGACGCTCGAAGGCTGGTGGCGTTTCTGAGCTTGCCTGCGCCGCCTCCCCGCGACAGGCTGGTCCCATGACCGATCCCATCCGCCCCACCGACGACGGCGCTCGCAGACAGGCGGCGCGTCTCCTGTCGCAAGCGCGCCACGCCGTGCTGGGCGTGCGGGGCGACGGGCCGCCGGGGCTGAGCCGGGTGGCGGTTCTGCCGGTCGGTGCGGATCTGCTGCTGCTGGTGTCGGAGCTGTCGCGGCACACCCGCGCCCTCGACGCCGATCCGGACTGTGCCCTGCTCATCGGTGAGCCGGGCACCGGCGACCCGCTCGCCGCCGCGCGATTGTCGCTCGAGCTTCGGGCCGAGGCGGCGGACAAGGCGGCGCACCGAGAGGCTTGGCTCGCGTGGCATCCGGGCGCGGCCCTTTACTACGACTTCGCGGATTTTCGACTGCTGCGACTGGTGATGCGGTCGGGCTTTCTCGTCGGTGGCTTCGGACGGGCCTTTGCCCTGTCGCGCGCGGATCTCGAAAACTGCCGCCCCACCGCTTGACACAGACCTGCCGACGGGCCAGATACGCGCGTAGTGGGGTCGTAGCTCAGTTGGGAGAGCGCGTCGTTCGCAATGACGAGGTCAGGGGTTCGATCCCCCTCGACTCCACCAGATCCCTTCCCTTTCGATATCTCGGCCCTGTCGCGATTGCGGCCGGTTGCGAGCCGCATGCCGACTGAGCCGTCGATCCTTGAGGCTTGATCTGCCGGACCCACGTGCCAAGACCGCGTTGAGCGCGCCGGAGGTGGTGTCCCGGCGCGTCGCCCGTGAATCTCGCCAAAGGCCATCAATGATGGCGAGGCCGCAGGCCGATCGAGTTGGATTGCTCGTGGAGTCGTGCGCGCAGAAACGCGCACAGGATCAAGAACTGCGGGCCGAGGCTGAGGTCGATGTCCGAGACGGGCGGCACAGCACCGCCCGCCTCAAGCAGGTCAGCTTGTCGGTATCAGCCTTTCGAGCCCAGAAAATTGGGCCCGCGCCGGGCCAGCCTGCGGTTGTTGCGGCCGGTGCGGCGTTGCAGCGGTGTCATCGTCGCCATCGCGATCTGGTCGGGGCGCTGGCCCGATATCATGGCCCGGCTACCGGCCATCATCGCCTCGGCAAAGGCCGGGCCCTTTTCATTGACCATCCGCTTGTTCTCGGTGCCGGTGACGGCCCAGAGGCCCGCCATGCCCATGATGCGGTAGGTCATCACGGCTTGGGTCTCCGCCATCAGGGTCCAGAAGGTCACGGATGTTCGAACCAGTTCGGCCGGTGTCGCGATCGCGTTCATCATTGTCTCCACAGGAGGGGGGCCCGAGGTGGGAGGGGCTACCTGCATGGACGCGCGAACCCCCTTCGAAGTTCCGCGCGAGGTATCGGTCATTCGGGCTGATCCATGCGCACCCGACAGCGCATCCGCCCCTTGACCGGGGTGCCCCAGATGAGGCGAAAGCTGCGCTTGTCGCCGCCATATTCGGGGTCGGCCCAAGGGCTTTCATAGACCGCGTCGCCCGATGCGTTCTCTATCCGGGCCTCCGGCAGCGCCGCCTCCACCACCCGCGCACGCCCCCGGAACGGCAGGTCCGGCGCGGTGCCGACCACCCAGATCCGCGTCGGCGACGCCTCGGAATGGCTCAGGCTCGCGGGGTTGCGCACCGGTTGGTTGATGCCGTGGAAGGCATTGGATTCGAAGGTAATGTCGCGCATACGCCCATAGTCGAGATCGGCAAAACTGGTGTCGACATGCTCGACCCGGTCGATGTTGCCGTTGAAGGTGCGAAACACGTTTCCGGTCACGTGCAGTCCGTGGATGTAGTGCCCCGGCCCGCGCGGTTTGATCACCAACCAGTTGAACCAGCGCGCCGCGTCGGTGCAGATGAAGATGTTGCCGGTGATGGTGAGGCCGCCGAAGCTGAACTGCGTGCCCCGCGCCGGGCTTTCGTCGTGCTCGTTGCTCCATTCGATGAAGTTGTTGTCGATATAGTTACCGACGATCAGCGAGGCCGGGTTCGGACGGGTCAGGATGATGCCGCCTTTGCGCACGCCGTCGGATTCGGAATCGCCGTGGAACCAGTGGTTGTTCGAAATAAGGTTGCCGGTGCCGGCCAGCACGCAGAAATGCTCGAACAAGACGATCCGGCAATCGCGGATCTTCACGTCGTTGGCATTGGCGTTGAAGCACAGCGTGCGCCGCTGCTCGACCGGCAGGCCCTGCTCGTTCGACAGGAACTGGCAGCGGTCGATCATCATCCCCTGACAGCCGCCGCCATGCGAGGTGAGCCCGCGGTCTCGTGGCTTGGTCACGAAGCAGTCGCGCAGATGAAAGGTCAGCCCGGCGGGCGGTAGGATGAGGCCCGAGGCCACGCCGTTGCACTGAAACTCGATGTCGTCGAAGACGAACTGGCTCAGATCCTTGAAGCCCGAGAAATCGATCAGGTAGCGAAACCGGGTGAAGGTGAAGGGCTGCACGCCTTCGGCATCATAGAGCGGCTGGCTCAGGACGATCCGCCGGTTGGCGACATCGACGGATTTGACATAGACCTCGCGCCCCACCCCATTGCCGGTCACGAGACTGCCCGGCGCAATGGAGCCCGCCTTCGCCACGTTGTCGAGCCGGTAGGGAGTGGCGGCAGCGTAGCTGGCCTGCGAGGTCACCGTGGCCGGGGTCCAGGCCGCGCCTGCGATGGGCTGGAACTGACCGTTGCGGATCACGCGGCGGGTGGCGAAGGTTTCGCGGTCGGGCACGGCGGCGGCCATGTCGAAGGGTTTCGACAGGCCGATGCGCCGCCCTTCGAGATCGAGGGATTCGTGATCGGAGAAGCTCAGCAGCGCCTGAAACGCCTTGGTGAAGGCCAGCTCCTCGTTGCCCAGCGCATCGAGATAGGCGCCAAAGCGGAAGTCGCGCTGCAGGATCAGCTTGGTCGCTCCCACGGGCACCACGGTGCCGACAAAGCGCACATGGCTGCGAAAGGTGACGTCGCTGGCAATGCGGTAGCGGCCTTCGGGGACCAGCACCGTGCGCCCCAAGGCCGCCGCGTCGGCAGCCTCGAAGGCGGCGGCGTCGTTGCCGCTGCCGTCGCCCCGCGCGCCGTAGTCGCGCACGTCGACCACGCCCGCGAGATCGGCGGCAAAGAGATGCGTGACCTCCTCGATCACGATGTCATCGACACGCACCACCCCGCCAGAGGCCCCCGTGAAATCGATCCCGACATGGCCAAACCCCGCCCCGGGCCACACGAGGTCGACGCCGTCCTGCAGCCCCGGCCCGATGATCGCCGACACCTCGACCACCTCGCCATAGGCGACAAGCTCGGTCACCGGGCCGGTTTCGTCCACACCGCCCAGATGCGCGCCCGTCTCGCGCCCGGCCCAGCCCGCGATGCGCACCCCCGGCAATGGCCCCGACAACGCCTTCACCCGCGCGGTGACGCGGATGTAGAGACCAGGGCGCACCGGCGTCTCGCCCATGTAGCGCAGCCTTTGCACCGAGGCTGTCTTGAAGATTTCCAGCGCGCCGCCGAAATCCTGATCGGCCGGTACGAAGACACCGGAGCCAGACCCGGCATAGGTGTCGGAGCCCGGCGTGCCATCGCCGCTCGACCAGACCTCGAGGCCCGAGGAAAACGGTGTCGGCATCAGGTTTTCGGTGATCGGCATGGCGCGGGCCCCTGTCGCTGTGGGGCGGACCGGGGGCGACATGGCCCCCCGCCCGTCGCCGCCCCGGCCCGCCCGGTCCTCGTCCGGGCCATGGCACCGGACAGGCGACATCAATAGCGGGCGGGCATGAAGGACCCGCCACCGGGGCGCGCGCGCGAGGGCCGTGCTGCGCAACGCGTCAGACGCCGACGTCGGGCCCTGCGATTAGCGACACACCGTCGATGCGCCAGCCCTGCGGCGTCTCGATCATTTTGTATTCCAGCACATGCGGCACCCCGCGCGCATCGCGCAGCATGACCCTTTGCCACCAGACCTCGCCCTGTTCGCGCAGGTCGAGGTAACGTGCGCCTGCATTGTCCCAGACCATCGGGTAGCCTTCTTCGACCATGGCGCCGAAGTTCTCCGCGTTGCCGAACATCCCCCGGATGGTCCGGCTGGCGTGATCGAAGGCCCCGTCGAGATCGCGCGCGGTGAAGTCGGCGAGCTGATCGTCGATCACCGCCGCTATGGCGGGGCCTTCCCTTTCCTGCGCCGTGGCCGCAGCGGCCAACGTGGCCGACAGCAGCAGGGCCGTGATTGCGATACGCATGTTCCGTCCTCCTCATCATCCCGAGAAGCTACGGCATCACGGCCCGATCGGTTTCACACGGAACGCGTTCGGGGCGAGGGTCGGGGCGGAAGCGGCGGGAAAGACGCATCTTTCCCGCCATCACGTTGTGGCGAGCCGCGCGGAGCAGTCTCAGTCGGCCAGCTCGCCCGACAGCCCCCGGTCGATGAGCTGAATCGTGTTCTCGACGCCGTAAAGGGCGACGAACCCGCCAAAGCGCGGTCCCTCGGAGGCCCCGAGCAGCACCTCGTAGAGCGCCTTGAACCAGTCGCGCAGCGGCTCGAAACCATGCGCCTTGCCGACGGCAAAGACCTCCGATTGCAGCGCGTCGCCATCGGCCCCGCCCTGCCACGCCGCGAGGCGTGCGCGCAGATCCTCGAGGGCGGCACGCTCTTCGTCGGTGGGCGCGCGGTAGGTCTTGCCCGGCTTCACGCGGTCCTCGTAGTAGCGGATCGCGAAGCCCGCCGCATCGTCGAGACCGGGGTGCGTCTCGGGCGTGGCCTCGGGCGCATAGCGGCGGATGAAGCCCCACAGCGTGCCCTTGTCCTCGGCCCCCGAGACCGAAACGAGGTTCAGAAGCATCTGGAACGGCACCACCATGTCCGAAACGGGCACATCGCCTTGATGGATATGATAGACTGGGTTGGCGAGTTGCGCCTTGATATCCTGACCGGGATAGGCGCGCAGCTGCTGGTGATACTCATCGACCATCTTGGGGATCACGTCGAAATGCATCCGCTTGGCGGTCTTGGGCTTGAGATACATGAAGTAGCTCAAGCTGTCGGTCGATCCGTAGCTCAGCCATTCGTCGATGGTCAGGCCGTTGCCCTTGGACTTGGAGATCTTCTGGCCCTGATCGTCGAGGAACAGCTCGTAGGTGAAGTGGTGCGGCGCGCGGCCGCCCAGCACCTTGCAGATGCCGTCATAGATCGGCGTGTTGGTCGAGTGGTCCTTGCCGTACATCTCGAAATCGACGCCGAGCGCTGCCCAACGCGCGCCGAAATCGGGCTTCCACTGCAGCTTCACATTGCCGCCGGTGACGGGCAGCGTCCATTCGCGCCCGTTCTCGTCGTCGAAGGTGACGGTGTGCTCCTTGGCGTCGACATGCTTCATCGGCACGTAGAGCACCCGGCCCGTCTCAGGGTGGATCGGCAGGAAGCACGAATAGGTCTCGCGCCGCTCGTCGCGCAGGCTCTTGAGCATGATCGCCATGATGTCGTCGTAGCGCTCGGTCGCGAGCTTCAGCGTGTCGTCGAACTTGCCCGCCCGGTAGAACTCGGTGGCCGAAACGAACTCGTAATCGAAGCCGAAGGTGTCGAGGAAGCGGCGCAGCATGGCGTTGTTGTGATCGCCAAAGCTGTCATGCGTGCCAAAGGGATCGGGCACGGAAGTGAGGGGGCGCTGCAGGTTCTCGTGCATCATCTCCTGCTCGGGCACGTTCTCGGGCACCTTGCGCATGCCGTCGAGATCGTCCGAAAAGCAGACGAGCCGGGTCGGGATGTCCGAGATCACCTCGAAGGCGCGGCGGATCATCGTGGTGCGCAGCACCTCTCCGAAGGTGCCGATATGCGGCAGGCCCGACGGGCCATAGCCGGTCTCGAACAGCACGTGGCCCTTGGCGGGGTCCTTGCCACCCAGACGTTTGAGCAGCGCGCGCGCCTCTTCGAAGGGCCAGGCCTTGCTCTGCATCGCCGCGTCGCGCAATTCGGACATCGTGTCACCTCTTGGGGGAATGATCCGGCTCTCCTATTGCGGGGGTGGGGCCGCGTCAATAAATTGGCCCTGAATGCAAGGAGCCCGACCCATGAGCGACACCCCTTCCCTGACCGCGCAGGATGCGCTGGTGGCGCTGATGATCGCCGTCTCGGCCTCGGACGAGACCATCCGCACCTCCGAACTCGTCAAGATTTCTAACATGGTGAACCACCTGCCGGTCTTCTCCGAATATGGCGACGACCTGTCGGGCATCTCGAACACCGTGTTCGACCTGCTAGAGCAGGAGGACGGGCTCGACGCGCTGTTCGGCCTGATCCGCGAGGCGCTGCCCGAGCGGCTGTTCGAGACCGCCTATGCGCTGGCCTGCGACGTGGCGGCCGCCGACGGCAACGTCACCGACGGCGAGGCGCGGATGCTCGAGGAGATCCGCTACGAGCTGGCGATCGACCGGCTGCACGCCGCGGCGATCGAGCGTGGTGCGCGGGCGCGACACCTGACGATCTGACGGGGCGCTTCGACGGACCCCAAGGGCGCATCGGGCGTTGCCGTGGCATACAGCCATGAAAGGGCGGCGCCATGCGCATTCTGGGACTGATCGTCTTCCTGCTCGACCTCTACGCCATCTACAACGTCATCACCTCCTCGACCTCGACGGGCAAGAAGGTGATCTGGACGCTCGCCATCCTGATCCTGCCGGTGCTCGGCCTGATCGTGTGGTTCTTCATGGGTCCGCGCGGACGCGGCGCCAAGGTCTGAGACCTGATCCCGAAGAAAGGCGCCCGAAGGCGTGACCGGTCAGTTGGTCGCGTCTTCGGTCCCATAGGCGATGCCCCAACGCTGCAGCAGCCTCTGTTGCAGCCATTTGGCACGACCGTTGTAGGCGCGTGCCCCTTCGGGGCGCTCCTCCTCGTCATCCTGCGCGTCGATACGGCGGTCCACATCGCCCGAGAAGATTGCAAAGGCGATGTCGCGCCCGCCCATCGTGCGCTCATATCCCGCCAGCGCGCTGACGAAGTTGAGCGTGCCGGTCTTGGCCACCACCACGCCCGGCGGCTGCGGCAGCGCCTCGCCGCGCGGGCCGAACAGGCGGATCGACTTGAGCAACGGCCTGAGATCGTTGCGTGCCTGCGCCGTGGCGAGGATCTTGGCCATCTGGATCGCGCTGATCCGGCTCGCGCCGCCCAGACCCGAATGGTCGACCAGATCGGGCGCCGCGCCGAACCGCGCCTCGACCCAATTCGACATCTCCCGCGCCGATCCCGGCAGATCGGTCACGCCGCCGCCGCGCTTGACGCTGGCGGCAAGGCCGATCTGCTCGGCGATGAGGTTGGTCGAATAGAGCAGCATGTCGCGGATGAGCTTGGTCAGATCGGCGCTCTTGTGCGTCACCAGCGCCGTGCCCTGTGGCGCGGAGGCCGCCTCGGACACTTGGCCAAGATCGATCCCCTGCGCCTTGGCCAAGGATGCGAAGACCTGCCCCGCATAGAGCGCGGGCCGCCGCACCGGCAGCCAGCGCGAGCCGCTGTCGCCCAAGTAACGCCGACCCACGGTCCAGACGTCGGCGCCGTTTTCCTGCGCATAGGTATAGACCGGCGTGCCGCGATCCACCGCCTCGATCCGAGCCATCGCGACCTCGGGGCGGCTGTTGGTACCGCGCGCGTCGAGCGACAGATCGTATCCCGTGCCCTTGCGCGCCCAGGAGAAATAGATGCGGTTGTAGTTGAGGTTGAGCCCACCGACCGAGGGGTTGTAGCCCAGATGCGCCAACTGCACCGGGTCGATCTGCGCCTGCTGCGGCACGGCCCCGCCCCAGACGACAAACCCGCCCGCCACGCCGCGCACGCCCGCGGCCTTCAGCTCGAGCGCCATGTCGGCCAGAGCATCGGTGTCGAGCGTCGGATCCCCCGTGCCCGCGAGCACCAGATCGCCCTGCACGATGCCGTTCTCGACCGGGCCGGTGGCGACGAGGGTGGTGTCAAAGCGGAAATCGCCGCCCAGCGCGTCGAGCGCATAGAGTGCCGTGATCGATTTGGTCACGCTGGCGGGCGGCAGGCGCGTGTAGGCGTTGTGCTGGTCGAGGATCTCGCCCGAGCGCGCGTCGAGGGCCACGAAGGAGGTGCGCCCACCCAAGCGCGCCTCTTCGACGAAGCGGGCGGTGGAATCGCGCGCCTGCGGGCGCAGTCCCGAGGGGCGCGCGTCGAGGGCCACGGCCCCGTCGGGCCGGGCCTGCGGGCGCAACGAGGTCAACGGCTGCGCCATGGCGGCGGAGGCGGTGATGGAGAGGCCGCCGAGAAGCAGGCCGCGTCGGGTCAGTCGTGCATTCATACCGGATAAATAGAGCGCGCAGGGGCGTGGGGGCAACGCCCTGCGGCTCACGGCTTCGCAAGTTTTCGCCGCCCATCGGGCCAGCCGCCCCCGGCGCGGATCGCCGTGGACGAGGCCGCCGACATCGGCAGGTTCACAAAGCACCAGGCCGGCGCGTCGACCCGGGCCAGCGCCTCGGCCGCGCGCATCGGCAATTGCGCACTGCGGTAGACCCGCGCGGCCCGCGACAGCCGCGCCGAAAGCCGGTCGCCGGGCCGGGCGAAGACCCCCATCGGCACGGTTTCGACGATGCGCCGCCAATCCTGCCAGCGGTGCAGCTGCACGAGGTTGTCGGCCCCCATCAGCCACACGAAATCGACGCCCGGATAGCGCGCGGTCAGCCGGGCGACGGTCTGCGCGGTATAGCGCGTGCCAAGCCGCGTCTCGATGTCGGTGACCCGCACCTTGGGGTGGCGGGCCACGGCTTCGGCCTGCGCGATGCGCTGCGCCATCGGGGCGGGGCGGCGCGCCTTGAGCGGGTTGCCGGGGCTCACCATCCACCACACGCGGTCAAGCCGGAACCGGCGGATCGCCTCGAGCGTGATCGCCATGTGCCCCTCATGCGCCGGATCGAACGAGCCGCCCAAGAGGCCGATGGCCTGCCCCGCCCGCGCCCGGGGCCAGCCCGTGCTCATGCCGGATACCGCACGAAGGCAAAGCCCGCGCTGTCCGGGGCCCAGCATGGCACGTTCAGGCTCCCCTGCCCGCCGCGAAACCGTGCGATCTCATGCCCTTCGCCCCCCGCCTGCGGCATCAGCCACAGCGCCACGTCGAGATCGGCGGGATGGCCCTTGGTGCCCGGCGGATAGCGCAGGTGCACGACATGGCGGCCATCGGGCGAAGGATGTGGAAACCAATCGACGCCCTCCCCGCTTGTCATCGGCTCCGCCTCCGCGCCGTCGGGCCGGATGCGCCAGATGTCGACCGCGCCGTCCCTCTCGCCGTTGAACCAGACCCATGCGCCATCGGCTGAAAAATCCGACCCGTCGGCATGATCGAAATCGGCGGTCACGCAACGCTCCTCGCCGGTCGCGACCTCGGTGAGATAGATCCCCACCGGCCCGCCGTCCCGCGCGCCCGCATGCACGATCTCGCACCCGTCCGGGCTCCAGCCATGCATCCATGATGGCACATGGCGCGTGATGCGGCGCGGCGTCCCGCCCGCGATCGGCACCAGATAGATGCACGAGGCCCCCGTCTCGACCTTGTCGGAAACCGCGATGTGCCGGCCATCGGGCGACGGCACATGATCGTTGTTGAGCCGCGTCGCGAACCCGGTGTCGACAGGAGCAAGCCGATCGGCCCCCGGCGCGAGCCGCCACAGCCGCCCATCGGCGTTGACCAGAAGCGCACCGTCGGCGCACCAGTTCGGCGCCTCGACACGGCCCTCGCAGGTCAGTCGCACGGAAATCGTGCCATCGCTGTGCCAGACGCAGATCTCGCTCTTCATCGCGCTCCCCCCGGGGCTGCCGGACACGACACCGGGTTCGAGCAAGGAGCCGCCGAACCGCCGCCGGACGCGCCCGAATGCGAATTGATTTTCTGGCTGATTCGGGTTAACTGGACAAGGCGACGTTACCTCTATCGACCACTGTCTCCTTTACGGCCTCAGTCCCTCGATCAGCACTGACAGAGCCGCAACCGCCGCAATTCCGCGCGCGGAGACTTGTTAAGGAAGACAGCACGATGGCTACCGGCACCGTGAAATGGTTCAACACCACCAAAGGCTTCGGCTTCATCGCGCCCGATGGCGGCAGCAAGGACGTCTTCGTCCACATTTCCGCCGTTGAGCGCTCGGGCCTGACCGGCCTCGCCGACAACCAGAAGGTCAGCTTCGACATCGAAGCCGGCCGCGATGGCCGTGAGTCGGCCGTGAACCTCAAGCCGATGTAAAACGCGGGGGCGCACCGCGCCCCGTCGCAGAACTACGGAAACGGGCGCGGCCTTTGTGGGTCGCGCCCGTTTTCATCTCGAAACCGGTGTCCTGGCGTGAACCGCGTGAACAATGGAGGCCGGGCCGCCCAATGGGGCGCGGCGATCCTGCCCGTTTCGACCGAGACCCTCCGCCCCGAACGCCAAAGGGCGACATGCTGCCCTCAGGAAGTCCAAAGTTCTCCGAGGCCTAACGCGCAGCAGCCTGCGATCCGTCGTTCTCCCCTTGGTACGCCAGAGCCCGTTCGGCCAGATCCTGCACCTGCGGCCCCAAGGCTTCGACGATCAGCGCCACGCCCGCCGCGTTGGGGTGGATGCCGTCGGCCTGCAGATAGGCGCGGCGCGCCGCATCGACCCCCTGCCCGTCCTGCAGGGCCGCGAAGAAATCGGGATAGAGCGGCACGTCATAGGTCTCGGCCAACTCGGCATAGGCCCCGTCGAAGGCCGCCGCATACTCCGCGCCATAGTTCGGCCCGGCCCTGAGCCCGACCAGCAGCGTCTCGACCCCGGCCGCCTCGGCCTTGGTCAGGATGCCGTCGATGTTGTCGCGCATCGCCTCGGGGGCGAGCCCGCGCAGGAAGTCGTTGCCGCCCAGCGCCACGATCATCGCGTCGACCTCGGGCGTCAGGGTCCAGTCGGTGCGCGCCAGCCCGCCCGCCGAGGTGTCGCCAGACACGCCCGCGTTGATGAGGCGTACCTCCGCGCCCTCGGCGTCGAGCCAATCTTGCAACTGCGGCACCAGCCCCTCGCCCTGCGGCAGGCCGTAACCCGCCGTCAGACTGTCGCCCAGCGCCGCGATGACGACCTCTTCGGCCTGCGCGGCCATGGGTGCCGCGAGGGAGGCTGCGGCGATCAGCAGCGGGAGGAGGTGCTTGCGCATCCCCACCCGGAGGCCATATCGCTCGGAGCGTGCGCGAAAAAAGGCTCCCCCCATGACCGATCCCGTTCTCTCCCTGACCGACGCCGAGCTGACGCTTTCGGGCAACGCGGGGCCGGTGGAGATCCTGCACGGCATCACCCTCGACGTGACGCCGGGCGAAACGCTGGGGCTGGTGGGTCCGAGTGGCTCTGGCAAGTCGTCTCTCCTCATGCTCATGGGCGGTCTTGAGCGCGCCACCGGCGGCACCGTCGCCGCATTGGGCTTTGACCTCACCGCGCTGGACGAGGACGCGCTGGCCCGGTTCCGCCGTGACAATATGGGGGTGGTGTTCCAATCCTTCCACCTGATCCCGACGATGACCGCGCTGGAAAACGTCGCGATCCCGCTGGAACTGGCTGGCGCGCGCGACGCGCATGAGCGCGCCGAGGCGCAATTGGTCGCCGTGGGCCTCGGTCACCGCGCCGGGCACTACCCCGGTCAGCTGTCGGGCGGCGAGCAGCAGCGCGTGGCTCTGGCCCGAGCCACCGCGCCGCATCCCAAGATTCTTCTGGCCGACGAGCCGACCGGCAACCTCGACGCCGCCAACGGCGCGCAGATCATGGACCTGCTGTTCGACCTGCGCGACCGGCACGGGGCGACCTTGGTGATGGTGACCCACGCGCCCGAGCTGGCCGAGCGCTGCGACCGGGTGGTGCGGCTGACCGACGGGCGGATCTCGGCATGAGCGCGAGCCTCGCCGCCCGCCTCGCGCGGCGCGAGTTGCGCGGCGGCCTGCGCGGCTTTCGGATCTTTCTGGCCTGCCTCGCGCTGGGCGTCGCCGCCATCGCCGCCGTCGGCATGGTGCGCTCGGCGATCCAGTCGGGGCTGGAGCGCGAAAGCGCCGCGATGCTCGGCGGCGACGCCGAGATCGAGCTGACCTACCGCTATGCCAGCGACGAGGAGCGCGCGTGGATGCGGTCCATGGCCTCCACCGTCTCTGAGGTGGTCGATTTCCGCTCCATGGCGGTCATCGAGCGCGGCGGCGAAACCGAGCGCGGCCTGACGCAGGTGCGCGCCGTGGACGAAGCCTACCCCCTCGTGGGTCAGGTGCGGCTCGAGCCCGAAATGGGTCTGGAGCAGGCCTTCGCGGGCGAAGGCGGCCTGCCCGGCATCGTCATGGAGCGCGCCCTGACCGACCGGCTGGCGCTTGTCCCCGGCGACCTGGTGCGGCTCGGCACGCAGGACTTCGTGCTGATGGCGGTGCTCGCGCGCTATCCCGACAGCGCGGCGGGCGGCTTTGGCCTCGGGCCGCGCAGCCTCGTGCTGGCGCGCGATCTCGAAGCCTCGGGTCTTCTGGCCGAAGGGACCCTGTTTTCCACGCATTACCGGCTCGATCTGCCCGACAGCGCCAATCTGCAATCGCTCGAAGACGAGGCCGAGGCGCGGTTCGAGGGCAGCGGGCTGCGCTGGCGCGACGCGCGGCGCGGCGCTGGCGGCACCGAACGTTTCGTCGACCGCTTGGGCTCGTTTCTGGTGCTGATCGGCCTGTCGGGCCTCGCGGTGGGCGGCGTCGGCATTTCGGCGGCGGTGCGCGCCTATCTCGCGGGCAAGACCGAAACCATCGCCACGCTGCGCACACTCGGGGCGACGCGCTCGACGATCTTCCTGACCTACTTCCTGCAGATCGGCGCGCTGACGCTGCTGGGCCTCGCCATCGGCCTCGCGCTCGGCGTGCTGGCGCCCTTGGCGCTGGCCCCGCTCATCACCGCGCGGCTGCCGATCCCGGCCGAGTTCGCGATCTATCCCCGCCCGCTGATCGAGGCGGCGCTCTACGGCGCGCTGGTTGCCGTGATCTTTACGCTCTGGCCGCTGGCCCGCACCGAGAACGTGCGCGCAGCCACCCTGTTTCGCGATGCGATGGGCGCGGGAGCCGCCCTGCCCCGGCGGCGCTACCTGGGCGCGATCCTCGGGCTTCTGGCCGTGCTTCTGGCGGCGGCTGTGCTGTTTTCGGGCACTTGGCGGCTGACGCTCTCGACGGCGGGCGGCATCGCGGGCGCGCTGGTGCTGTTGTCATTGGCGGCCTTGGGCGTGCAGGCGCTGGCCCGCCGCTTCGGGCGCGGGCTGCGCGGGCGTCCCGGCCTGCGGCTGGCGCTGGGGGCCATTGGCAAGCGCGGTGGGGAGACCGGCTCGGTGGTGCTGTCGCTGGGCCTCGGCCTATCGGTGCTGGCCGCCGTGGGTCAGATCGACGGCAACCTGCGCCGTGCCATCGCCGACGACCTGCCCGAGGTCGCGCCCGCCTATTTCTTTCTCGATATCCAGCCCGACCAGATCGAGGGCTTTCGCGAAAGGCTCGACGGCGATCCGCAGGTCAGCCGCACCGACAGCGCGCCGATGCTGCGCGGCATCGTGAGCGAGATCAACGGACGCCCCGCGCGCGAGGTGGCCGACCACTGGGTGCTGCACGGCGACCGGGGCCTGACCTATTCGGCCACCCCGCCCGAGGGCGAGGAGATCGTCGCGGGCGACTGGTGGGCCGAAGACTATTCCGGCCCGCCGCTGGTGAGCTTTGCCGAAGAAGAGGCGCTGGAAATCGGGCTCGGGATCGGCGACGAGATCACCGTCAACGTGCTGGGCCGCGACGTGACCGCGACCATCGCCAACCTGCGCCGCGTCGATTTCGGCTCGGCCGCCATCGCCTTCGTGATGTCGATGAACCCCTCGGCTCTGGCGGGCGCACCGCACAGCTGGATCTCCACGGTCTATGCCAAGGAAGAGGCCGAAGCCGAGATCCTGCGCGATCTGGCCGATGCCTATCCCAACATCACCGCGATCCGGGTGCGCGACGCCATCGATCAGGTGACGCGGGTGATCGGCGGCATCGCAGCGGCCACGCGCTACGGCGCCGCCGCCACCCTGCTCACCGGGTTTCTGGTACTGATCGGGGCCGCGGCGGCGGGCGAGCGGTCACGCACCTACGAGGCCGCGATCCTCAAGACGCTCGGGGCTTCGCGCGCCCGCATCCTCGCGAGCTTTGCGCTGCGTGCCGCGCTCCTTGGGGCAGCCGCCGGTCTGGTGGCGCTGGGCGCGGGCATCCTCGGCGGATGGGCGGTGTCCTATTTCGTGATGGAAACCGAGTTCTCGGTGATCTGGTCCTCGGCCATCGCCATCGTGCTAGGCGGCGCGCTGGCCAGCCTGCTGGCGGGTCTCGCCTTCGCCTGGCGGCCGCTCAAGGTCCGGCCCGCGCAGGTGCTGCGCGCGCAGGACTAGCCTTCGAGCAGGCGGTTGTGGATCGCCGTGGTCGCCACGGCGGCGTGCCCCATGCCGTAAGCGATCTGGTCGAGCCCCGCGACCACGTCACCGATGGCGAAGAGCCCTTCGATGTCGGTCTCGCACTGCGCGTCGACCGGGATGCAGCCCGCCTCCGTCAGCGTGGCCCCGAGATCGCACGCGAGGTCGGAATGCGGATCGGTGCCCAGCGCCACGTAGAGCGTATCGAAGCGCGCCACCTGCCCGTCCTGCATCTCGACCACGATGTGATCGCCGTCGAGCCGGATGTCGCGGCGGTGCGAGGGCAGGATTTTCAACCCCGCCTCGGACAGCGCCTTTTCACCGTCGTCGTCGAGCGGCGCGTGCTCGGGGCGCACCACGGTGACGTCCTTGGCATAGTGGCGCACGAAGCGGCCTTCCGCGACCGCGTGCGGGCCGGAGCCGAGGATCGCGACCTTCTGGCCGCGCACCTCGAAGGCGTCGCAGATCGGGCAATAGCGGATGAGCCCGCGCGCCACGCCCTCGTCATGGAGGGCCTCGGAAATGCGCGGCGGGCGATTGGTGACGCCGGTGGCGAGGATCAGGTTGCGCGCCTCGACCGCGCCGCCCTCCGCCTCCACGCGAAAACCGCCGTCGATCCGCGTGGCGGTGGTGACGTGATCACGCCGGATCTCGATGTCGTATTGGGCAAGCTGGCGGCGCATGTTGTCGAGAAGCTCCGGCCCCTCGATGCCCTCGGGGTATCCCGGCAGGTTGCGAGTGCGCGGGATGCGGTGCGCGCGGGGGCGGCCCGCGTCGAACAGCACCGTATCGCGCAAGAACCGGGCCATGTAGATCCCGGCGGTCAGCCCCGCCGGGCCGCCGCCCACGATGATGCAATCGCGCATGTTCCGTCTCCCGCCAATCAGAGGCGGGAGATATGGCGGCGCGTCGCGGGGTCCAGTGCCCAAGGGCCCGGACCCTGCGTTGCAAAGACGTCAGACCTGCGGCTTGACCTGCATCAGCGCCATGACGTCGGCCATCTCGGGACCGTGGTCCATGCCGGTGACGGCGCGGCGCAGCGGCAGGAACAGGCCCTTGCCCTTGCGGCCCGTCTCGGCCTTGACCGCATCGGTCCAGCTCTTCCAGGTCTCGGGGCCGTAGGGCGCATCGCCCAGCATCCCCAGCGCCTGTGACACGAACTCGGTATCCTCCGGCTCGGCGCGGCCCGCGCGGCCGTCGCGGAACACGGCCCACCATTCGGCAATCGTGGCGCGGGTCTTCAGGTTCTCGCGCACCACGGCCCAGAAGGGTTCGGCCAGAGCGTCGGGCACGCCTGCGGCGGCCACGTCACCGGCGACTTCCGACAGGGGCTGCAGCGACAGCCAGCGCGCGGTCAGCGGCGCGAGGTCGTCGGGGTCGAACTTGGTCGGCGAGGCACCGAAGGTGGCGATGTCGAAGCCGTCGATCACCTCCTGCGGGGTCTGGCGCAGTTCAACCGGCTGCGAGGAGCCAAGGCGCGCCATCAGGCTCAGGATCGCCATCGGCTCGATGCCCGCGGCCTTGAGGTCGCGCAAGGACAGCGTGCCCAGACGCTTGGACAGCGCCTCGCCCTGCGGGCCGGTGAGCAGGCTGTGATGCGCGAAGCGCGGCGGCTCATAGCCCAACGCGCGGATGATCTGGATCTGCGTCGCGGTGTTGGTCACGTGGTCCGAGCCGCGCACCACGTCGGTGATGCCCATTTCGGCATCGTCGACCGAGGAGGCGAAGGTGTAGAGCACCTGCCCGCTTTCCTTGATCAGCACCGGGTCCGACACGCTCGCCGCGTCGATCGAGATCGGCCCGAGGATGCCGTCCTCCCACTCGATCCGCTCGCGGTCGAGCTTGAAGCGCCAGTGGCTGCCGCGCTCGGCGCGCAGGCGGTCCTTCTCGGCATCCGACAGATCAAGGGCGGCGCGGTCGTAGACCGGCGGCTTGCCCATGTTGAGCTGTTTCTTGCGCTTGAGATCGAGCTCAGTCGGGGTCTCGAAGCACTCGTAGAGCCGCCCGTCGGCGATCAGCTTCTCGCGCGCCGCCGTGTAGCGCTCCATGCGCTCGGACTGATGCTCGACGCGGTCGAAGGTGAGCCCGAGCCAGTCGAGCGCCTCGAGAATGCCGTCGACGTACTCGGGTTTGGAGCGTTCGAGATCGGTGTCGTCGATACGCAGGATGAACGTCCCGCCCTGTTGCCGCGCGATGGCATGGTTGAACAGCGCGGCGCGCAGGTTGCCGATGTGCAGCCAACCGGTGGGGGACGGGGCGAAACGGGTCGTTGTCATGGGGCTCTCCTGTTCGCCAAGGCCTCTTTCACAGGTGGGCCGTTTTGTCCATATCGGGGGCCATGGACAGCACATCAGACCCCTTCGCCAGCAGCCCCCTCGCGCCCTCTCTCGACGAGATGGAGGCGATCGCGCGCCATGTCGTGGCCACCCTGCCCGAGCCGTTCCGCCGCGCCGCCGCCGAGGTGGCGCTGCGGGTCGTCGATTTCGCCCCCGACGACATCCTCGAACAGATGCAGATGGAGCCATTCGAGCTGACCGGGCTTTATGACGGCACGCCGATGACCGAGAAATCGAACTGGGACGTGCCGCACGGGCCGGACGTGGTCTGGCTGTTCCGGCGACCCATCCTCGACGAATGGGCCGAGCGGGGCGACGTGACTGTGGCCGAGATGGTGGCGCATGTGACGGTGCACGAGTTCGCCCATCACTTCGGCTGGTCCGACGACGACATCGCCGCGATCGACCAATGGTGGCTATGACGCACGGCGGTTGTGCGCGAATACGCTAGGCGTGAGCCCGGCGCGAGCTATTCTCTGGGGCGACACAGCCCAGAGGAGACACGACATGTCCCATTCAATCAGCCGCCGCGCGGCGCTTTTGGCCGGTGCGGCGCTGCCGCTCGCCGCAGGCGCGAGCCTGCCCGGCACTGCCACCGCTCAGGCGGCCCAAGGCGACGGGGTCGAGTTTCCGACCCACCGCGCCTTCACGCTGGGCGACGTCAAGGTGACCACCCTGCTCGCCGGCAGCCGCGTGGTGCCCGAGCCGCACAAGATCTTCGGCCTCAACGTCGACGACGAGACCTTCGCGCAGGTCAGCGAAGAGAACTTCATCCCCTCCGACGAGGCGCGGTTCTTCTTCAACCCGGTGCTGGTCGAGGCGGGCGAGAACCTGATCCTCGTCGACACCGGCAACGACGCGGCGGGCATCACCGCGGCACTGGAAGCGGCCGGAAAATCGCCCGAGGACATCACCCACGTGGTGCTGACCCACATGCATGGCGATCATATCGGCGGGCTGATGACCGAAGCCGGGGAGCGAACCTTTGCCAACGCCTCGCACCACGCGGGCCGGGTCGAATTCGACCATTGGGCGGCGCAGGGCAACGAGGGTTTCGAGGCCAAGGTGCGCCCGCTCGAGGCCGAACTGCAGTTCCTAGAGGACGGCGATCAGGTCGGCCCGCTCACCGCGATGGATGCCTTTGGTCACACGCCGGGTCATCTCGTCTTCACCGTGACCGGGAGCGAGGGCGAGCTTTTGCTGATGGCTGACACCGCCAACCACTATGTCTGGTCGGTGGGCGAGCCCGATTGGCATGTGAGCTTTGATTCGGACAAGGAAATGGCGGTCGAGACGCGCCGCCGGGTGCTGTCGATGGCGGCCGAGCGCAAGATGCCGGTGATCGGCTACCACATGCCTTTCCCCGGCGCGGGCTATGTCATGGCGGTGGACGACGGCTTTGCCTGGGTGCCACACAGCTACCAGCTGACGCTTTGATCACTCCGCCGGGGCGGGATCGGGCTTGCCGCCCGACCCCTGCCCCGGCACGAGGCGCGGCTCGGGCAGACGCCAGACGAGCAGCGCCACGGCGACGAAGGCGGCCGCGTTGAACCACAGCGCGGCCGTCAGCGCGCCGGGATAGCCGCCGCCCGCCCGAAGCATCCCGAAGAACAGCTGTCCCATCACCGCCACGCCCAGTGCGCCGCCCACCTGCTGAAAGCTTTGCAGCGCGCCCGAGCCCGCGCCGGTGTCGCGGTCGGCGACATTGGCCAGCACCGTCTGGAACAGCGGTGACACGGCGGTGCCAAGGCCGAGCCCCGCCAGCGCCAATGGCCCGATGAAGGCGATGCGCGACAGCGCCTCCCCCTCGCCCGGCAGCACCAGCCGCAGCACCGTCACCCCGACGACGAGCAGCACCGCCCCTACCGTGATCCTCTGGCGCGGCCAGCGGGTGCCCAAGCGACCCGACAGGATCGACGCGCCCAGCACGCCGAGCGAGAACGGCATGGTGGTGACGCCGGATTCCAGCGGCGTCAGCCCGTAGCCCACCTGCAGGAAGATCGCGAAGACGAGAAAAAAGCCCGGAATGCCCGCGAAGAGCAGCGTGGCGAGCACCGAACCAGTGACATAGTCGGCATTGGCCAGAAGGCTTGCCGGGATCAGCTGCGGCGCACCGCGACGCGCCTGATTGCGCTGCCATGCCACGAAGGCCACGCTCATGGGCAGCGCCGAGGCCATCATCGCGAAGATCCACGCGGGCCAGCCGAGTTGCCGCCCCTCGATCAGCGGGAACAGCAAGAGCATCAGCCCGATCCCCGCCAGAGCCATGCCGACCAGATCGAGGCGCAGCGCCTTGTCGCCGGGGATCTTCGGCACGTAGCGCATGGCACCTGCCACCGCGATCACGCCGACGGGGATGTTGACCAGAAAGATCGGCCGCCAATCGAGCCCGGCGATGTCGGCGCCGATGAGAAAGCCGCCCAGCACCGGACCGGTGACGCTCGCCAGACCCGCCGAGAGGCCGAACAACGCGAAGGCCGCGCCGCGTTCGCGGGGCGGAAACAATGCGGGCACCAGCGCCAGCGTCTGCGGCGTCATCATCGCCCCGCCGATGCCTTGCAGAACACGGGCCGCCACGAGGCTGCCGATGCCGGGCGCGAGGCCGCAGAGCGCCGAGGCGATGGTGAATACCGTGACCCCAATCACGAACATGCGCCTGCGCCCCACCACGTCGCCCAAACGGCCCGCGGGCAACAAGAACAGCGCGAAGCTCAGGATATAGGCCGCGACCACCCATTCGATCTGGCTATCGGTGGCGTCGAACGCCGCCTGAAGCGAAGGGATGGCGACGTTGACGATGGTGACGTCGATCAGGTTCATGAAGCCTGCCACGAGCAGCGCCGCCATGGCGATCCAGCGGCCCGGGCGCGGGGTGTCGTTTTCGGTCATGGCGCTCCTTGCAGGCGGGCAGGCCTCAGATCGGATGCACCGGCCAGAACCCCTCCAGCCGGTCGAGGCCATGCCGGATCAGCTCTGCCAGAACGCCGCGATCCACATCGGCGAGCTTGTTGATATACAGGCAGGACTTGCCCAGACGATGCTTGCCCAGCCGGGCGAGGATCGGGTTGGCGTCGTCGTAGCCGGGCATGATGTAGAGCACCAGATGCGCCTTTCGAGGCGAAAACCCGGTGGCGAGAAAACGCCCCGAGCGGCCGCTTTCGTAAACGTAATCATACGAGCCATAGCCGACGATCGACGGTCCCCAGATCTGCGGCACGAAGCCCGACACCTCGCGAAACAGCGCGTCGAGGCTGCGCGCGTCCTCGCGCCGCCGGTCGGGCGTCACCGCGCTCAGGAACTCCTCGACGCTTCGGGCCGTGACTTGGGTCTTGTTGTCGGACATGGGACCTCCGCGGGTCTGATGGGCTCGGGCGACAGTAATCGCCGCCCATTCCCGCGCAAGACGTCACCGCACGAGATGCGACGCCTGCGTCGTCACCTGCCCCGCCCCCGACCTGTGGCCCACAAGCCCCGACACGCAGGGACATTCCCGGGCTGTTGTCTTGACCCCGAGCCACCGCTACTCTGATGCCAAAGCGGAAACAGGGGCCGGTCAAACCGGGCCCGGCGATCGGGGGCAATCGGTCATGTCGGCAAGAGCCATGCGCGCGTTCACTCTCGCGGCAGCAATGGGACTCGCGCAAGCGCCACACGCCTTTGCGCAGGACGTCACCACCAAGCAGTACGAAGACGGTGGCGTCTACGAGGGCACCTTTCTCAATGGCCGCCAGCATGGTCAGGGCAGCTACCGGCTGCCCAACGGCTATGAGTACAAGGGCGAATGGTTCGAAGGCGAGATCCGCGGCGAGGGTCAGGCCACCTTTCCCAACGGCTCGGTCTACGAGGGCCAGTTCGCGCGCGGCAAGCCCGAGGGCGTGGGTCGGATCACCTTTGCCGACGGCGGCAGCTATGAAGGCGAGTGGGAGGACGGCAAGATCACCGGCCGCGGCACCGCCGACTATGCCAACGGCACCCGCTACGAGGGTGAGTTCCGCAACGCCATGCACCATGGCACCGGCAAGCTGACGAGCCCGGACGGCTATGTCTACGAGGGTCAGTTCATCAACGGCGTCAAGGAAGGTGAGGGCAAGATCACCTATCCCGACGGGTCGAGCTACGAGGGCACGCTCAAGGCAGGCGAGCGAGACGGCGAAGGCACGCTCACCATGCCCGACGGGCTGAGCTATACCGGTGGCTGGGTCGATGGGCAGATCGAGGGCGAAGGCCGGCTCGAGCAGCCCAATGGCGACGTTTACGTGGGCCAGTTCGTGGCCGGCAAGCGCGAGGGCACGGGCCGGGTCGAATATGCCAATGGCGATGTCTACGAGGGCGCCTTTCAGGCCGACCGCCGCCATGGTCAGGGCAGCTTCACCGGCACCGACGGCTACCGCTATGTCGGCGCATGGATCGAGGGCCGGATCGAGGGTCAGGGCGAAGTCACCTATCCCGACGGTTCTGTCTACAAGGGCGCTTTCGAGAACGATCTCGCGCATGGCACTGGCAAGATCACCTACCCCGACGGCTCGACCTATGAGGGCGACTGGAAGGAGGGCGTGATCGAGGGCGACGGCGTCGCCACCTATGCCAACGGTCTCGTCTACGAGGGCGCCTTCCTCAACGCGCAGAACCACGGTCGCGGCAAGATGACCTATGCCGACGGCTACAGCTATGAAGGCGATTGGGCCGAAGGGCAGCGCGAGGGTCTGGGCACGGCCACCTATGCCGACGGCACCGTCTACGAGGGCGGATTCGTCGACGGGCAGCGGCATGGCAAGGGCAAGATCACCATGCCCGACGGCTTCGTCTACGAGGGCGACTGGTCGGATGGCGAGATCGAGGGACAGGGCCTCGCGACCTATGCCAACGGCGACACCTACGAAGGCGAGTTCCGCAACGGCCGCAGGCAGGGCAACGGCGTGATGCGCTATGCCACGGGCGAGGTCGAGGACGGCGGCTGGCGCGATGGGGCCTATGTGGGCAACACGCCGGTCACGCCCCCCGGAGCGGCCCCGGCAGATGCGGAAGACGCCGCATCGGAGGCCCCTGTCGTGGGCGGTGCGCCCGACGCCCCGATGCTGGACACGGCCCCCGAGGCGCCCGCGCCGGATGACGCATCGGATGACGTATCAGGCACCGAGGCGGACGATACTGAGACCGAAGAGACCGACGCAGCGACGGCGCCGACGGTCATCGAGGCCGATCCCGAGGCGGCGGAGGTGACGCTGGAAGGGGTCGAGACGCCGGAGGAAGACTCCGGGGCGGACGACTGACGCCTTACCAGGGCACCTCTTCGCCGCGCCAATCGTAGAACCCGCCAGATTGCGCGGGGTCCAGCCCCTCCATCACCCGCAGCAGGTTCTGCGCGGCCTCCTGTGCGGGCACCATCCGGTGCCGCCCGGCATAGGCTGTGGTGAAGGCGGTCTCGACCGTGCCGGGGTGCAGCGCCACGAGGATCGCCTCGCGGTCGTGACGCTCGAGTTCGATCGCCGCGCCGTGCACGATCTGGTTCAGCGCCGCCTTGGACGCGCGGTAGCCGTGCCAGCCGCCGATCGCGTTGTCGCCGATCGAGCCCACCCGCGCCGACAGCACCCCTGCCCGGCCAGCCGGCGCGAGAAGGCGCGCCAGATGCCGCAGGATCAGCCCCGGGCCGATGGCGTTCACCGCGAAGAGCCGGGCCATGGCGGTGGCGTCGATGGCCGAGAGGGATTTCTCCGGGCCCTGCCCTTCGGGCGCGAGAATGCCGATCGCCACGAGGATCGTGTCGAAGGGACCTTCGACGCCGCTCATGACCCGCTCCACCGATGCGGCGTCGGTTACCTCCAGCCCATCCATTTGGCGCGACAGGCGCGTCACCGCGGCGCCGCGCGCCTCCAGCGCCTCGGCCAGCGCAGCACCGATGCCGCCCGTGGCCCCGATCACGAGGGCGCGTTCACTCGGCATAGATCATTTTCCGTGTCATGCCGCCGTCGAGCACTACCTCCTGACCGGTCATGAAGCCCGCCCCCGCCAGCCAGAGCACCGCCTCGGCCACGTCCTCGGGGCGGCCCGCCCGGCCTGCCGGGTGCTGCGCGTGGTCGATTTCGCGCAGATCGTCCCAGCCGGTGGTGACGATCCAACCGGGGGCCAAGGCATTCACCCGGACATCCGGCCCCAGCGACACCGCGAGCGCGTGGGTCAGCGCCGTCAGGCCGCCCTTGGCCGCGGCATAGGCTTCGGTGTTCGGCTCGGACTGGTGCGCCCGGCTCGAGGTGATGTTGACGATGGCGCCGCGCCGCGCGCGCAAAAGCGGCACGCAATGCTTGGTCATCAAGAGCGCGCCAGTGAGGTTGGTGTCGATCCAGGCTTGCCACGCGTCGAGCGCCAGATCCTCGACCGGCCCGGCCTCGGGCCCCGAAAGCCCCGCGTTGTTCACCAGCAGGTCCAGCCCGTCCCAGCCCGTCGCCGCCACGGCGGCCCGCACCGAGGCCTCGTCAGAGACGTCGCCGGTGATGGCGCGCGCCCCCTGAGGCAGACCCTGCAGCGCCTCCGCGTCGCGGTCCATCGCCGCGACCTGCCAGCCGTCCTGCGCCAGACGCTCCACGAGGCCGCGCCCGATTCCCTTGGCGCCGCCGGTGACGAGCGCGCGTTTGATGTTCTGTGTCATGCGCCGCGACCTAGGCGGAACGCCGGTCCGGTCAATCCGTGACGGCACGCGCACCGCGTGGCATCATCGCGCCACGCACAGGAGGAACGCCCATGGCCCGCCCCGTCATCTATCACATCCCCGTCTGCCCGTTTTCGCAGCGGGTCGAGGTCCTGCTGGCGCTCAAGGGGTTGTCCGAGGCGGTCGAGTTCCGGGTCATCGACATCACCCAGCCGCGCCCCGACTGGCTCCTGGAAAAGACCGGCGGCACCACGGCGCTGCCGGTGCTGGAGACAGAAGACGGCGGCATCCTCAAGGAGAGCCTCGTAATCCTGCGCTATGTCGAGGAGCGCTGGGACATGCCCCGCATCGCCCGCGCTGATCCGTTCGAGCGCGGGGTCGAGCGTTTGTTCATCACCCGCGAGGGTCCGTTCGGCATGGCGGGCTATCTCTATGTGATGAACACCGACCCCGCGAAAACCGACGAGAAACGCGAGGCGCTGCTCGGGCATTACCGCTGGCTCGGCGAGATGCTGGAGCGGCACAACCCGGACGGCACATGGCTCTTCGGCCAGTTCGGCCTGCCCGAGATCGTCTATACGCCGCTGATGATGCGGTTCTGGTTTCTGGAGCACTACGAGGGGTTTGCGCTGCCCGACACGCCCGAGTTCGCCCGCGTGGCCCGCTGGCGCGAGGCCTGTCTCGATCACGAGGCGGCCCAGCAGGTCACGCCCGACCAGATCGTGAAGCTCTACTACGACTATGCCGTAGGCGCGGGCAACGGCGCGCTGCCCGAGGGGCGCAGGCGGTCGAGCTTTGCCTTTGAGCCGCATTGGCGCGACCGCCCCATGCCGCCTCGCGACAAGTACGACCGCATCGCCTCGGACGCCGAGTTGGGGCTTCTGACCGCTTAGGGGTTTTCATTGGCAATCCGGGCGATATAGTCCCGCCCATGAGCTGGAACGTCACCCTCTCGTCCCCCGCGGCCCTGCCCGCGCTTCGGACCCTTCTCTTGCTTACTCGCCTCTGAGCGTGCCCATCGGCGCGACCGCTCAGAGGGGATGAACGCGCCGGACAAAGCACCCGGACCCGAGAGGACTTGAGAGATGACCACCACCCCCGACACCCGCCCCGAAAACCGCGTCCTGATTTTCGATACGACGCTGCGCGACGGCGAGCAATCGCCCGGCGCCACCATGACCCATGCCGAAAAGCTGGAGATCGCCGATCTGCTCGACGAAATGGGCGTCGACATCATCGAAGCCGGTTTCCCGATCGCCTCCGAAGGCGACTTCAAGGCGGTGAGCGAAATCGCGCGGCAATCGCGCAACGCCACGATCTGCGGCCTCGCGCGCGCCAACTACAAGGACATCGACCGCTGCTGGGAGGCGGTGAAGCACGCGCGCTCGCCGCGCATCCACACCTTCATCGGCACCTCGCCGCTGCACCGCGCCATCCCGAACCTGACCAAGGACGAAATGGCCCAGCGCATCCACGACACCGTGACCCACGCGCGCAATCTGTGCGACAACGTGCAATGGTCGCCGATGGACGCCACGCGCACCGAGTGGGACTACCTCGCCCGCACGGTCGAGATCGCGATCAAGGCCGGGGCGACAACGATCAACATCCCCGACACGGTGGGCTACACCGCCCCGATGGAGAGCGCCGACCTGATCCGCCGGCTGATCGCCGAGGTGCCGGGCGCGGATGAGATCATCTTTGCGACTCACTGCCACAACGATCTGGGCATGGCGACGGCCAACTCGCTCGCTGCGGTCGAGGGCGGCGCGCGGCAGATCGAGTGCACGATCAACGGTCTGGGCGAGCGCGCGGGCAACACCGCGCTCGAAGAGGTGGTGATGGCGCTGAAGGTGCGCCACGACATCCTGCCGTGGGACACCGGCATCGACACCCGCAAGATCATGAACATCTCGCGCCGCGTCGCCACCGTCTCGGGCTTTCCGGTGCAGTTCAACAAGGCGATTGTCGGCAAGAACGCCTTCGCGCATGAGAGCGGCATCCATCAGGACGGGATGCTCAAGAACGCCGAGACCTTCGAGATCATGCGCCCCGAGGACGTGGGCCTCGCGGGCACCTCGCTGCCGCTGGGCAAGCATTCGGGCCGCGCGGCGCTGCGCTCCAAGCTCAAGGAGCTGGGCTTCGAGATGGCCGACAACCAGCTCAACGACACCTTCGTGCGGTTCAAGGATCTGGCCGACCGCAAAAAGGAGGTCTACGACGACGACCTGATCGCGCTGGTGCGCCAGAACGAGGCGGTCTCGGACCGGGTGCGGCTGAAATCGCTGAAGGTGGTCTGCGGTACCGAAGGGCCGCAGCACGCGGCAATGACCCTGACCATCGACGACGAGGAGAAATCGGTCGATGCCACGGGCGACGGACCGGTTGATGCCACCTTCAACGCGATCAAGGCGCTGTTCCCGCACGAAGCGCGGCTGCAACTCTACCAGGTGGCCGCCGTAACCGAAGGGACGGATGCGCAGGCGACCGTTTCGGTCCGGCTCGAGGAGGACGGGCGGATCGCGACCGGCCAGTCCGCCGATACCGACACCGTCGTGGCCAGTGCCAAGGCCTATATCAACGCCGTGAACCGGCTGCTGGTGCGGCGCGAGCAGACAGGGCCCGGCGCCGACATGAAGGGCGTGGGCTACATGGACGCGAGCGAGTGACAACCAGGGGTGGCATGGCGCGCGCTGTGCCGCCCCCACAAGCGTCGATTGCGGCAGTGCGGCGAAAATGCGCTGACGCGAAGGTGGGACGGCCCTTTCCGCGACGGGCCGCTATGCCTATAAGGCGCGAGGTCCGCAGGCTTTTGGAGTCGTGGATCATCACAGCACTGGGAACGGGATAGATCACGCCATGTTCGGATTGGGCAGCTTGTTTTCGTCTGACATGGCGATCGACCTCGGAACGGCGAACACGCTGGTCTACGTCAAGGGACGTGGCATCGTGCTCTCCGAGCCGTCGGTGGTGGCGTATCATGTCAAGGACGGGGTGAAGAAGGTTCTTGCCGTCGGAGAGGACGCCAAGCTGATGCTGGGCCGGACCCCCGGCTCGATCCAAGCGATCCGGCCGATGCGCGAAGGCGTCATCGCCGACTTCGACGTCGCCGAGGAGATGATCAAGTACTTCATCCGCAAGGTGCACAAGCGGACGACCTTCTCGAAGCCCAAGATCATCGTCTGCGTGCCGCATGGTGCGACCCCGGTCGAAAAGCGCGCGATCCGCCAGTCGGTGCTCTCGGCCGGCGCACGGCGCGCGGGCCTGATCGCGGAACCCATCGCGGCCGCGATCGGATCGGGCATGCCGATCACCGATCCCACCGGCAACATGGTCGTCGACATCGGCGGCGGCACCACCGAGGTGGCGGTGCTGTCGCTGGGCGACATCGTCTATGCCCGTTCGGTGCGCGTCGGTGGCGACCGCATGGACGAGGCAATCGTCAGCTACCTGCGTCGTCAGCACAATCTACTGGTGGGCGAGGCCACGGCCGAGCGTATCAAGACCCAGATCGGCACCGCTCGCATGCCCGACGACGGGCGGGGCCAGTCGATGCAGATCCGCGGCCGCGACCTGCTCAACGGCGTGCCGAAGGAAACCGAGATCTCTCAGGCGCAGATCGCCGAGGCGCTGGCCGAGCCGGTGCAGCAGATCTGCGAGGCGGTGATGACGGCGCTCGAAGCGACGCCGCCGGATCTCGCCGCCGACATCGTCGACCGCGGCGTGATGCTCACCGGTGGCGGCGCGCTTCTGGGCCAGCTTGATCTCGCACTGCGCGAACAGACCGGTCTGGCGATCTCGGTCGCCGACGAGTCACTCAACTGTGTGGCGCTCGGCACTGGCAAGGCGCTGGAGTACGAAAAGCAGCTGCGTCATGTGATAGACTACGACAGCTGATCGCGGCGCCCTCGGGGCGCCCTGCCCCATGTCCGGGGGCGACATGCCAATTCACGAGGGGGTGCGCGCTCCTTGGCACGACCACGAAACAGCGGCGAGGAGTTTGCCCGCCCGATCCGCAGGCTGCTGGTCGGGCTGCTACTGCTCGCGCTGATCGCGCTGTTCGCGCTGTGGCGCATCGACAGCCCACGCGTGGAGCGGATGCGCGCCGAGGTGACCGACCGGGTGCTGCCCTCTTTCGACTGGGCGCTGGTGCCGGTCACCGGTCTGGTGACCATGGCCTCCAATTTTCAGAGCTACGCCCATCTGCACGAGCAGAATCAGCAACTGCGCCGGGAGTTGCAGCAGATGCGCGCATGGCGCGAGGCGGCGCTGCAGCTCGAGCAGGAAAACGCCAAACTCCTCGATCTCAACAACGTGCGGCTCGACCCGCGCCTGACCTACATCACCGGGGTGGTGATGGCCGACAGCGGCTCGCCCTTCCGCCAGTCGGTGCTGCTCAACGTCGGCGCGCGCGACGGCGTGCTCGACGGCTGGCCCGCGATGGACGGTATCGGTCTCGTGGGGCGGATTTCGGGCGTCGGCCGCGCCACCAGCCGTATTTTGCTGCTCACCGACACCTCGAGCCGGATCCCGGTGACGATTCAGCCCTCGGGACAGCGCGCGATCCTTGCGGGCGACAACACGGTCTATCCGCCCATCGACTTTCTCGAGAACCCCGACCTCGTGCGCCCCGGCGACCGGGTGGTGTCCTCGGGCGACGGTGGCATGTTCCCGGCCGATTTGCTGGTGGGTCAGGTGACGATGGGGGCCGACGGGCGGCTGCGTATCCGGCTCGCCGCCGATTACGAGCGGCTGGAATTCCTGCGGGTGCTGCGCAGCCATCAGGCCGAGACGCTCGACGAGAACGGTCGCCTGATCGTGCCCGAGCCGCGCGAGGTGTTCGGCCCGCCCGCTCCTGCCCCCGAGAGCCTTACGCTGGTGGACGAGACGCCCGAGCCAGGCGCGGAGACACCCGATGGCTAATCCGCGCCCGACCACGCTCTGGCTGGGCCGTCTGGGCGTCGCGGCCTTGGCTCTCGTGCTGATCATTGCCCGGCTCCTGCCGCTCGATACGCTGCCGCCGCGCTGGGCGGGGCCGGACCTGCTCCTCGCGGTGGTGCTGCTATGGACGCTGCGGCGGCCCCGGCTGCTGCCGGTCTGGCTTGTCGCGGGGATCGTGCTTCTGGCCGATTTCCTGTTCCAGCGCCCGCCGGGGCTGGTCGCGGCGCTGACCGTGATCGCCACCGAGATGCTGCGCCGCAGACATCAACGGTTGCGCGCCGGCGGTTTTGCCACGGAATGGATTGCGGCGGGGCTTGCGGTGGTGGGCATCCTCGCGAGCGCGCAACTGGTGATGCTGATCGCCGTGATCCCGACCCCGCCGGCCTCGCTGGTGGCGAGCCAAGCCTTGGCGACGGCGCTGGCCTATCCGATCATCGCCTTCGTCGCGCGCTGGCTGTTCGGCGTCGCGCGCAACCCGACCGACACCCGCCGGAGGATCTCCGCATGAAACGCCCGCCCAAGGAAACCGCCGAGAGCGCCCGCGGCATCGGGCGACGCAGCCTCGTCATCGGGGTCTCACAGCTGGCCATGATCGGCGTGCTGGGCTGGCGGATGCGCTCCATGCAGGTCGAGGAAGGCGAGATCTACCGCACGCTGGCCGAGGAAAACCGCATCAACATGCGGCTGATCCCGCCGTCGCGCGGGCTGATCTTCGATCGCAACGGCGTGCCGCTCGCGGTCAACGAACAGAACTACCGCATCATCATCACCCGCGAGGATGCGGGCGACGTGGATGACACGCTCGACCGCCTGGCGCGGCTGATCTCGCTGCCCGAAGGCGCGGTCGAGAGCGCCAAGGCCGAGATGAAGCGACGCCCCGGTTTCGTCCCCGTCACCGTGGCCGAGCGGGTGCCGTGGGACGACGTGGCCAAGGTCACGGTCAACACCCCCGCCCTGCCGGGCATCACCGCCGAGGTGGGCCTGTCGCGGCATTATCCGCGCGGCTCCGACACGGCGCATGTGGTGGGCTACGTGGGCCCCGTCTCGGACTATGACCTGTCGAAGATGGACAACCCCGACCCGCTCATGCAGATCCCGCGCTTCCAGATCGGCAAGACCGGCGTCGAGGCCAAGTTCGAGGAGGAACTGCGCGGCTCGGCGGGCACCAAGCGGATCGAGGTCAACGCCACCGGCCGGGTGATGCGCGAGCTCGACCGCGAAGAGGGCAAGTCCGGCGCCGACATCCAGCTCGCGCTCGACAGCAAGCTGCAAAGCTATACCGAAGCCCGGCTCGAGGGCGAAAGCGCCTCGGTGGTGGTGATCGATCTCGAGAACGGCGACCTGCGCGCCGTGGCCTCGGCCCCCACCTTCGACCCGAACCTCTTCGTGCGCGGCATCTCCGGGCCGGACTGGCGCGGGCTCAACGAGAACAAGTATCGCCCCCTTTCGGCCAAGACCGTGCAGGGCGCCTATCCGCCCGGCTCCACCTTCAAGATGGTGGTGGCGATGGCGGCGCTGGAATCGGGGCTCGTGGGTCCCGAGGACACCGAATACTGCCCCGGCTACACCGAGGTCGGCGGCTCGCGGTTTCACTGCTGGAAGCGCGGCGGCCACGGCAACGTCAACATGCACCGTTCGCTGCAGGAGAGCTGCGACGTCTATTACTACGAGGTCAGCCAGAAGATCGGCATCGACCGCATCGCAGAGATGGCCCGGCGGCTTGGCGTCGGCGTGCCGCTCGACGTGCCGATGTCGGCGGTGAGCGAGGGCGTGGCCCCCGACACCAAGTGGAAGCGCGACCGCTACGGCGAAAGCTGGCGCATCGGCGACACGGTCAACGCCTCGATCGGCCAGGGCTATGTGCTGGCGACGCCGCTGCAGCTTGCGGTCATGACCGCCCGGCTCGCCACGGGGCGCGAAATCTCACCGCGGCTGGTGCGCTCCATCGGTGGCGTGGAGCAGCCCTCGGGTCTGGGCGAGCCCATGGGCCTCAACGAGAACTACCTGCGCCGGGTGCGCGCGGCGATGAGCGATGTCTCCAACGCCCAGCGCGGCACCGGTTTTCGGGCGCGGATCGTGGCCGAGGGCATGCAGATGGCGGGCAAATCCGGCACCAGCCAGGTGCGCCGCATCACCGCCGACGAGCGCGCGCGCGGCGTCACCTCGAACGCCGACCTGCCGTGGGAGCGCCGCGACCACGCGCTCTGGGTCAACTTCGCCCCCTACGAGAACCCGCGCTTTGCGGTGTCGGTGGTGGTCGAACACGGCGGCGGCGGCTCCTCGGTCGCGGCCCCGATCGCGCGCGACGTGACGCTGCAGGCACTCTACGACGGGGCGCCGCCGCTCGAGGCCTACCCGTCGAACCTGCGCGACGAGATCGCCGAGCAGCAAAAGCGGATCGAGAACCACGTCGCGCGCGGCATGACCTCCTCGGACAGGGCCTGAGATGAGCTACCTCGAAGCGAATGCGAAGTTCGTCCCCAGCGGCTTTCGTAAGCTCCTTTACCTGAACTGGCCGGTGGTGCTCCTGCTCGCCGCCGTGTCGGGCTTTGGTTTCTTGATGCTCTACTCGGTGGCGGGCGGCTCGCCCACGCCGTGGATGGAGCCGCAGATGAAGCGGTTCGGCGTCGGCATGGTGGCGATGATCGTCGTCGCCATGGTGCCGATCTGGTTCTGGCGCAACATGGCGCTTCTGGCCTATGCTGGCTCTCTGGCGCTTCTGGTCGCGGTGGACATGTTCGGCACGGTCGGCATGGGCGCGCAGCGCTGGATCGATCTCGGGCCGATCCGCCTGCAACCTTCCGAGCTGATGAAAGTCAGCCTCGTGATGTTTCTGGCCGCCTATTACGACTGGCTGCCGCTCAGGCGCACCTCGCATATCTTCTGGGTGCTGCTGCCGGTGGTCTTCATCTCGATCCCGACCTTGCTGACGCTGGCGCAGCCCGACCTCGGCACGGCGCTGCTGCTGTTGATCGGCGGCGCCACGGTGATGTTCGCCGCAGGCGTCCACTGGGCCTATTTCATGACCGTGATCGCCGCCGGCGTCGGGACCGTCTATGCCGTCTTCGTTTCACGGGGAACACCTTGGCAGCTTCTCAAGGACTACCAGTACCGGCGTATCGACACCTTTCTTGATCCGTCCAACGACCCGCTAGGCGCGGGCTATCACATCACGCAGGCCAAGATCGCGCTGGGATCGGGGGGCTGGACCGGGCGCGGTTTCATGCAGGGGACGCAGTCGCGGCTGAACTTCCTGCCCGAGAAGCACACCGACTTCATTTTTACGACCCTGGCCGAGGAGCTGGGCTTCGTCGGCGCCTCGACGCTGCTGGTGCTCTACTCGCTGATCATCTTCTTCTGCGTGGTCTCGGCGGTGAACAACCGCGACCGCTTTGCCGCGCTCGTCACCATCGGCATCACCATGACCTTCTTTTTGTTCTTTGCCGTGAACATGTCGATGGTGATGGGCCTCGCCCCCGTCGTAGGCGTGCCGTTGCCGCTGGTGAGCTACGGCGGCTCGGCGATGCTCGTGCTGCTTCTGGCCTTCGGCCTCGTGCAGAGCGCGCATGTCCACAAGCCGAGGTGAGATGAAGATCCTGTTCTCCGCGCCCGAGGACGATTGGGGCGACTATCGCGACGTGTTGCCGGCGGCCCTGGTCGAGGCCGGAATCGGGGCCGACGTGGTGCGCGAGGCGGCGCCCGAGACCGTCGACTACATCGTCTATGCGCCCAACGACCGCCTGCATGATTTCGCGCCCTACACGCGCACCCGCGCCGTACTCAGCCTCTGGGCCGGGGTCGAACGGATCGTCGGCAACCCGACCCTGACCCAGCCGCTGACGCGCATGGTCGATGCCGGGCTGGAGCGCGGCATGGTCGAATACGTGACCGGCCACGTGCTGCGCCATCATCTCGGGATGGACGCGCATGTGGTGAACCCCGCCCGCGACTGGCACCCCGCACCGCCGCCGCTTGCCGCCGACCGGCCCGTCACCCTGCTGGGCCTTGGCGCGCTGGGGCGGGCCTGCGCGCAGACGCTGGCGGGCCTGGGATTTCCGGTCACGGGCTGGAGCCGGACGGCCAAGAAGATCGACGGGATCCTTTGCCTGTCGGGTGAGGATGGTCTTGTCGGAGCGCTGAGCGATGCGCAGATCGTGGTGGCCCTGCTGCCGCTGACAGCCGAAACCGAGAACCTGCTCGATGCCGATCGCCTCGCCCTGCCCGCCCGCGGCGCGGCGCTCATCAACCCCGGTCGCGGGCGGTTGATCGACGACGACGCCCTCCTCGCCGCGCTCGATGCGGGCTGGATCGGCCATGCGACGCTCGACGTGTTCCGGACCGAGCCGTTGCCTTTGGACCATCCCTACTGGCGCCATCCGCGCGTCACCGTCACGCCGCACGTCGCCTCTGCCACGAGGCCCGGCACTGCGGCGCGGGTGATCGCCGAGAACATCCGGCGCGCGGAAGCGGGTGAGCCGCTCTTGTACCTCGTGGATCGGGCGCGCGGGTATTGAGACCGGGCGCGTGTGGCGACCGATCGATTTGAGTATTCTAGGAGTAAACTGGCCGTCAGTGCAGGCGCGGCGGCTTTTCGGGGTCCATGCCGGGGGCCTTGGGGCCGGGGGCCACATGCGGCTGCGGCAGCTTGAGCCGCAGGCCCACGCGGGCGATGCGGCGCGCGGTCTCCGATGCGCTGTCAAGAAACGTAACGTCGAGCGCGCCCTCCTCCAGCCCCGAAAAGGTCAGCGCCTCGCCAACGGCCACCGCGAGACCGCGCTCGGCCACGGGGGCGGGATCGAGAAAGGCCAGGAGCGGGGCTTCGCGCCCGTCGGCATATTCGACCCGGACAAGCCAGGCCTCGCGCGCCAGACCGCGCGCCGAAGCAAGCTTTTCATCGAGCGCGGCAAGCAGGTTTTCCGGAAAATCCTTGGGCGGGTTCACCGCCACGGGCCGGTCGGCGGCCTCCTGTGGCGCATGAGTGAGCGTCTCGGCCAGCCAGGTCAGCGCCTCGGGCGGCAGCAGCCGAGCCGAAGATGCGATGCGCGGGTTGAGTGCGAGACCGATGCCCTGCGCGCCCAAGATCTGTGCCAGCGCCCGGCCCGGCACGGCGGCGTGAAACGCGGCGGTGCCGGCGTATTCGGACAGGCGCTCCTCGCGGTCGAAGGCCACCGCGTAGCTCTGGCCCGCCTCCTCGATGGTCACCGGGGTCACGCTTTCGTCGTCGGCCTCGTCGGCCAGCAGCATGTAGAGCTCGGCGTCCGCGAGCCGTCCGTAGTAGCGCAGCCGTGCCGCGTCATCCTCGGGGGCGGCATCCATGGCGGCCGAAGCCACGTCGAGACCGGTTTCCATGAGCTAGTCCTCCATAACCTCGCGCACGCGGGTCTTCAGGGCGGGGAGCACCTCCTCGCCGAACCACGGGTTGCGCTTGAGCCATGCGGTATTGCGCCATGAGGGGTGAGGCAAGGGAAACACGTCAGGCCCGTGGTCGCGCCAATGCCGCACCCGCTCGGTCACGCCCGCGCCCTTGCCCAAGTGCCAGTTCATCGCGGCCCCGCCGATCAGCACGGTGAGACGGATGTCGGTCAACTCCGACAACACGCGGTCGCGCCAGACCTGAGCGCAGACGGGTGGCGGCGGCAGGTCGGAGCCTTTGGCGTCATATCCCGGAAAACAGAAGGCCATGGGCACGATGGCAACGCGCGAGCGGTCGTAGAAAGTATCTTCGTCGAGACCCAGCCAATCGCGCAGGCGGGTGCCGGATCGGTCCCAGAACGGGGTGCCCGCCTCATGCACCCGCAGCCCGGGGGCCTGACTCGCGATCAAGAGCCGGGCGCCGGGGCGAAACCAGACGACAGGCCGTGGCGCATGCCGTGTCGCGGTGGCGGCAAAACGGTCGGCACAGAGGCGACAGGCTGACAGATCGGCACGAAGCTGCTCCATCACCGGCCACCTCTGTCGTTGTGGTCGTGCGGCAACCGGGATCAGCCCCGGCGACGGCCGCCCAGAAGCTTGCGACCCAGTTTGTAGAGGGCGAAATACTTGACGAGCTTGCGCATGATGATGTCCTTCCGGGTGTTACTTGGGCAACAAACGCGCAAGCCTCTCAGAAGGTCCGTGTCCCGAGGGGCGACCGCCGCGGGATCTAGGCGCGATTTGGGAAACATTCGTCCAGTTTGGTAAGGATTTTGGCGTCCTTTCGCCATAAAGCAGGAATAGACCGAAACCGGGGTGACCTTGATCGGACCTCGGCGGTTGGGCATGCATATCGGGGATCAAAGCGGGGAGCGGATGCTCGAATTCAATCAGGTCAGCAAGTCCTTCTGGACCGGCACGCAGCGCAAGGTCATTCTCGACCGGGCGTCGTTTCGCGTCGAACTGGGCCGCTCGCTCGGCATCCTCGCACCCAATGGCACCGGCAAGACGACGCTGATCAACATGATGGCCGGGCTCGAAAAACCCGACGAGGGCACGATCACCAGAGGCTGCCGCATCTCGTTTCCGCTGGGCTTCATGGGCGGCGTGGTGCCGCGCCACACGGCGCGCGAGAACGCCCGCTACATCGCCCGGCTCTATGGGCTCGACCCCGACTACGTCGAGGCCTTCTGCCGCTGGCTCTGCGGCATCGAGGAATATTTCGACCGGCCCGTCGGCACCTACAGCCAAGGCATGCGGGCGCGCTTCACCTTCTCATTGATGCTGGCGCTCGACTTCGACATCTACCTCATCGATGAGGGGATGCCGCAGACCACGGATGCCGAGTTCAACCGCAAGGCGGGCGAGATCCTGCGCGAGCGGCTGGAAACCACGACTGTCATCATCGTCTCGCACCAGCCCCAGACGCTGGAGCGTTTTGCGAGACACGCGGCGGTGCTGCAACACGGACGGCTGCATATGTTCGACAGTCTCGAGGAGGCGCGCGAGCTTTATGACTACCAAGCCTAAGGTGACCCGCTACCGGCTGCGCGCCGGAGCACCGCTCGCGCCGCGTCTCGCCGATCCCGCCGCGGCCAAGACGGTCGCGGACGCCGCGCAGCGCGCGCCGCGACCGCCGGGCTCCGCCGTATCGATGCGGGTGACGCAGCAGCGCCTGCCGCGCCCTGATGTCACGACCGATCAGGGCAGCCTGTTGGAGGGAGAGGCCGTGGCCCGCGACGACACCCCCGACGAGGCGGCCCCTGCCCGGCCGCAGGTGGCCCCGCCGCCGGTCGCGGAAAGCGCGCCCGATGCCGAGCAGGAGATCGACCGCATTCGCCGCGAGGGACTCAGCGGTCGGCAGCTGCGCATGGCGCGCCGCGTGGCCCAGAAGCAGGGGCTCGACGTGGCGTCTGATTTCGACGCGGTGCGCCAGCTGCGTGTGCTGGGCGTCGATCCGTTCCAGCGATCGAACATCATCGAACTCGTGGTGCCCGCGCAAGACGAAGAGATCGCCGCCACCGATGCGCGCGTGCAGCTGCCCTCGACCGTGTTCGAGGGCGACAGGCAGTTGCCCTCCACCGAGAAAATGGACCCGGCCGAGCGGCGCGGCTCGGAAATTCGCACCATCCAGCGCGACCTCGCCCGCCGCCGCCGTCGTCGGATGGCGCTGCTGTGCCTGCGGCTCTCGCTGTTCGTGCTGCTGCCCACGGTGCTGGCGGGGTATTACTTCTTTGCCGTGGCAACGCCGATGTTCGCCACCCGATCGGAGTTCGTGATCCAGCAGGCCGAGCCGCAAAGCGGCGCGGGCCTCGGCGGCCTGTTCCAGGGCACCTCGATGGCGACGCAGCAGGACAGCATCACCGTGCAGTCCTATCTGACCTCGCGCGCCGCCATGGTCCGGCTCGACGAGGAGGAAGGCTTCAAGGAGGTGTTCTCGGACCCCGAGATCGACCCGCTGCAGCGCCTGCCGCAACCCACCACCAACGAGGCGGCCTACAAGGTCTATCAGGACCACGTGAAGATCTCCTACGACCCCACTGAGGGGATCGTGAAGATGGAGGTGATCGCCCCCGATCCCGATACCTCGCAGCGGTTCTCCGAGGCGCTTTTGGGTTATGCCGAGGATCAGGTCGACCAGCTCACCAGCCGTTTGCGCAACGATCAGATGCAAGGCGCGCGCGACAGCTACGAGACCGCCGAGGCGCGCCGTACCGACGCGCTCGCCAACTGGCTGCGCATCCAGCAGGAGGTGCAACAGATCGATCCGGTGGGCGAAACGGCGGCGCGCACCAGCCAGATCTCGACCCTCGAAAGCCAACGCCAGCAGCTGCAGCTCGAATTGCAGACGAGGCTCGCGGTGCGCCGTCCCAACGAGGCGCAGGTCAATTCGATCAGGAGCCAGATCTCGGGCATCGAGGCGCTGATCTTGGAGATGCGCCGCGAGATGACCGAAGCCTCGGAGGTGGGTTCGTCGCTGGCCGCGCGCAACACCGAGTTGCGGCTGGCCGAGGAAGACTACGGCTTTCAGACGCTGCTGGTGCAGCAGGCGCTGCAGCAGATGGAGGCGGCGCAGATCGAGGCCAACCGTCAGGTGCGCTACCTGTCGCTCGGGGTGGAGCCGGTGGCCCCAGATGAGGCGACCTATCCCAAGGCGCTCGAGAACACGGCGCTGGCCTTCCTGATCTTCGCGGGCATCTACCTGATGCTGTCTCTCACGGTATCGATCCTGCGCGAACAGGTCTCGAGCTGAGCCTCGGCGTGGGCGGCGCGTGACGCCGCCCGCCGTGCGCGTTAGACCGGGGCCGACAGCATGCGAAAGGCCCTACCCCATGATCGACGTCCAAATCGGCCCCCTCACGGTCGGCAACGACCGCCCCCTCACCCTGATCGCCGGGCCCTGCCAGCTCGAATCCTCCGACCACGCGCAGATGATCGCGGGCCGGATGGCCGAGGCCTGCGCCGCCCACGGCGCGCAGTTCGTGTTCAAGGGCAGCTACGACAAGGCCAACCGCACCTCGCTCTCGGGCAAGCGCGGCCTTGGGATGGAGGCCGGGCTCCGCGTGCTTGAGGACGTCAAGCGCGCCATCGGCTGCCCGGTGCTGACCGACATCCACGGCGCCGATCACTGCGCGCCCGTGGCCGAGGTGGCCGACATCCTGCAGATCCCGGCCTTCCTGTGCCGTCAGACCGATCTATTGCTGGCGGCAGGCGAAACCGGCGCGGTGATCAACGTCAAGAAGGGCCAGTTCCTCGCTCCGTGGGACATGGCCAACGTCGCCGAAAAGGTCGCCTCGACCGGCAACAGTCGCATCCTGCTCACCGAGCGCGGTGCGTCGTTCGGCTACAACACGCTTGTGGCCGACATGCGCTCGCTGCCGACGATGATGAAGACGGGCTACCCGGTGGTGATGGACGCGACCCATTCGGTGCAGCAGCCCGGCGGCCTGGGTGGTGCCTCTGGCGGCCAGCGCGAGTTCGCCCCCGTGATGGCGCGCGCGGCCGTGTCGCTCGGCATCGCCGCCGTGTTCATCGAGACGCACGAATCCCCCGACGCCGCGCCGTCGGACGGCCCTAACATGGTGCCGCTCTCGCAGATGCCCAAGCTCGTCGAGACCTTGATGGCTTTCGACCGCCTCGCCAAAACCGACCCGATCCGCATCTGATCCCGCCTCTGCGGCGGGCCTGCCCCACAGCCGGCCCGCATGCCCTGCAGCCGCGACCCAAGCTGCCCTCGCGGAAGATGAAAAAACCACGAAATCCGGTCTTGAACCCCCCGAACGACAAGGTTAGACAGCGCCACACCTGCTGGGGTGTAGCCAAGTGGTAAGGCATCGGTTTTTGGTACCGTGTATCGTAGGTTCGAATCCTACCACCCCAGCCAGGTTTTCTCCAAGTCATTGATATTGTTGATACCCCGAAATGTGACTGGGGCATGTCACACAGAGCTGTCACACCACGATGCAGCACTGGATGACGGGGATCTCGGACGGCCTGCTCTCGATGGAGGGCGGCATGACCGCAATGAACCATGCCTTCCGAAGAGGCGCCGTCTATACGTGGCGCCGTCGACTACCCCGCTCGCTGGTCGGGCGTGGAGCGCCTGCCGTGATGCAGTTGAGCTTACAAACCTGTGGATTACCGGCCGCTAGGCGCCTCGCCGCTATTGTGACAGCGCAGAGCGAAGCTGTATTTTGGGCCATGGAACACGAAAACCTTTCCCCCGAAGAGGCCCGGCGTTTGCTGGAGCATAGCTTGCGCGACGCGCAGGCTAAGATTGCAAAGCAAGAGCTTCTAGCTCTCGCAGATGGCGCGCCGAACGCGGTCAAGGCGGAACGGCGGGCCGATCTCGTATCGGGACAGGCGCATAGGCTGATGGCGACACGTGGCCAGTCAGCACGTCTCAGCGAACAGGACCGGCAGTCGCTTGCGCGGGAGGGACTGAGCGAGGAGGAATGCAGCTCCATCGCTGCCCATATGGACGTTCTGAGGGACGCGTATTTTTCTCGATCATGGGCGGGCCTGATCGGTCGGAAGACCTCCGAGGCCATTGGCCGACGGAACCTGTCAGCCCTCGATCTGGTCACTGCTCGCCAGATCATTCTCAAGGGACGCGCTGCGGCTTACCTCGAAAGCGCAGCCTTGAACGCTTCCGACGACATCAGCCCCGAGATCACTCTCGCTGCTGAAATCAGGAGGGAGGCAATGACCGCGGCCTATGCCCCTCCTAGCGCGGATCCTGCGATGGATCGCGGTACCCACCCATTACCGGTCCAGCCCGCAGCAGGTAACGAGGCTTGCACGACTGAGCGCTCGGACATTGCATTGACGACCACGGAAACCAAGGAAGACGTGCCTTCCGATGACCTCGAATACGATAGTCGGATCTACGCAGTCTGTGCTCGTTTGGTCGATGACAAAATTCGTGACGGCGTCGACGAGAAGTTTCAAACGCAGATCGTGACCACAGCCCGAATCCTGCAGCAGGTCACAGGGATCAGCGATATCCGAAACCTGAACCATAGGCATTGCGCGCGCTTCAGGGATTCCCATTACAAGCTTCCCAAAAGCTGGGGAAAAAGCCCGAAGGATCGTGACCTCACGGTGCCGCAGATCATCGAGGCTGCAGCGGACCTGCCCGCCGAGAAAAGAGGTCTGAGCGCTGCAACGATCAACCGCAATCTTGGCCTGCTGAAACAGTTGCTCGACAGAGCGGAAAGCGACGGCATTCCGGTCAGCTCAAGCATTAAGCTAGACAAGCTGCGTGTTCGATCCCACCGTCGAGCCTGGGACGACCGAAAGCCATTTAGTCTTAGCGAGATCCGCAAGGTTTTTGAGCATCCTGTCTGGACGGGCTGCCACGGACCCACCCGCCGCCTGCGCCTTGGCGAGAAAATCATCAAGGACGGCCTGTTCTGGATTCCCCTTATTGCCGCATATACCGGCGCCCGCCGTGCGGAGATCGCGGGCCTCGCGATCGAGGATCTCCGTCAGGACGAGAATGGCCTTTGGTTCTTCGATATCCGCTTTACGCACCTCCGCCGTCTCAAGAACGAGGCCTCGATCCGCAAGGTACCGGTTCACAGTCACCTCATCGAGCTTGGCTTGATCGAGCACCTGAACGCCCAGAAAAAGTCAAAAGTTGCAGAGCTATTCCCTGACATGCGGCCGAAGCATGCCAAAGGCACCTTTGGTGATCGGCTCGACCGGAACTGGAGAATGATCGTGACGCAACAGCTCGGGAACGATGACAACGACAATTCGCCCGAACAGGTTTTCCACTCTCTTCGCCACTATGTGGTCAACCAGCTCAAACGGGATCCTGAACTCAAGGCAGGGTACGAGAAGGACATCGTCGGGCACGCGGGACGGGACGAAACCGAGGAGCGCTATGGGGATACGTTACCCATCAACATCCTCAAACCCGCCATCGAACGCCTTCCACGAGTGTTCGCACTCGACTGACAGCACTGAGTTCCACATATCTGCCCATATTCGATCGAACACACCTAGTTCGGCAGCAAGAAGTTGCACCTACGACTTGGACCGGCCGTTCGTACTATGTGCAGCAAGGGACCGGAAGCAGCCCGAAGCGGACCTCCATGCTGCGTGCAGCGTACAGTACCCGGGTCAAAGACCTCTACGTGTCTGCTGGCAGAGATCCGACGGCCGCTCCTGCTCAGTAGCTGCTCTGCCCCCTGAAAACGCGACCGCCTGAAGCTGGAGTTTTCGACTAAGCTTGGCCCGGCTGGGACGAGGAGCGAAGCCATGAAGTCATCGAAGTTTTCAGACGCACAGAAGGCGTTCGTCTTGAAGCAGGGCGAGGAAGGCACGCCGGTTGCCGAGATCTGCCGCAAGGCCGCGATCAGTCCGGCGACCTACTTCAGCTGGAAGAAGAAGTATGCCGGCCTGCTCCCGGACGAGATGCGACGCCTGAAGCAGCTCGAAGACGAGAACAACCGGCTGAAGAAGATCGTCGCGGACCTGACCTTGGACCGGGAAATGTTGCAGGACGTCATCCGCCGAAAGCTCTGACGCCTGGCCGTTTGCGCGAGCTCGTCACCGGGATGTGCGTCGATTGGGGCGTATCGATCAGGAAGGCCTGTGGGGCCATCTGCTTCGATACCTCCACCTACCACTACAAGTCCCGGCGGACGGACCAGGCTGCCGTCGAAAGGCGGATCAAGGAGATCTGCGAAACGCGGGTGCGCTACGGCTACCGGCATGTCCATGTCCTGCTGCGCCGAGAAGGCTGGGTGATCAACATGAAAAAGACCCGGAGGATTTACAACGAGTTGGGCCTTCAGCTGCGCAACAAGCATCCCAAGCGCCGGGTGAAGGCCAAGCTGCGCGAGGACCGGCAGGAGGCGTCCGGGCCGAACGAGGTCTGGGCGATGGATTTTGTCCATGACCAGCTCGCAACCGGCCGCAAGCTGCGTATTCTGACCATCGTCGACACCCATTCGCGCTATTGCCCGGCCACCGATCCGAGGTTCAGCTATCGCGGCGAAGACGTGGTGCAGACGCTGGAACGGGTCTGTCGCCAGACGGGCTATCCGAAGACCATACGCGTCGACACCGGCAGCGAATTCATCTCGCGCGACCTCGATCTGTGGGCCTATGCCAACCATGTCACGCTGGACTTCTCACGGCCCGGAAAACCCACGGACAACGGCTTCATCGAAGCGTTCAACAGCAGGCTTCGGGCGGAGTGCCTGAACGCGCATTGGTTCCTGACGCTTGCCGATGCCCGCGAAAAGTTGGAGAATTGGCGCAGAGACTACAACGAGGTTCGGCCGCACAGCGCGATCGGATACAACGTCCCGATCGACATCCATAATCCCGGTGGCGCCACCAGCCTGTCACCGGAATGAAGGCCGAAAACTTCAGATCCCGGCGGTCCAAGGTTGGGTCCTAGAGCAGTAGTGAAGAGAGCGTAAGGCAGCTTGCCCGACACTACGGGATCAGCCCGACGACGGTGCAGAAATGGCGCAAGCGCGCCTCGACGACCGACCTGCCGATGGGACCGGCAGATCCCCGCTCGACGGCGCTGAGCCCAGAGGAAGAGGCCGTCATAGTAGCATTCAGGCGGTATTCTCTGCTGCCTCTCGACGATTGCCTCTATGCCCTGCAGCCCAACATTCCCCAGCTGACGCGCTCTTCGCTGCACCGCTGCGCAGCGGCATGGCACCAGCCGGCTGCCCGACATGGAGGGTGACGAGCCGAAACGGCAGAAGTTCAAACAATACCGGATCGGCTATTTCCACATGGACATCGCCGAAGTTCGGACCGCCGAAGGAAAGCTGTATCTCTTTGTGGCTATTGATCGAACCAGCAAGTTCGTGGTGGCTCGGCTCACTGAGGCGAGCAGAAAAACTGCTTCGGAGTTTCCGGAGCTTCTGAAGGCGGTGCCTTACCGCATTCATACGATCCTTACCAATTACGGCATTCAGTTCGCCGATCAGCCTCGCAACCGCAACACCGCCGCCTCACGGCTCATGCAGTTTGACATGATCTGCGAGGCCAATGGGATCGAGCACCGGCTGACCCAGCCGAACCACCCCTGGACCAACAGGCAAGTCGAGCGGATGAACCGGAAGATCAAGGACGCCACGGTGAAGCGCTATCACTACGACGATCACGCGCAGCTCGAACGCCACCTCGCCCTGTTCATCGACGCCAATAATACGGCGCGGCGCTTGAAGACGCTCAAGGGACTAACGCCGGCGCAATTCATATGGCGAGAATGGCAAACTAACCCCGACCTGTTCCACCGAGAACCGTGCCACTTAACCTCGGGACCATACACCTAACGCAATGTTCCCGCGCTGTCGAAGGCTCCGGAAAGACGGGCAAGCGTAGAACAAACATATTAGACGGATCGAACCTATTACACGACAGATTGCGACAACAAGAAGATCGCTCGCGACACATTCAATACGATAAAAATCCATCGGCAGCACGCATAAGATGTGGTATGCTTGCCGAGTATCGAGTTTCAAAGTTAATGTCAGAGGACGCGCTTCCCTCGGCACGAGACTAGTGAGATAATTTATGTACAAGCTGGCCGCAAGGTTAATAATACCCAGAGCCTCCCTCACTCTATTTGCCTCACTTTTTATCAACGTCACCGCTGCCGTGGCCCAGTGCGAAAGTATAATTACCACAGACCAATTCAACCGATTGACAGCATCAACGGGCGGCGTTGCGAATATCACATGGCCGGATGGTGTGTTTCCGATTGGTCACCCAATGAATATACACATCAAGAACACACCTGCGGCAGACAGGTCACTAAGATATCGCGCGTGGGTCCGTCTGGCCAACGACGTATCCGGCCCCACCCCTTTGAACATTACAGCGGTGTCGACAGACATTCAAACAGGGGGCACAAATATCCAGTTAGAATTATCCATTGAACCAAGCCAATCACCTTGGCTCACAGCACGAACAGTAATCCTTGTAACAGCGTGTGAGAGCGGGGCAGGAAATAGTGAAGAATTGCACTCCTTCGCGTCCCTAGAAAGCTCTGTCTCGACATGGCTACTCGGGGTACTCGCCACCACAGCGGCACTCATTATATCTGTGAGTGTAGCAATAGTTGGCGCGCAAGCAGTAGAAAAACACTCATTAGATCGGCGCAACGAGAGGATGTGGGGCTTAAACGGATTATTTGTCGACCATCGCGATAAAATGAGTTTGAGCCACTTTCAGATAGCAGTATTCTCAATCACAGTCCTTCTCGCAGTAGCCTACGTATTCGGCAGAACGCGCGAACTCAGCGACCTTTCGGAGGACGTGCTCTTTTTGTTAGGCATCTCAGCCACGGGGGCCATCAGCGGGCGCGTAAGCGATGTACTGAAGAACCGCCTCGACTGGGAGAACTGGGCATGGTTGAAATTCACGGTAAAAGCGTTTCCAAGTGATGAGCAATCGCCGCGCCCTAGATGGTCTCAACTAGTAAGCACCAATGGTAGATTCGATTTATATCGGTTCCAAGCTTTGACGTTCACCCTACTCGTCGCTCCGGCATTCGCGATCAAGTCGGTCTATTCTCTCGGCGACGCAAACATCCCTGTGGGCATACTCGCTGTCCTGGGGCTAAGCCAAGCAACCTACCTATTTGGCAAGATTGCAGAACCACCGACGATTTCTGACTTCAATAAGCGGGTTAGTTTCATGCGACAAACCTTTACTGACCAAGAGAGGTCAGTCTCTGATGAAGAGTGGGAACGCTTCAAGCATGAATTCACTGCAGCTATGCAACTACCTTGGTCCGACGTAGCCATTCGTCCATTGAGCAATGGACTGGCGGAAGACGCCGAAGATATCAAGGTCAAATAATTGATTTAAGCGAAAGACGAGCAAGTCTGGAATGACCCGATATTAATATAGAGCAGGAGGTCAGCGGTGGCTATATGCGAAGTGTGCAGAAATAGCATTCCCCCTGGAGCAGTGCGATGCGCAGAATGCGGGAGTTACCAGGGTTGGCGCCACGCTTTTTCTTGGTACGTCCCTGCCGCGAGTGGATTGATCGCTACCTTCCTAGGAATTCCTGCTCTTTACGGCATCTACAAGGAACTGAGACATGTGGAGAGAAGCAACGTTCAGCTTCTATCTGCCGCATTTAGCGATAACGCCCTCGAAACTCAACTCGTCAACCTAAGCCGAAAGCCGGCCATTGCATACAGAGAGATGTCATGCATGGAGCACGGCGTGGAAAAGCACCCGATAAAGCTAACGGTGTATGGCAAAAAAGAGAACAGCAGTTCGCCGCTTTCAAATATTTATATCCCCAATGAATCAACGGAAGCAGTAAGTATAAAATGGGACACATGGAATGCTGAAGTTATAGAAGCGAAGCATACTTCATTAGACGAAAGTTCCTTGATCGAAATAGAGGAATCACTAAAATATATAGCCAAGAACGACTACAACGAGTCGGACATGTCGAGCACTAGAATCGCCGAACGAATCATAAAGCATTTAGGCCAAGGGAATTGGACGCCAATGAATGAAGTTTTTAACTACCACCTTTCCCTAACTGCAAAACTTTTGGCCGCTGGTGTAAAAGATCTTCGAGAAGACTATAATTTTAAATGCCGCATCTCGGGCCGAGATGATGTCGAGGAAGTAGAAATAGGATCTATAAATATATCTTTTAGCGCAGGAAGTTATTCAGAGCCTGTAATAGCGGGGGCGTTCGGCAATTCTGAATAGCCGCTCCACAGACCCATCCCTCGTCCCGTCCCCGACCCAACCATTGCCGACCAGCTCTGAATATGCCCGCTCGGCTCCAGACTTTTTAGCTTCACCCAACGCCACGTTACCCCATAAGCCCTTCAGAGACCTGGGTTCATTGAAAATTGCAGTCCACCCCATCAATTTCAACGCCGCCTATTGATATTGAGAAAATTCCACCCCACTTGGCGACGCGGGTCGCCAAATCGAAATCGACGAACTGCCGCCACACATAAATACAGGGCAGTATAGCGCTTCAATAGCGACCCAAAATAACAAAATGGGGCATCCGAGACCGTACGACAGAAACTCCCAACGCGTAGATAGGCGAAATACATGTTTTTACCCCCCCCCCCATGAATAGGGAAAAAATAAATCGAACAGGAAACAACGCTTATCGGCGCTGCTGCCGGAAATGCTTCGCAGTGCTTGTATTTCTTGCATTGTCGGCCTGCACTCCCCCGCGAGGGGCAGCACAATTCATCCAGTATACAGAGGCATTTTCGGCTTCGCGACAAGCGTCTGAAGCGCTTTTTGACTTAGTTGAGGTAGCCGAGCGCGATCAGGCGAGACTGGCCTACAACGCTGAACTAGCGGAGTTTGATCCATCGCGACCCTATCTCTATTCAGATCTGGCTGCTCCGCCGCTCGCGAGTGAGTACCGCACGAGCTTTAATGTGATCTCCCGTTATAACCAGCTAATGGTTGCACTAATCACTGGTGAGAGTGCTGGTGTGTTGCTGACCCAAGTCACGGAACTAGAAACCAGTGCTCTGGCCATTGCGGCAACGGCCACATCGACCGCGCGGCTTCAAGGCCTGGCCTCGGTTATGGAGGTGATCTCAGTTGTCGCCAGAGATGCCGTGGCAGTTCGGGATCGCAGAGTCGTTGCCGCAGAGCTTGCTCAGAGCGCTGACGCCGTCATGAGGCTTATGAGGACAATGCGCTTGGGCGCTCCAGATATTTACAACCTCCTGCGCGCTACTGCTGGCAGCGATAACGATAGTACCCGGCGTAGACTGGTAGCTGACTGGATTGTCCTAATGGACCGTAACATTGAAGCTTTGCAAGCCGCCGTAATCGCATCGGAAAATACTTCCCGCGCGTCAACTGAATTTCAGTCGCTACAGGCGAGAATGACTGAATTACAAAATGCTGCTGACAGTATAAAGGCCAGCCTAGCGGAGCTTGCGAAGTAGCACAGTGCTGTCGTTCAAAGTGTAGCGTGAAGTCTTTGGAGCAGAATGCAAGATGTCCCTATCCATCCATGACATGCATCTTTTAGTGGAAGCCCTAGAAAGCGAGCTTGCGGCCGCTACGGCCGCTAGTGACAATGCCCGCATCGCGGATCTTCAGGTTTCGCTCATGGAGATGAAAGTGCTCAGGGCACAGCTAATGATCGCAAAAACCGAGGCCTTCACCCCACAACTCGCGGCGTCACGCGCCGAAGTTGAGGTTGCGATTTCAAGCATCCGTAGCAAGACTGGGCTGTCTTCAGTGCGCAATTTGACAACACAGCTTGGAATCCAGCCTCCGAACCGAGCCGGCGTGAGTAGCGACATTCTGGAAGACCTACCAAAGGAACCTCCAGTTGCATCGATGAACGATTCCGGACCAGCCCTGACGGGAGGCCCCTCGACCTTTGTGGCGGCCCGTAAGATTCGGCCGCAAGCAATCCTCTACACCGATGATGCGGGCCGGGATTTCCTGCGAATCGCAGGGTCGCGATCTTGGCGCAATTGCAATCCCGGCAACATCCGTAAAGGCAACTTTTCCGCCAATAATGGTGGAATAGGAGATGACGGATCCTTTGCAATTTTTCCAAGCAGGGAAATTGGGCGCGATGCCATCGAAGCGCTCTTGCGCGGGCGTAGCTACGGGCCACTAACAGTGGAAGCCGCAATCAATCGCTATGCCCCGCCTTCTGAGAACAATACTGACACCTATGTGCGATTCGTCCTAGAGCAGACTGGGCTGAAACGAACCGACGTTCTTGACAATCTTAAGATCGCCGAGATCCGATCAGTGATTAGTTCCATCGAAAAAATGGAGGGTTGGAGGCCCGGTGAGGAGAGACCGCATCTACCGGCAAGCGGATTCGATAGAAACAGCCCGCTTATCAAGGGCGGAACCAGCGACCAGGGAACTTCCGCTGCCGTTGGAGCAGCAGCGGAATGGATGGACATCGCGTATACTGAGGCGGCACTAGCTCCGGCGCTTCGGTCTGAAGTTCCGGGCCCAGGTAGTAACCCACGTATTCTAGAGTACTTTCGCGTAGGTTCCGGCTGGTTCGATCCCATAGAGGGTGACGAGGAAGAATGGTGCGCTGTCTTCGTCAATTTCTGCCTGGAGATGAGCGGGCATGTGGGCACAAATCATCCGGGGGCGCGCTCTTTTTTTTGGAACAAGAGGAATCAGTTCATTCGACTTTCCGGCCCGCGAAAATTCAGCATCGGCGTTCGTCGCTATGATTTTAGCCATCCAACTTGGGAACACGGGTCGGGCCATGTTGGATTTGTCGTTGATTATACATCAACCCACGTAACGCTCCTCGGAGGAAATCAATCTGATACGATCACTGAACAGAGATACCCGCTTCGCACAGTCGATAGCCAGGGAGCTATAACGGCAGATTTCGTCGCGTTTATGATGCCAGTTATTAACTAGATGTTCCATCCCGGATGATCACATAAGCCCTCGGCGATCTGCGCTGTTCATGGCAAGATCGGTTCTGAGGGATGTCCCGGGCGGAGCACGATCATGCTGATCCATCTTCACAAGCAAGCCACGACGACGCCAAGGATACGGGCCCTGATCCAGGCGAGCACGGAGCCTGCGCCGGTTCTAGCGGAACGCTTCGACATTACGGAGCAGACCGTCTACAAGTGGCGCAAGCGCGACAGCGTCGAGGATCTCAGCCACACGCCGCATCGGCTACAAACGACGTTGACGCCCGCGCAGGAAGCCGTCGCGGTGGCCTTGCGCAAGACGCTGCTGGTCTCGTTCGATGACTTGCTGGCGGTGGTGCGGGAGTTTCTCAATCCGAACGCGTCACGCTCGGGTCTCGACCGCTGCCTGCGTCGGCATGGCGTGGGCAACCTGCGCGATCCGAAGGCTGAGGTCCCTCGGCCGAAACACAGCGCCTTCAAGGCCTATGAGCCCGGCTACATCCACATCGATGTGAAATACTTGGCCCAGATGGCGGATGAAACATCATGGCGCTACCTCTTCGTAGCGATCAACCGGGCGACCCGCTGGGTCTTTATCCGCATCTTCGAAGCAAGGACTGCGGCCAACGCCCGCCGCTTCCTTCGGGATCTTGAACGAGCCTGTCCCCTCCGCATCCGCACCATTCTCACGGATAATGGCAACGAGTTCACCGACCGCCTGTTCGGCCTGCGCAAGCGCGCCGCAACGGGCGCGCATGAGTGCGACACGCTCTGTGAGGCCCTCGACATCAAGCACCGCCTGACACCGCCGAAATCACCGCAGACCAACGGCATGGTGGAGCGGTTCAACGGCCGCATCGAGGAGGTGCTGCAAAGCCACCACTTCCGGTCGGGCGAGGAACTGGAGACAACGCTTTACCGCTATGTCTGGCTCTACAACCAGCAGCTCCCTCAATCAGCCTTGGGAAGCAAGTCGCCCTTGCAGGCGATGAAGGACTGGCACAATCTCAAGCCAAAGCTGTATAAGAGAAAGCCATACTACCTGCTGGGATGTGACACCTACCTTCCTGTCAAGCGACGTGCTACGCTTCAGGCCGCAACATGCATTGGGCCGCAAAACATAGACTGCTTGCCGTATCGCACTGCAGAGTTAGCTAACGGAAAAATATTGGAAGCACTGAAGCATCAACAAGACGAACTAATTCAAAGCACCCCTGAGACATACCTCCCAATGCTATCGAAACGTCTCCGTGGCGGAAAAAATGGATCTCAAAAAATCTGCAAAATGACAATCAGGATGCGCCATGCTATTGTTTCATTGATTCTATTAACAACTCAGGCGGCGCCGGGGCTTAGTCAGGAAAATTACTTCCGCATCACAAAAGATAATTTCGAATGCATTTTAAGGTATAGGCATGTGTATGAGGGTTTCGATACTAACCCGATCTACGTTATTGTAGATAAGTGCCAGCCCGATGGGCCATCTGAGCCCGCCTCACTACTGGACACGATTAGGAACGAGGCGCCTGATATCGAGATCTCTGATGACGCTGGGGAGTTCGATGGCTTCTTAGTGCTCTCGTCTGAAGTGTTTGCCTGCTTGGCACGCCTTGACATCCCTGATGCTGAAGTCTTTCAAGTATTTCCCGGTGAACCAGAATGCAGGATTGAGATTGAGTAGTGCCCGAATACCCGAAACTTGAGATTTCAGTAAAATTAGCGGCAACTCTAATAGCCGCTTTCGGGGTCGTAGCGTTTTTTCTTGATAGGTCGCATGCACGTACGACGTCTGAAAAGAACATGTCGCTGTCATTTATCGAGAAATTCGCGTCATCCGATGTTATCCAAGCCCGAGGCCGTTTGCTAACTTACTGGCAAAATTATCCGGAATTCGTAGACTATTCTCGAGAAAATAGCCTTAGCTCACGTGAGTATACTAATTTTGTGCGCGCGACTTATCCGGCCCGCGACGATCGTGGGGAAGTTGACAAGGCATTGTTCAGGATGCAGGTATTCTTCGATGAGCTGTCCTATTGCTATTATTCAGGTATATGCGATAATAACATCATTGATGAATACTTTTGCGACTATGCGGTTAACTTCTCGAATGTTTATGGAGCATTCTACGGCCTTCTGGCTGAAGAAATTGGGTCAAAACCCCTCGATCAGAAGGTCGGGCTTTTTTCATCTCATTGCACGCGGCAATCTGACCTGTGAGAATGCCTAGAGGCTAGACCCAAGTCGCGGAAGTCGAGTAGCAGTGATGCCCCAATTAAGCAGAATTTTGATTGGCTTAGCCTTTTTTCCGCAGGCGCCCCTCTGCCATGCTGCCAGCTTTACCCCCATCGGCCCAATGGGCCCATTGGATTACGACGCCGTGATCGAAGGCACATGCTCGATTGAAATGAGCGGGACCGTTGCACAAGGCGATGCTGAAAGATTGGCCGCGCTCATGAAGGAGATGTGGCTCGAACGTGATGGCTTCGTGCCTGAAGCGGCAGATTGGATTGACGGCTCAGACGAAGCAATGGCGATTTGCTTGAAGGACAGCGGTGGTGGAGACTTTGCTGCGGGTGTTGAATTAGCCAACGAAATTTCAGATCTTGGACTTACGACCTTTGTCCCAGAGGGGGGACGATGCGAAAGCGCTTGCGCTATTGCCCTTCTTGGAGGTGTCTTCCCGTACTTCAATGAAGGCCTTTTGCCCTATCGGGGCATGCATTCTACTTCGACGGTTGGGTTTCACGCGCCTTCGATTGAGCTGAAAGGTGGGACAGTTACTGCCGCCGCAATCAACGAGGCGTACGCAGCAGCGGCGGAGAGTATATACTCTCTGTCTGAACTTAACCGTTTGACATCGAACGGCCTGACCATGATGGGCATTCAGGTGTCATCGGACATATTGAATATTATTCTGTCCACTCCGGCAGATGAGATGCGCTACGTCGAAACTTATTCGGACGCTGCTGTTTTTGATATTGCCATTTTTGATCGACGACACACCATGGATGAAAGTAAAGTGTTCAGGCTATGTCTGAACGCAATGTACTGGTGGCGTCCGTCTGTCTTCCAGAAGGGCAACGTTTCTTTGCTTCAAGAAACTCAGATGTTTTCACCGAAAATTCTTCGTGAGGAGGGGCTTACTGATGCAGACCAAATGATCGAGAAAAGAATCGAAAATGATCTTCATGGAGTTGAGACCCGAAGGGTTCAGAAGCCATGGGGCGAAGAAAGCAATACAGTTGTCGAGTTTTTTGGAACTTGGAACGATTTGCAAACCTGCGAAGTGCATCATTCTGGGTTCGATAAGAATGGATGGGCTGGCGACGTTGTCTATCGAGGCGCGGATGGTGATATTGTAGATCTTGGACGGTTTAGGGCTTGGCATGCCCTTCCACTTGGACACCCCATAGCAAGCAACTGGGGCCGCCGGTAAGAGAAACGCCAAGAAGGGGTATTCTCTTACGGTAGCTGTTCCATCCCGGATGCTCACATAATCCCTCGGCGATCAGCGCTGTTCATGGCAAGATCGGTTCTGAGGGATGTCCCGGGCGGAGCGGGAGTGTCCTGAACTTTGTGTATCCGGGCTGGTCCATGCGGTTTGGGATACTCAAGCGTCGAAGCGCTCGCCAAACATTATGGCGAACTGATTTCGGGCCGCAAACCATTCCCGAACGTTTCGCCCGTCCCTCTCAAAGTTACGGATGGCGAGGTAGATCAGCTTGGTCGCGGCCTCATCCGTTGGGAAGGACCCACGCGTCTTGAACGATTTCCGGATCACGCGGTTCAGATTTTCAATGGCGTTGGTCGTGTAGATGATCTTGCGGATCGCCGGATCGAAGGCAAAGAACGGGCTTGCGAGCCAGAATGCGTCCCAGCCAGGAGTTCACTGCGGGCGGTCGGACTTTGCACTCTGAAATCACCGCCATCGCGCCGATGATCAGCAAACGCCGGATATCACGCTGACCGGACTTGCTCGTGCGCCCGAGCCTTTGCTTGCCACCGCTCGAATGCTGCCTTGGCACGAGCCCCAGCCACGCCGAGAAGTCGCGGCCCCGTCGGAAGTTCTCCATTGGTGGTGCGAAGGCAGCCAAGGCCATGGCGGTCACAGGACCAACACCGGGCATCTTCTGCATGCGCGCGGAAAAACGCGATCGCCGGCTGGCCGCCGATATCTGAGCGTCTATCTCTTCGATGCGCCGAGACAGGTCGACGACCAGGTCCAGACAAAGTTGCGCCATCTGGCGCACGGGAGCCGGAAAATCAGCCGCGCCATCTTCAGGATCCAGCATCGATCGCAGCTTTTCGACGTTCTCTCGACCTTTACCTGCGATGAGGCCGAACTCGGCGAGATGACCGCGCAGAGCATTGATCGTTTGCGTGCGCTGGCCGACCAGCAGATCCTTCGACCGAATGACCATGCTCAGCCCCTGTTGCTCGACCGTCTTAATCTCGACGAAGCGCATGGTCGGACGGGTCGCTGCTTCCACAATCACCTCGGCGTCCGCCATGTCGTTTTTCTGGGTTTTCACATACGGCTTGACGAACATCGGTGCGATCAACCGCACCTCATGGCCGAAACCCGTCAGCATGCGAGCCCAGTGGTGAGCCGTGGCGCACGCCTCCATCGCGACGCGACAACGAGGATGTGCCTCCATGAAAACCACGAACTGCTTGCGTGACAGCTTCTTCCGAAAGACGACTTCGCCGTCAGCGGTCGCTCCGTGGAGCTGAGACACCTGCTTGGCCAAGTCGACGCCGATGATTGATACTTCCTTCATTGCGCGATCCTTCTGATCCGATCTGGACCATCGTGGCACAAGTGCCGTCAGGAGAGGCTACCCAACCCATCATCAACGCCCTGCAAGGGCTCGCTCTCGATCAAGCTCAAGCGCGCAGGCTGGGATGACGACTTCCTTCGGAAGCTTCTCGATGGGTTAGCCTAGACGTGAGGCCAACTGAAGCGCCCCGGTTTTGTCGGAGGCTTCAACTCCTGAGTAAGGTGGAGCATG
>NZ_CAXHZL010000009.1:0-162740 GCF_964022235.1 uncultured Limimaricola sp. | reverse complement strand
ATGCTCCACCTTACTCAGGAGTTGAAGCCTCCGACAAAACCGGGGCGCTTCAGTCAGGCCTTCTTTGTATTCCAGGAATGCATCCGCGGGGCGACCCTCGGATTTCGGTCGTGAGGCCGCTTGTGCTGACAGATAAATCAAGCAGATCGATGGAATATCGTTTTGCGAGGTGCCTGTATTCTAGTCGGGCCTCGATTAAAATTCTGGCCGAGATGTCGAGGTTGAGAGGCTGTCCTTTGCTTTCGCTTCGACTGCGGCTCTTCGGAGCGTCGAAACTCTATTAATTGGCGTTGACGTTCCGACTTGGCGCGGGAGTATCTAGCGGCCATTGACAACTCAACTGTTCTTATCAGAGCCCGCCGACTGGCGAAAAGTTGCTTGCCGGCGCCGGCCTTGCACTGAAATTCGACGCCATTTCGAACCCCGAATCTTCGCGCGAAGGTGCCGCCGAGGGTGCCGATCTGCTCGTTATACTGGCGGAATATAGCGAGTTCCGGGTGCCCAATCTTAGAGGGTTGGCAAAGCGAATTGCCGATCTATGAATGGCCTATCTGCGTAAGGTTAATAACCCGTCCCGAGTGCGCGGGGTCGATAACGCCGTTCCTGAGATGAGGTGGTCAGGCAACTCCGACGCGCATCGTGATGGCGTCCCCGGACGCCATTTAGTTGCTCTAAAGCGCTCGTGTCCTTTAGCTTGGACTACGGTTTGCTCGTGCCTACAGCAGTCGCCGCATAGATGACGTCGCTCTATTGCGATGGCAACGCACGAATGGTGTCCAGCAGAGCACGGGCCTCGCGTCCATCTTCGAGAAACAATGCATCGCGCAATTTCATGACCTGCTGCCGTTCAGCGCAGTAGGCGGCCGGATCCACATGTTCGAGGAAATGAGCGATGGGCGCGTCGTAAGGCGGTGCAAAAGCATGGCCGATCCCTGCACTACCGAGCCAGCGATCCATCTCCGTGCCCTCCATCACCAGCGGTACCGCGCCGTAATAGCCGCCCTGATAGACCCGACAGGCACGTAGCAACTGCGAGTTGCCATGCTCGTCGAGCAGGTCGAGGCACCATGAAAAATGCACGCGCCCATACATCTGCTCAAGATCCTCAGGGATGGTATATTCACCGTCGTAGGTCCAATTCGGGTGGCGGTCGACGATCTTCATATAGGCTGCGAGGCCGGTTTCCGTGGGGTAGCCACGGGTGTAGATCTCGACCTTCGGCCCAAGCCGCTCAGCAATGTTTTCGAGCAAGGCCATGCTCGTGGGGCAGCGCAGCGTCCCGAACCAGCCGATCACCCAGCGGTCTTTAATCTCTTCCCAAGCCCGTCCGGCAGAGGTCGCGCGTCCGGTCAGTTCACCCGGCTGGATCTTGTTCTCCAACACAAAACTCGGCCCCGTATAGCGCATCACGGGGCCGTAGAACCCGCTGAGAAACCCGGGAGACAGTGGCACAAGGAGGTTGACAAAGCGCAGTGCCAGCCGCTCGGTAGCGCGAAACAGCGCGCCGGTGGCGTCGGCACGAAAATAGACGGCCTGGATGTCCTCCACCTCGTAGACAACCTTTGCCCGGCTCCCGGAGAGCCATTTGCCGATCAATGCCAGCGCAAGCAAATCGATCTGGCGTGCATAGATTGCATCGGCATGCCGGAAACGGTCGCGGTGGTGCCAAAGCCGCCGGATGGCCCGCATCAGCCGCGGTAGGCGGTTCAGATAATTGCGATCGACGGTCTCGCCGAGATGGATATTCTCCCATTCGGGCTGGAACTCCGTGTTGTACTTATGACGCCGGAAGGTGAACGCCGTGAGCCCGGCCCCGGCCCGGAGGAACGAGCGTATGCGTAGGATCAAGGTGGGGTTGGTGGCGTCACCACCCAGAACCACCAGTTTTAGAGGACGTGGTGCTGTACTGACTCTGTCCGGTTGCGCTGGTTCAAGGGCTCGGTCCATCCAATCCTCCTACAGTCGCTCTTGTACCGCTGGCCGATGCGCAGCGCCTAAAGACCAGAGGGACGGGCGCTACAGAACGATAGGCAGGACATCGCGGTGTCACGATCGCCTGCGACCTCGGGGCACGACCCGACGGCGGGTGCCCGGCACGCCGTTTCAATTCGAGCCTAACCGGGGCCTCTGCGTCGATCTACTTGAAACCGCGCCCCAATCCCAACTGTTGCGCACCGTCACCGGCTATAGCCATATCTCGAGGCGAACCACATCTGAATCGGCGTCATGCCACTATTGGCGAGCGGCCGCGAGGAACTGGTGCGGATTTCGACGCGACCATTCTCGAAGCGATCAGGGTTACCTTGCAAACTGTGGCACGGCCCAAAATCAATCTCGGAGGTGGTTGCAAACCCGTCCTGCTTGCCGCGCAACGCCGGAACCCATTGCTTGATGTCACGCAGGCTTTCCCGTGGCGCCGCGGTGAAGGTTTCGAACGGCACGCGTCTGTAGGGTACCCGCGCTTGCAACGCCTCGCAGACGAGGTTCTTCAGCATCCAGCGCTTGTAGGTCTGCACCTGAGTATAGGTCGGCAGGTTGTCGTCCATTGCACCCTTGCTGCGGCGCCACGACTCTGCGACCGAGACAGGGTTACGCACGAGGTGCAGGCACCAGACATCAAGCCTCGCGTAACGCTTCAGTATCAGCGCACGTGAAGGGTTCTTGGAGGAGTCCACGATGACCGAAACGCCGGCTACCTGCGCAATTCGGCGATAGAGATGCGCCGTGAGCATACCGTACCGCCTGAGCCGAACCCGATCGCTTCGTCCGTAGGCACCCGCCAGCAACCGTAGCGTCTGTCGTGAACCATCGTATCGCTCGAACCCGTCGATAAGTTCGGGCAAGGCGGCCAATAAGGTCTGGTCGGCGAAAACCTCGCGCCAGAAGTAGCAGCCCTGCGGAAGCGCACCGCAGCTGCACCGCTTCTGGTTGCGTTGAAACTGGTGCACGATCTCATGCATCTCATTAAACGACGCGGCTCGGTCAATCGACCCAATACACCGGTCGAGCACGGTCGAGCCAGAACGCCCCTCACCCGCGATGAAAACGACCGTAGGCCCTCCTGCATTCTCCATGAACCCATTCCTGTCCTCGACGCACGCAAAATCTCAACCGCCGTACTGCCGGCGGCTCCGTGAGTGGGGTGCAAACCCTTCTCCGGACGCCGACTAGCTTGCTGTCGGTTTCACGCTAACGTGCCCTGTGGCGAGGATGGAAGCGCGATGTCGAATGTGATCTGAGAACTTTCGGGCTTTCGGGGCTGGACAGCCTTGCCCAGACACCACTTCCGTTTGTCTCAGGGATCGGATCGGCGTGCGCAGAGGATTATGGGTGTTGCAATTGCTGCACCACCCAATGTGGACAGGCCTCGCTCCAGCAGCTCCGACAAGGCCGGACGCTTGAGAATGCGGTGCAATACCATCGGCAGAACGAATTGCCCGACGGACCTGCTCTGTCCAAATCCGGAGGCCCGCAGTAGATTACAGACCTGCTCGGAGCGGAAGAGCCGGTAGCGTCGCGTATCCCCTTCTATGCTCTTCTTGAGATCGAACAGCTGTTTCCCGAACAGGTTGCCCGCGCGCTGTGTCGAGAAATCGACGATTACCGCGTAACGTGCCACCCGGCACATTTCCCGCAACACCTCCTCCCACTGACCGACATGGGCGAGTACACGAAACGCCGTGACCACGTCGAAGCTGCGATCCGGGTGCGGGAGCGCCACCAGTGGTCCCGTCTCGACCGTGAGGCGGTCATCATTGAAATGCCGAACTTGGCCAAGCGCGTCGGGAATACTAGCGCGGATTCTTATGTAGTGGCCATCGACGAGCAGGGCCTTGGCGACATGACCGTGCCCGCCGCCGATATCAAGCACACGGGCCGCGGGCCAAGGCTGCATCATTTCGCGCAGCAGGCTTGACTGTCGTGCCAGCAGCCACTCCCCTGCTGGCCCCTCGAAACGACGGGCATAGCGATCGCTCGAGGAAACGAGGTCGGGGCACGGTGTCCCGATATCGGCAGGCGCCGCTGGGTGCGGCTTTGCCAACCCTTCCCCGAAGTGCACGGCCGTCGAGAGAGCCGTGAGCTTTTCGGATTTCATTCGCTTGGCCTCTCTTGACGGTGCGACGTGACCGCACGGCGCCGGCCCGACTTCGCGCAAAGCGGACCTGTCCGGCCTTGCGAAAATACTCGGCGCAAAATTGGGCGAATTCGGAGCTAAATGCGACACGATCGTCGAACTGCGACAACAGTTCGAGCAAATTTGCGGCATCCATGATCAGGACGACCGCTTACGGCCTGTGTGCAAGCCTGAAAGCTGGTGGAAGATCAGCCTGCCTCTTGCCTGTTGCCTGCCGGAGAAAGAAGGTTCCTGCTGCGGTAATCGGCAATGATTTCGGCGACCTCGCCCGCGAAATCCTGCCTAGGCGTAAAACCGAGAATACGCTGCGCCTTGCCGATATCATATGCTCGATTTTTCAGGAAAAACGAAACACGGCGGCGGAATAGCGGCGGCTCCACGCCGATCGGCTTGCAAATCTTTTCCGTCAGAAAGGCCATTGTCATGACCGGCGCAACCGGCAGATGCAATTTCGGCTCGGGCACCCCGAGTTGCCGGGCTATCTCGCGAACGTTGTCCTTGAGGCAGTGATACCGGGCGCCTCCGATCAAGAAGGCTTCAGCGTTTACATCGGCGCGCTGCATGGCCAGATGAAAGGCTTCGGCAAGGTCCCGTACGTCGACCCAATGGGTCAAGGCAGTGCCCGGTCCGACATAGAAGAACCGCTTGCGGGATATCATGCGAAACAGCTTCAATGTTCGGTCGTCGCCGGGGCCATAGATCATGGTGGGCCGGATCACCACACCACCGATACGACCGCTTTCGAAATAGCTGGCGGCGACCTTCTCTCCTTCGAGCTTTGTGATCTGGTAGAGATCGCCTGGCTTGAAGGCTGCGGTCTCGTTGGCTGGTGGATTCTCAATATGGCTGTGCACGCCATTGGTCGAGCAATGCACAATGCGCGCAGCTCCCGCTGCGATGGCGGCCTCGAAGACGTGCCTCACTCCTTCGACATTCACCTCCCAGAAGGCCTGATCAGGAACTCCCTCCTGACGGAACAGGCCAGCGACATGGTACACCCCAGTCACGCCTTCAAAGGCTGGACCTAACGTCTCGGGCTGCGTCACGTCACCGATGACGACCTCAGCAAGCTTCTCGAGTGCCGCCGCTTGCTCTGGCTTGCGGACCAGTGCCCGCACCCTTTCACCTCGAGCCGATAGGTGACGCACCAGGTGCCCGCCGACGAACCCCGCCGCGCCCGTCACCAGATAAATGGGCCGTTCTGCTTTTTTTGGGGGCATAGCAGGCTCCGGATCTATTGAAGAACTCACACCGAAGAGCGAACCGGTGACTCGCATCGAAAATGCTGGCCGGACTGGGTCGCAGCGCCAACATTCGTCAAAGCATCGGCCGATCGCATCGCGACCGTCAAGTTCTATGTGAAATACGCCTGGCCAGTGTAGCTGGGATCAACGTCGCTTACCATATCGCGCCAGAACCACAGCCATGGTCAGGAGCGCTCCGACGAAGCCCTGCAGAGGAATGGCCCAGAGCAGCGACAGCTCCGCAGCCGAAACGATCCAGAGGGCAATGCTGGCCGAGAGGGGCAGCAGCAGTAGCGCCAGGAATATGACAGGTCGTCTCCGGACGAAGGGTCTGGGTGGGGATATCGTAGCGGGTGCCTCCGCCTCCATATCGGTCTGGGCGTTGATCACGATGCCCCTGCCTTTCGCTGAGTTGAGTAGCGCCATTATGCGGACCCGCAGAACGCATGTTGTGCGGTACCTTCATCGACTTGCTAGATACGCGTTCACTGATAGGACCGCAATGACACGGACCGGCGAGCCAAAAAACCGGCCGAATTCCTCCTATTAAGGGTCGATCCGGTATGCGGGTTCCATCGGGATGCACCGAAGGTTTGCAATATGGCGATTTTGCGGCTTATAGTAGGGGTAGGTGTTGGGATTATGTTTCACGCGAGGATTGCAGGGTTCCATAGGCAACCGGCAGATACGCGGTTTCCGCTCGAGTTCGGCCAAGGCACCATTTTTGCCGCCGGGCTCCCCCTGCCTCGCAGAAGGTCCTGACCATAAGCAAGTCGACCGTCAGAGCCGGCCTTCGCAACGAGGCAGTTTCAGCACCCGCCATGGGGGATGCGGGGTACAGTAAGAAGTCAAAGGTGTTTTTAAACGGTTAAATTGTAGGATGTAGTCATGACGGATACTTCTACGGCCGCCCCGCCGGAACGACCGATAAGGGTCGAACGTAGCCGCCACTTTTTTCAGTTTCGGTATGATGGAGCCGTCAAGCGCTGCATCGACGTGTCTCTCGCGCTTCTTCTTTTGCCTACACTTGTCCCGATCATTACCATCCTGTGGCTGATCGTGCGGCTGGATGGCGGGCCGGGATTGTTCGGGCATACCCGTGTCGGGCGCGGTGGGCGGATGTTCCGCTGCTGGAAGATCCGCACCATGGTTCCTAATGCTAGCAGGCAATTGGATCAACTGCTGGCAAGTGACCCCGAGGCGCGAGCCGAGTGGGAGCGAGACCGCAAGCTGCGCAGCGATCCGCGGGTGACCCGCCTCGGGACCTTCTTGCGCGAAACCTCGCTCGATGAGCTGCCGCAGATCTGGAACGTGCTGACGGGCGAGATGAGTTTGATCGGCCCGCGCCCGATCACAGTCGATGAGCTGGAACGCTATGGTCGTCAGCGTCCCATTTACCTGTCGCTGCGTCCGGGCGTCACCGGTCTTTGGCAAGTTTCGGGTCGCAACGACACAACCTACGATCAACGGATCAAGCTCGACGCCGAGTATTTGCACCGGATGTCGCCTCGCACGGATTTTCACATTCTGCTGCGTACCATGGCGGTTGTGTTGCGCCGAACTGGTTACTGAATCGCGGGACGGCAATCCGTGACTGTTCTCAGGGGCCAGACTTCTTTGCGGATACGCACAGGCCTCCCTTGTACTTGTCACAGCCGCGATGGCTAATCCCCCCCCCCCCCCGGCCTGTTGCATCGGGCGGTCGGGTCACAGAAAGGGATGCTATCCATGCACGGGCACGCCACGCCCTCTGCCGAAGAGTGCGACTGCTAGGCTCGACGGCTTCGCGCCCCTGCCCTGCAGCGACTGCGACCTATCAGCTCGCTGCAACGCGTTGAAGATTGGGGCGCAGCAGCTTCTTGACGTCCGCGATCTCCTCAGCCAGTCCGGTATCAAAGCACTGCGGCGTGAAACCGATACCGCGCAGCGTCGAGTTGTCGACGTCGAGTTCGTTGCCTTCGGGTTCGCGCCGCTCATTGTCGACGAAGACGATCGGCACGCCAGTCAGCTTGGCAATGGTTTCGGCGATATGGAGGACGCAGCAGGTTTCGGCGACTTGGTTGACGACGCGTACGCGGTCGCCGTTGTGGGGCGGCGTTTCCGCGGCAAAAACCAAACAGCGCAGCATGTCACAGATATGGATGAAGCCGCGCCGTTGAGTGCCGCTCCCGAACACCGTCAGGGGCCGCTGAGCAACGGCTTGGCACATGAAGCGATTGACCACGGTGCCATAGACCCGGTCATGATCGAACCGGTTCACCAACCGCGCGTCGATCCGGGTCTCTTTGGTCTGGGTGCACCAGACCACGCCTTGGTGCAGGTCCGTGATGCGGAGCCCGTGGAACCGCGCATAAAAGGCGAAGAGCTGTTGATCAAGCGACTTGGTCATGTGGTAGATCGAGTCCGGCTCACCGGGAAACAGCACCTCTTTCTCAGCCTCGCGGCCATCGGTCCCGAAGGCGCGGACCGACAGATAACCTTCGGGCAAGCGCAACCCGGCGCTGCGATAGCCATAGACCCCCAGAGAGCCGAGATGGATGAGATGCGGATCGCAGCTTGCCTCGACAATCGCGGCCAACAGGTTGTGCGTGGCTCGGAGGTTATTATCAACTGTATAGCGCCCCGCCTCGGGGGACATCATGGAATAGGGTGCCGAGCGCTGTTCGGCAAAATGAATGATGATGTCGGGGCGGGTCTCGGCCAGCAAGATCCGAAGCGCCTTTGGATCGGTAGCGAGGTCGATCTCATGCGACCTGATAGTCCGCCCGGTCTGTTCTTGCCACGCCGCGAGACGTTCTGGCAGGCTGCAAATCGGTAACAGAGGTGTGGTGCCGAGATCCTTATCGATCCGGCGTCGCGCGCCATTGTCTAGGATCGAGACCTTGGCACCGAGGGTGGAAAAGCGCAGGGCCGTCGGCCAGCCACAGAACCCGTCACCTCCTAGAACCAGCACCGTGCGCCCCGAGAAGTCTTCCGACAGACCGGGTGGCGGCATGTCACTTGCTTCCACAGCATGGCCCCCCTCTCTTGCTTACCTCCAATTGCAGCACGAAGCAGGTCAATCCGGCAAGCACGACAGTGCGTCATTCACCTTAAGGTGTAGAAACTTACTGTTCACCCGTGATTTAGCGGCCTTTTAAGGAGCTATCCGCAGCGGCAGACCGAGCGTCTGAGCCGCGCAAGCGGCTTCGCGCCAAAGGTGCATGCCGGATGCCCCGCGCAGCGCGCCACTTTCCCCAATCGTGGAGCGGCGCCACAGCACGTCGTCGAGGCTCATCGCCATTTCGTCGCGCACAGCCATCTCGATCCGCGCAGCCCAGTTCGGCGGGCTTGCGGGGTTGGGCTCGGAAATGACGGGAAGCCGCGTGGCCAAGCTACGTGCAGCTCCTTGCCGCGGAGGCAGACCTTTGCCGAGCCGCGCCTGTACCAGCGTCACCATGCGTGCGGCGACCAGCCGGGCGGTGGTGTATTTTACCCCCGTACAACTGATCAGCCCACCAACCCCTACCTCGGCCTCGTGGTCGATCACTGTGCCGCTTCGCAGCCGCCGGACCGTGGTGCGTGCGTCGTCGACATCGGCTGGGATCAGTCCGCAATGAACATGCAGCAGCTCGTCAGGGCGCAAATGGAGACCAGGGCAGATCGCATTGATCTCATCGAGGAAAGCACTGCTGGCGTCCAGACCATCTCTGAGATCAGTGCCCTCGTGCGGGCTTTCATGCGTGCCGATCATCAAGCGACCGCACCAAGGCACGAAGAAATACATGCGGCCACCGCGTTTCACTATGGCGTCAGCACGCGACCTGCTGATCACCCCGAGAGCGTGTGGCCCGGCAGGCCGGTCGATCACGAGATTCATGGCGCGTGCAAAGCGGGGAAACCGCGACCGCGCCTCGGGGCCGAGTGCCGAGACGGTCAGTCCGGCTGCGGCCGGCCCCGCGCAGCACAAGGTGATGTCGGCCCTGACATCGCCGCGCGTCCCGGCGATCCGGTCGAGCAGCGCTGCGCCTTCCACCCGTCCAGCCGTTCGCAGCAGCGCCTCGGCTTCTACATAGTTTGCGACCAAGGCACCGGCCTGTGTAGCAGCCCGCAGCGCCGCCATCAGCAAGCGCCCGGTGTCCTTGATCTGACCGTCATGCCAGACCCCTGCGCCGGTCACCTCCTCGGGTGCCATAGCCCCGAGCAGGGCCCGCGCGCGCGCGCGCCCCACTACCCGCACGCCCGGCAGGGTTCCGTCGATCCCGACGGCGCCAAGGCCATAAAGCGCGGCGACTGAGGCGAAGGCTGCCGGGCCGCGCGTGCCATGTCCGACGAGCGGAATGACGAATTTTAAGGGTCGTACCAAGTCAGGGGCGGCTCTGAGCCAGAAGGCTCTTTCGCGGGCCGACGCGCGCAGTCGCGCAAAATCGAGGTGCTGCACGTAGCGGATGCCGCCGTGCATGATCTTGAGAGAATTTTGGGAAGTTCCGCTGCCAAAATCCGCGCGTTCGACCAGTGCCGTGCGAAGCCCGCGCAGCGCCGCCTCGCGCGCCGCCATGGCACCATAGATGCCGCCCCCGATTACCAGAACGTCCCAGCGCACGGCACCGAGATCGCCAAGCGTGGCGCGCCGCACCGACCTAACCCGCTCTAAGCCGCGCCTGACGGCGCAGGAAGGTCACGGGGCCGCATCGTCGACCGAAGGTGGGGGGCTGTTTGGTCATCCGCATCAGCCGGTCTCGCAAATCGGCGGCGGGGCACGCTGGATCGGGCGCGGGGTCGAGGACGATGCCATACCGCCCCGCGTCCCGCACCGATGCCGCGAGGGGCAGCGGGTCGGTGCCGGGCAGCACCGGCATTCCGCCGAAACAGCTTGGCGCTGGCCAGCCTGCAGGGCGACCGGCGTTGTCTCCGAGAAACAGCCCCCCCCGTGGTCCCGCCTCCAGCAGCCTTTGCAGTACCCGACCGCGACGACCGAGCCATTTGCCCGCCCCCCACGGTAGGACGGCTGGTATGCGTGCCTGCCCCAAACTGGCCAAAATCTCCTTCGCCGTTTGTCCGCTCAAGCTGGCTGGCCGCGATGCCAGCGCCAGAACCTCAAGCCCCTCCGCGCTCACGATCTGACGCCCCGAGACAATCAGCAACCTCGTCCCGTCCGTTCTTTGCAGCCACACCGCTTCTGGATCGCCCTGGGTGAGCTCGGCCCGCCAGCTCTTCGGCAATCCTTGCCCGGCCGCGAAGGCCTCGAACACGCCGCTTTCAGAGATTTCAGTCAGCACCAGTGCCCCGGGCTCCTCTGAATGGTCGTGAACGCGGGCCGCCTTCGACAGATTGATCACCGCCGCATCGAGAAACACGGCTCGGTCGAAGCATTCGTGTAAATGTACGTGAGTATCGATCAACATGACCCGGCCACCCAGAAAGCACGCCCCGGCCGCCGCCGCGCCGCCGGAGCAGCACAGGCCCCGCCGGTCGACACTAACCGAGTTTGGGCACAAATATAGTCCGGTCGTGCAGGATTCGGGTCGTTTCGACCTTCGACACCCAGCGGGCAGAGGCGCGATCGCGGCCAATAGGCCCTCAGGGTCGCCGCCTGACCGAAAGTTCCGGAATTTGCGAGTTCGCCGGCATGGTGTCCCTCCTCATAAGGCGAAGCCGACCCAAGATCCTAATCGGTCGTGAAGTCATGATTGTTGACAGGCGCTGGTTCGCCCCCGAAAATCGAAGGCAGCTTTGCATGTCAATGGCCGTGGCGGGACGGGCAGATGCAAGGTGTGCACTTTCACCACGAAATGATTTCGAGTGGCATGCAGGATTCTACGGATCTGACAAACCTTGGGCGATATGCCGCTGCCCTTCGTAATGCGCGAGGTCCGGGGGCATCAACGTTGCTGTCGGAATCATCCGATTGTGACGACATGCTGGGGCTAGACGGTATTCGGCCGGATGCCGTTCTAGTTGCGATCCCTACCCTGAACGAAGCGGTGCATATCGAGGCCTGTCTGCGCTCCCTCATTGGGCGGGACGACTTCTGCAAGGAAGTGAGGGTCGCGATTGTCGACGGCGGCAGCAGCGACGACACATGCAAGATCGTTTCGTCGCTTCGCAGGGAGTTCGCCAATATTCATCTGATCGACAATCCCGACAGGGTTCAGTCCGCGGCCATCAACAAAGCGGTCCGTGATTTGGCAAGGCCCGGATCGCGGTATCTCATTCGATGCGACGCGCATGCACTCTATCCGAACGGCTATATCCGCCGCGTGATCCAAGCCTTCGCCCAGCATCCCGATGCAGGCTCCATTGTCGGAGTTCTCGATGCCGGGGGGCGGAACTGCTTCCAGCGCGCCAGCGCGTGGCTGATTGATACGCCGCTAGGGTCGGGCGGGTCGGCCCACCGGGGCGGCACGCGGTCGGGCTGGGTAAAACATGGCCACCATGCCGGTTTTCGGCTCGACTGGTTCCAGCGGCTAGGCGGTTACGATCCGACCTTCACCCACAACGAGGATGCGGAGTATGATCACAGGCTGATCACAAGTGGCGGCAGGATCTGGCTCGACGGCGATCTTCGCATTGACTACGTTATGCGGCCAACGCCAAAAGCGCTGTGGTTGCAGTACTGGCGCTATGGCAAGGGAAGGGCCCGGACGACACGCAAGCACGAGGTACGGTTGCAATGGCGCCAAGCGACCCCGGCGCTGTCGCTCGTGGCGCAACTGGCCGCCCTGCTCATGGCACCGGTCTGGCCGGCCTCGCTGGCGCTGCCGGCCCTGTATCTTTTCGCCATGGCCACTGCCTCCGTCGTGGCCATGGCGAAGATGCGGAGCCTATGCGGACTATGGGCCGGCGTGGCGGCCTTCATCATTCACAATGCATGGGCCCTAGGATTTATTTGCGGAAAACCCTTTGGAAAAGCCCGGGTCCGATGACCACCGTCGCGGTCACCATGTGTACGTTTCGTAGGCCGCAGGTCGTCGAGACCTTGCACTCGGTCGATAGACAGAGTTTGCCGGATAGAATGCGGCTTCGGATCATTGTGGTCGACAATGACACAACCGACACCGCCCGCCCTGCGATCGAAGCGGCCGCGACTAAGGCCATATGGCCGGTGAGCTATGTCCATGCCCCGGCGGGAAACATATCCATTGCAAGGAATGCCGGGCTCGAAGCCGCGGGCGATGTCGACTGGGTCGCCTTTCTCGATGATGACGAGATCGCGGAGCCGGGATGGTTGGCGACGCTGTTGGACTGTGCACAGGCCACGAGCGCCGATGGTGTCTTCGGCCCCTCGCTTGCGAGATACGGCGATCTCGCGCCGCCTTGGATAAGGGCCGGCGACTATCATTCCAACATCCCGACCAGGAACGCGGGCAGCGTCATTACCGGCCATACCTGCAATGCCCTGTTGCGTTGGAACGGCGCCCCCTGGACGGGTGCGCGCTTCGATCTATCACGCGGGCGCTCGGGCGGCGAGGACACCGCGTTTTTTCTTGATTTGTATCAGATCGGTGCCAGATTCGAAATCTGCCTTGATGCTGTGGTGAAAGAAGAAATCGAGGCAAATCGGCTGACGTTCAGGTGGCTTGCACGGCGTAGATACCGATCTGGGCAAAGCTTCGCCGCCTTCGCCTCCGGGCGCAGGGCAAAGATTTTGTTGATCATAACGGCCAGCGCCAAGCTCTTGAGCTGTGGACTGGCTGCGATCCCGACCGCCTTGTCGACCCCGCGGCGCAACTACTGGCTGTTGCGGGGCATCCTGCATGCCGGAGTCGTCGCTGGTTGCATCAATCTTGCGCAAGCGGAACTTTACGGGATCAAAACGGAAGGGCAAATTTGAGAGCTATCCTCCGATCTGCCCCTCGGCCCTCGCTGTCAGAGCACAGAAGTCGCATGTGGCCGCCGGATTGCACCTTTCTCGTCTAGGCCAGTGTCGGCCCTAAAACCGGCTCGCGGCCCTTTGGAGTATCAACGGCCACGAAATGGCGATGCCGAGAGAGTCAAGCGGGCCCAAACCCTAAGTTGGCGCAAGCCGGCCTACAATACGATTGCGGGTTAGTTCGCAGTTCTGCGGCGGTACCGACTTGTGTCGCCACCGGATCGCCAAGAGCGCCCCGTCTTCGCGCGTGGTCAACGCCGGGGCCTCGCCCGCAAGCTCTCGCAATATGCGATCGCCCCAACCTTGGGTGGTCCACCAATTCGGAGTGGTCACGAGCAACCCCTCCGGTACGCAGAGCATCACACGTGCCATCTCTTCGACGTCTCCGACAACCGGACGGCCAGTTCTCACATCCACGCTGTAGTTGTGGGGCGGATCCAGTTCCGAACGGCGACTAGCGCTGAATAGAATGTCGTAGTTGCCAAGATAGGCGATATGATGAAGCTCTCTTGTCGTCGCGACGAATGGGAGGCTTAGCCAATCGCCCACCACATCCAGACCATGGCTCCAGTCGCCCCGCGACGGAATCCCCCGGCCAGCGGCAAGCTCAAGTGACCTCGGCACGAATGCGGTCGCACTGATGATCGCGAGTCCGGCGATTGACACAATCCCAACCGATACCTTTGGTGAAAGTCTGTCGACGAGAAGAATATAGGTACCTCGAAGCCCTAGGGACCAGGCAACAAACAGAAACGGTGTCGCATAAGATATATAGCGCATGGCTTTCATGCCGCCGAAAGAATGGACAACGAAGCTCACGCCAAAGACCGCCGCGCAAAAAATTGCCAGCGGGGCGTTCACGCTCAGTCCCAATGGCACCAGGATTAACCCGGCCAGCCACAGCACCCCGTAATCCGTCTCGAATTGTTGAAAGTAGAACCCATAGTAATCCCGCAGTGGAGCGGCATGGCCAGGAGTCCAGCGATAAAAGCCCCAAGCCTTTGCAGGCGCATCCGTGCCGCCCAGTAGGACCAAAGCTAGGAGAGCCGAAGCGGCAATGACCGACATAAAGGCGATTCCCTGCCAGAAAGACCAGCGGCTGCGAGACCACAGGACGAGCGCCCCACCAAGGCAGGCGCCCCCGATGCCGATGAGCGAGCTGATCTGCAACCGGACTGCCAGATACCAGCTCAACACAGTAACGAGGGCCAGAATAAGTTTGGGTCGCCCATCCATTAGTAAAAGATAGAAAGCCGCTGCACCCGATAGGAAGCTCAAGGTATGAAGGGAGTAAAAGCGCGCGAGTTGGGACTCGATAATGCCTTGTGGCCAAACGACAGCAAACGCGGCGGCGAGGAATGCGACGGCGAAACCGGCATTTCGTTCCGCCCAGAGGAAGACCAGCGCCGGCACCAGTGTCCCCGCCACCATCGACACCGCGCGGGCCATGGGCAACGCATCCGATCCGGTAAGGCGGAATAGCTCTGCAATTAATCGCGTGAATATCGCGCCGCGCCAATATTCGCCGTCCAGAATCCTCGGCACCCCGAAATCGAGGATCCCCTTTCCGGCGAGCAGGTGATAGAATTCGTCGAATTCTCCTGGAGCCGTCAACAGCCCTGCACGGAACGCAGCGGCGGTCGCTAGGAAGAAAATCAAGACAAAAGGGGTTGGCGGGTATGATTTGCCGACGGACTCGGTCATGAGTTTTTCTGCTTCGCCGAAGGGCAAAGGGCCTTCGAACCGTCGAAGCTGTGACCGGTCATCACACTGTTGGCGCTCAATGTCCGATCCTCCCTGTCACACGGCCGTTTAACTACTGCAGCTTCAGCGATGCACAATCTGCGAATTGCTCTGGCGGCCGCACCGATTCCGACTTGAATCTGCCCCGCTCAAGCTAGATCAGCTTGGCTGTTGCGTGCAAATCATAGTTTTTGGGCCAATCACCGTTCTCCAGTTTGCGTCTGCATCGTGTCAGATCATTGGGCAGCTATTCTCACGTTTCGCACTAGGCAGTCGGATTGTTTAGCAAAGTGCCTTGCCGAAGACGCCCGCTGTGGCGGGCTATTGCCCCGTTGGGCCTCCTCGTCAGAGAATCTTCGGCTTTCACACGGCTGATGCAGAGTGCATTAGGCCATCTGTGACACCCTTCCGCAGTCGGCTCTAGCACCCATCAAACTGCCTTGCGTTGCCACATCTTTCGCAACATTAGCCCTCCCAGACGAACGGCAGCGGCTGGCCGCATCGACAGGGTGACAGCTGCGTGCCCCAAGCGCCCCGACCTCATGTCCCGGGCGGCCACCTCCATGGCCAGCATATCAGCTAGGTTTCTCGTGCGTTCACGCAGGATACGCTTGACCTCAGGGGTCAAGCTGTCGGCATGACGCTTGCGAAAACTCTGGTCGGCCACCATGAGCGCGCGCCCATGGGTCGGGTCCAACCGCCGCGATACCGACGCGTCACGCTGTGTGTAGAAGTAACCCGCTTCCGGTACAAACCAAAGGTTCCCCCCTTGCGCGAGCAATTCCGCAACGAGATGGAAATCTTCGCCATTGTGCAGCGACTGGTCGTAGCGAAGACCGGTCCGGTCGAGGAAACTGCGGCGGATAACCGGCTTTAGATAGCCTAAGGCGGGCTGCCCGGGGCGGGCACGACACCCCGACAGAAACCGCTCCAGCGTCCACTGCTCTGGCTCGTGGATACCCATATCTGCAAGGTGACTGGCTCCCAGCAAGCGGCCGTCCGGAGCCACTGGTACGAGATCGTCATAGATGCAATCTGCCTTCAGGCGTTCGGCCGTTCCGATCAGACTGTGCAGGCGCCCGGGCCGCATGTCGTCATCGCTGTCCAGAACGGCAATCCATTCTCCCCGTGCCATCTCGATGGCCACGTTGCGCGCACGGGCGGGCCCCCCGTTGCGATCAAGTGATACGGTCCGGACCCGCGAGTCGGCCGTTGCGAGCCCTCGCGCCACACGCCAGGTGCCATCAGTCGATGCGTCGTCGACAACGATCACTTCGAGCCCAGAGACATTCTGAGCCAAGGCACCGCGCACACTCTTGGCAAGCCAGGCTTCGGCGCACCACGCCGCAATAATGACCGTTGCAACGACCTTGTCATTCGTCATACGCTCACTTTGTCAAAGAATGGTCCCGCCCGCGATGATATATGTCGTTTCGCGCAAAACAATTTGGCGATTGTGTTTCGTGTGCATGCTAGGTTCGGCCTTTGGTCTAGTTTTGGCCGTGCTATCGGCGCGATCGGCCAACGCGCAACCAGAAGGCAGCTTCCTTTCGAGGTTCGACAACGGCGACCCCTTGCCTGACGGCTGGCAGATAAGTAATTTTGCAGTTCGCTCACCGGGCTTGAGAACGGCCTGGACCCGCAATGCGGTGACCAGCGGCGGCCTCAAAGGGATGCCGCTCGAGTTGCGACTTTATCCTGCCCCCGCGGAATCGGACAAGAATTTCTTTGGCGGGCAGGTGCAGCGCCAGAGACGCACCCATTACGGCCATTACGAGGTAGAGATGACGGCCGGGCGAGGCAACGGCGTTATTTCCAGCTTTTTCACATATACCGGGCCCTATTTCGGTGACCCACATGACGAAATAGATTTCGAGTTTCTCGGTCGCGATACCACGAAGGTCTGGGTCAATCGATTCGCCAAGGGCGAGCGGTTGCCGGGCAAGTGGATCGATTTAGGCCTCGACGCCGCCGCCGGGCCGAACGTGTATGCGTTCGACTGGCTTCCCGATCGAATTATATGGTTTGTGAACGGTCGCGAGATCTACCGTATCGAGGCTAAAGATCGTGTGCTTCCCGACATTCCGGGGCGTATCTATTTCGACATCTGGACCGGAGGGCGAGGCCAAACGCATTGGGCTGGATGGGCCGATCAGAGCACCGAAAGCCTCGCCAAATATTACTGCATTTCATATCGCCTGCCGCACGAGCAGGCGCCTTCATGCTCGGATGAGCGTGCATCCACGGTGCACTCCGATGAATGAGGACGGGACGGTCACCCCGGAGGTCACCGTTATCATGGCGGCTTGGAACGCCCAAGCCACGGTCGTTCGAGCCATCAGATCGGCTCTGGACCAAACTGTGCCGCTCGAGATCGTCGTGGTCGACGACTGCTCATCGGACCGAACGCTGGCACTCGTCGAGGAACTGGCCATACGCGAACCGCGCTTAAAGGTTCTGCGGCAAGCTTATAACCAAGGCCCTGCTGCCGCGCGGAACCGCGCCTTGGTCGAAAGCCGAGCGGAATGGGTCACCGTGCTCGATTCCGACGACTGGATGGAGTCCGGGCGACTTGCTGCGCTGCTCGCTTTTGCCCGGCACCGCCATGCGGATTTTGTAGCCGACGACATCTGGAAGATCGATGAGGGCGCACCCGTCTCGGAACGCCGAGCAATGCTCGGCGATGTGGATGATCCGCAAATCCTTTCGGCAGGGCGATTTATCTCCTCCAATCTCACAGCGGAGCATGGCGGGCGCCGGGAAATGGGGTTTCTAAAGCCGCTGATGCGACGCCAGTTCCTGCTGCAGAATGAGTTACGCTACGACGAAGCCATTCGGCTTGGCGAGGATTACGTGCTCTATACGAAGGCATTGCTCGAGGGCGCGGTGTTCGTGCTGGTCCCACCGGCTGGCTACGTGGCCACGGTGCGATCCACGTCACTGTCGGGGAGGCACGCGACCGATGTACACGCCCGGCTCGCAGCGGCCGATCGCGATATGCTCTGCCGACAGGATCTGCCTGCTACCACCAAGCAGGCTCTTGAGGCACATCTGCTGGAGCAGCGCCGGAAACTCGCATGGCGACAGCTGATCGACGCGGTTCGCGATGCAGACCCGGTCGCTGCGGCGCGCTGCTTCTGGGCACCCCCGCGCGTCGTCGCGGACCTGCTCAGCCGGCTGACAAGGGAGTCGATCACAAGGGTCAGGCAACGGGTTGGAATGGGGTAGCCATGGATGAGACGTTCGATTGCCTCGTGGTTGCCGACCCGCGCTTTGCCGGGGGTAGTACCGCCGCGCTCGTCTCCGATGTCACGGCGATGTCGGCACTCGGCCTGAAGATTGGCTTGCTCTTCGTACGGTCCGCCTATCTCGACGACAGCCGCGACGTCGCAAACACCAAGGCGCTGGCGCTGCGCGATCTGCCTGGCGTGACCGCCCTATCCCCAGGCTGCCGGGCTCGCGGTGACGTTGCGTTTCTGCATCACCCGCTTGTCTTTTCGCGGGGCATCGAAGAACGGGCCCGGCTGTCGGTCAGGCGCGCTCTGCTCGTGGCTCATCACCCGCCTTTCCGGTCGGACGGCTCGCTAGAGTACAACCCAGTCGGCGCGATCCGGCGGGCCCGCGCAGCCTTGGGCATCTCGGCGCGCTTCGCACCAGTCTCTCCCTATGTCCGAGCCCAGCTCGCATCCTTTGCGCCACTTGTGGTGCAAAGCTCGATGGACTGGCCGAACATTTTCGCGACCGAGGATTGGCCAGTCCTCCGCGCGCCGTTCTCGGGTAATGGTCCGACGGTGATCGGACGGCACAGTCGGGTCGACACGCTCAAGTTTCCTGCGACTGGTGCCGAGAACGACGCTGCCTACCCGGCCGGTCCGGATCTGAAGGTGCGCGTGATGGGATGTCCAGTAGAAGCGCTCAAGAAGATCGGCGCGCATCCCCAGCGCTGGGACATCCTCGCCTTCGGCGAGGAGCCGGTGGCGGATTTCCTCAACTCTCTAGACATATTCGTTTATTTCTACCACCCCGGGATTGAGGAGGCCTTCGGCAGGACGGTGGTGGAGGCCGCACTCTGCGGACGCCCGCTCCTTCTCGATCCGCGATTGAGGCGGACTTTCGGTGACCTGGCAAGCTATTGCACCCCCTCCGAAGTCGCCTCTGCGGTTGATCGACTGGCCGCGAACCCCGCATTGGCCCGTCAGCGCGCGACAGAGGTCCGTGACAAGATGGCCGCAAACTACGGCTCCCAGAGCCTCGGTCGAAGGCTGGAGTTGATCGTATCGGATAAGGGCGTACGTGACCGCTCCGGCGCGGCCGCCTCGCCGGGCTTGGTCGCACACAAGCTGGCCGGCCACTACCGGCGCCGTATTGCAGGGGGAACAGGGTGAGACCGCGCCTACACAGCGTGACGACCGGGCTGGTTCGCCGCTCTCATGTCGCGGCACTGCCGCGGTTGCGCTTTACACCGGCTTCCGCGGAAAGCCCGCTTTTTGTCATCGGCTCCGGGCGGAGCGGCAATACGCTCGTCAGGCGCGTGCTAATGGCTTCGGGCCAGATCTACATTCCTCCCGAGACTTTTGTTCTCGGAGAGTTGATAACTCTCTGGCCGCGCGCCTGGACACTGAGCTGGCGCGAACAGATATGGCTTTTCTGCGCCCATTTCGAGAAGCATCACCATTGGCCGACCTTCGAGCTGCCCAATCTCAACGGGTTCGCCGCCGAAGCGCAGCAATTGCGGCCCCAGCGTCTTCGACCGTTGATTGAGGCGTTTTACCATTACCTCGCGCGCGCTTCGAATTCGAGTGCAACGCGCTGGGGCGACAAGACCCCGTGGAATACCTACCACCTGCCATCTATCGCTCGGACCTTTCCCGAGGCGCGGTATCTCTGGCTTGTCCGGGACGGCCGCGATGTAGCTCTCTCCTACCGCAAAGCGGGACTCATCCCGACTTTCGAGGCCGCCGCGCTTCGATGGGGCGAGGCAAACGGCGCCTGCGCCCGCCTCGCTCGTTGGTCCCCTCACGTGCTGCAGGTGCGCTACGAGGATCTCGTTGCCGACCCGGAAACCGTGTTTGCCAATGTATTTACTTGGGCTGGGCTGACCTTCACCCCCGCGATGCTGTCGACCAACGTCGGACAGCTCGGCGATGTTGAGCAGTTGCAACATCATGCCGGCGTGGGGCGCGCCATTTCCACCTCATCAGTCGGCAAATGGCGAGGCGAGATTGGCAAGGGCGAACTGGCAACGGCCCCGGCCAAATTCGATCGCTGGCTGTCACATCTCGGCTATGCCTGAGCCAACTCAGACCTTCGAAAGCTGCGGCAGGATATGTCCATCGAAGAAGCCGAGCAACTTGCGCCGGTAGGCCGCGGGGCTGAATTCCGCATCCACCCTCTGTTGCGCCGAGGCGGCCAGCTGGTCGCGTAGTTCCGGTGCATCGAGCAGCGCGCCCAGCCCCCGCGCCATGTCTTCGGCATCGGGGTTAACCAACATCGCGATGGAGTCGTCGAGAACCTGCGTGTGGGTCGGCAGGCGTGTCGCGATCAATGGGCTGCCGCTGTCGAGATAGGAGTAGACTTTCATCGGCGTGTTGCGCCCCTGCGTGCGTGGCGAGGCGACTATCGCGGCGGCCCCGAGGTAGTCCGTGATAAATTCGACCGGGCGTGGACCAAGCAAGCTGACTTGGCCGCTTATGCCCAGCCGGCCCGCCAACGCGGCATGGGCTGCGATGTGCGCATCCGTCCCGCCAATGATGACGAGCCGGGCAGTGCGTCCGGTTGCGATCGCTCTCGCGAAACCTTCGATCAACAGATCGACCCCCTGATACCCCTCCAAGTTGCCGATATACATGACGATCGGTTCTTCGAACTGGCAGTCCGGCGGCACTTCGCCGGAGTCCGCGACAAGTGAGACGTCTTCGATCGTCTGCACGGGCAGTCCGGGCGCATAGTCTTCCATGGTCGATTGCAGCGCACGGCAACAGGTCAGCGCGCCGATACTCGCGCGCGCGGCGCGCTGCTCGACATAAGCCACGCTGGCCCGGAGCCACCGAGGCAGGCCGAACTTGTCATCCAGCTGTTCGGGGATTGAACTGTCCATGTCATAAACAAATGGCACCCCGAATACCGGTCGTAGCAGCATTGCGATAAAGGCCGCCTCTTCGACCGCGATGACCAAGTCGTAGGAGCCCTTATGCAGCTGCCGTATCGCAAGCCAGGTCAGGCCGATATCCGCAATGATCTTCTTGATGGAAAAGCCGGGGGGCATATTCCGTGTGCCGGGAAGCGACGGAACGCGAAGTACCCTGTATCCTTCGTCGCCGGGATCGACGCCTTCCGCGTACACGATCGCGTCGCAGTGATGCCCCTCGGCGGAGAGGACCTTCAGGAGATTGCGCACCGCAATGGGCGTCCCGCGCGGAACGAAGAAAGGTTGAGGCGCCAGTACCAATATCTTCTTCATAGCCCTGCCATAATGCGCCAGGCTGGAGGACCGACAAGCCACCAGGGGTCGTCACCCCCAACGAAGTTAAAGGCCCTTTTGCCCACTCCCGGCGGCATAACCTCTGCTTCGGCCCTTGACCTTGCCGGCACGCAGGGGCTCTGGTCTCGTGCCGCATCGAAACTGCGACTGCTACGCTGCGTGTAGTGCTCCGACGAAACAAGGCGTTTCATATCCCCTTGTCGCGGTGCGAAAGCAAATATAGCCGCTAAATTAAGCTTGCAGCCGCCGGGTCTTTCGCCTGTCGATATCTGCATGAGAAACATCAAAAACTTGTCCCGCATTGGAAACGCAAGAAGCCTTATTTTCACCCGCTCGGGTCCGGACCGGTTCGCCGTATTGCTCCATCATGTCGCCAAACTACCCGTTCCGGCAAGGAAAAGTTCCCCTTGCCAAGGGATCAGCGTCAAATCCCAATCGGGAGTTGACGTTTAATGCAGCGATTGAACTAGTAGCGTAGTGACATCGTGGCGACGCGGGGTTCGTTCGCCGCGGCAAGGGTGACGGTGCGATTGGATGGCTAGAACTTTTCTTTTTAATGCCGGCTCCCTGGGAGCCTCCCGAACGCTGCTCGCCCTGTCCCAGATCCTCGTCCTCCCGGTCGTTTCCCGCTATCTCACCCCGTCCGAGTTCGGGGACATGGCCATCGCGATGAGCATCGTTGTCTTCGCACAGATGCTGAGCGACGCGGGCATGGGCCGGTCGCTGATCCGCCAGCCCAGCTATGACCCCGCTGAGTGGAACAGCGTGTTTTGGCTACTGGCCGCAGTCGGGACGCTTCTCACCCTAGGTATTGCCGCTCTCGCACCGGTATGGGCTGCCCTGTTCGATAGGCCGGCGTTGCTCTGGCTAGTGGCAGTTCTTTCGGTGCTCCCGTTCCTAAATGCTCTCACCGCGGTCGCAACAGCCCATATGGAGCGAGAAGGCCGCTTCCCACGTCTCGCCCTAATCCGGGTCGGGGCCGGTGTCGCAGGGCTGGTCACCGTCTTGGTGCTGGCCGTGTTCGGCGCCGGGGCCTGGTCGCTCGTGGGGCAGCAAGTCGTGATCGCCATGGTCCAAAGTCTCGGAACCTGGATCCAAAGCAGTTTTCGCCCTACAAGGCCGCACAATTTCGTCCCTCTAGGGGGACATATTCGGTTCGCAACCGATAACATCGGCGTCTCGCTGTTGTTCAGCGCCCAACGACAGGGCCCCATCCTTTTGATTGGAGGCATTCTTGGTGCCGTGCCAGCGGGGCTGTTCTCGATGTCTCAGCGTTTTCTGACTTTGCCACGGAATGCCATCGCCGGGCCCGTGTCGCAGGTGGTCTTCGTGCGCATTGCCAAGGCTCAAGCTGCGCGGGAGGAGGTCGCGGAGATATATGTCGCGAGCTGCCGGGTTCTTGCTGTAGCTGTCTTTCCGCCGATGGCCGTGCTGGCCGGCAGCGGTGGTAGCCTGTTTCCCTTTCTGCTTTCAGATACGTGGGCCTCTGCGTCGGTGATCGTCGCCCTCGCCGCTCCCGGCGTAATGATCGATACAGCGACCGCTAGCGTCGGGGTTATGCTGCAGGCGCTCGACCGGACCCGGTTGCGGCTCAGGATGATCGCGGAGCGGACGCTGCTGCGTACGATCGCTGTCGCGATCGCCTTGCCGTTCGGGATCGAGGCGGTGGCGCTTGCGCTAACGCTATTCTCCATCGCCTACCTGCCGCGCTACCTCTGGTTCGCGGCGCGGGTCGCGCCGATCAACGGCAGTGCCGTACTAAGCGCCATGACCATTGGAGCTTTGGCCTCGGCTATCGGATGGGTCGCCATGTTCTATAGCGCCCAGTTTTATGGGGCGTGGCAGATGCTCGGGCTGTCGTGTGCAACTCTTCTTCTGACATGGGTTCTCGCCATTCTGCCGCAAATGTCGCGCCTTCACCGGGCGGCCTCGATACTGAGCCCATGACGGACGCCACCTATCCTCTTGGCCGGTCGCTTGGTCGCGCCACGACTGCGAGCGAGCAAGTGTGTAATGGCGGTTCCAAAAGATTTCCCGCCAACATTTTCTGCGCGAATTAGGTCCAGGTTTCGTTTCGCATGGCAGGAACTGCCTTTGTTGCTATTGAGCGGCAATGGGGCCTCGCCGGGGCTCTGTTGCGCAACAGAGCCATTAATCCCCTATAAGTTTATAAGGCTATTCTGAAATCCACCGGACCGATGTTTCAGCTTCAAGTTGGCGCGTTGTTTCCGAAACCGACGTTAACCCGACTTTCATCCGCGCGCGTAAAGGTCCTCATAGCGCACGATGTCATCTTCGCCGACATAGGCACCGGTCTGCACCTCGATGAGCACCATCGGCAGCTTGCCGGGGTTCTCGAGGCGGTGGACAGCACCGAGCGGAATATAGACCGACTGGTTCTCGGTCAGGAGCCGGACCTCATCGTCCACCGTGATCCGCGCCGTGCCCTCGACCACGATCCAATGCTCGGAACGGTGGTGGTGGCTTTGCAACGACAGCGCCGCGCCGGGGTGCACCATGATGCGCTTCACTTGGAAACGGCCGCCGATTGCGAGGCTTTCGAACCAGCCCCAGGGCCGATGATCCTTGGGGAATCGGGTCGCTTGGGGCCGGCCACTTTTCTTGAGGGCCTCGACCGCCTTCTTGACGTCTTGGGCGCGGGACATGTCGGCCACCAGCACCGCGTCGCCCGTGGCAATCGCCATGATGTTCTCAAGCCCGATGCCGACGATCTCCAGCTGCGCGCTTTCCGACCGCAACAGGGTGTCACGGCAGTCAATGGCCGTGGCGCCGCGAGATGTGACGACGCCGTCGTCGTCGGGTCCGCTCTCGCGCCAGACCGCGTCCCAGCCGCCTAGGTCCGACCATTCGTCCATGAAGGGGACGACCGAGAGATTCTCGGCTTTTTCCATCACCGCGTAGTCGATCGAGATATCCGGCGCAGCGGCCCAAGCGTCGGGGTCGAGGCGCAAGAAGCCCAAGTCGGTCTTGGCGGCGGCAAGCGCGGCCTCGACCGGCGAGAAGATCTCTGGCGCATGGGTGCGGAAGGCCGCGACCATGTCTGCCGCGCGCGCCATGAAGATGCCTGCGTTCCACAGGAAATTGCCCGAGGCGAGCATCGCCTCGGCGCGCGCCGCGTCGGGCTTTTCGATGAAGCGGGCCAGCGGCTGCGGCGCGCCATCGACGGACGCGGTGCCAAGTTCGAGATAGCCATAGCCGGTTTCGGGGCGATCGGGCTGGATACCGAAGGTGACAAGGCGCCCGGCCCGGACCGCCTCGAGCCCGCGTTCGATTGCGGCGTGAAAGGCGGTCACGTTCGGAACGACGTGATCCGAGGGTGAGATCAGCATCACCGCCTCAGGATCGGTCGCGCATAGGTATAGTGCCGCGGTAAGGATTGCGGGCGCGGTGTTGCGCCCCTCCGGTTCGATCAGCACCGCGCCTGGATCGATACCGGCAAGGCCGAGCTGTTCGGTCACGATGAAGCGGAAGTCGGCGTTCGTCAGCACCAGCGGCGCCGCAAAGCCGAGGCGGCCGTCGTGGCCAAGACCCTCTCCGTTCAGGCGTTTGGCCGAAGCCTGAAACAGCGTTTCCTCACCCGTCAGGGGCACGAACTGCTTGGGGTAGCATTTGCGCGACAGGGGCCACAGTCGCGTGCCAGAACCGCCACAAAGAAGAACGGGGTGAATCATGGTCGATATCCCCCGTAAAAACTGGAGCGCCTTGGATCTGAAAGGCATATCAGACGGATGCTGTTACGCAAACCGGTGTTCGGCTGGAAGGTCTGTTTCTCGCGACAGGCAGTGTTGACGGTTCGGGACCATAAACGCGGGGCCGCGATCCGACCGTGTCACACCACGCGCAGCGTCGCGCCTTGATCGGCGCAGGCCTGCACCAAACCCGCATTCGGCGCGGCGTCGGTCAGGATGAGATCGAACATCGACAGCGGGCCAACGCGTGCGAAATGCGTCAGACCGTGCTTGCTCGCATCGATGAGCAGCACAGCCCGCTCGCTCGCGGTGACCATCGCGCGCTTGACCATGTCGAAGCCGCGCACCGCCTCGCTCACCGTCTCCGCGTTGATCGCCGAGGCCCCGAGGTAGCACGCATCGACCCGGTAACGCGACAGTGCCTCGACCGCCTCCTCGCCGATCATCGCCCCCTCTCGAGCGAGCAGCCTTCCCCCGCAGAGCCGCACCTCCGAGCCGGACACCCCGCCCAGCAGCTGCGCCACCTGCAGACAATTGGTGATCACTGTGACCGGTGTGGCGGCGATGGCGAGGTAGCGGGCGAATTCGATGGTCGTGGCGCCGGCGTCGATCATCAGCGTCTCGCCCGGGGTCACCAGCGCGGCCGCGTGCCGTCCGATCCGCGCGCGCTCCGCGACCTGCGTGCCCTGCCGCGCCTCGAGATCGCGCTGCGTGCCCGGAAACGGGGCGGTGGCGCCGCCATAGGCGCGCAGGATCTGCCCCCGCCCGTCGAGCGCGCCGAGATCGCGGCGGATCGTCTCGGGCGTCACCGAAAACCGCTCGGCCAGATCGGCAATGCGCACATGCGGGCGCAGCTTCAGCTCCATCAGGATCTGTGCCTGCCGGTCCGCCTTGGCGGGGCGCGCGCCAATGGCCATGTCCTGCCTCCGATGTCCGACCTCAGACATTCTCAGGCAAGAAAATGTTGCACTGTCAAACTCGAAGTGCTTCGATCCAAGCGATCTACAGCGTCGTTGAGGAGTGACGCTGCGGACTGTCTCTGGGAGGAGGACCACTCGACATGCTCAAGCACCCGACGATTCTTGGCGCGGCGACGATCGCCGCCATCGCGCTTTCGGCCCATGCGGCCACGGCGCAGGACGACTGCGCCGAGCGCGGCACGCTCGACCCGATGTATTGCGACGCCGACGGCGATCTCGTCGCCGACGCGCCGACCGACGAAGGCGAACTGCAAGACCCCGGCACGCTGGTCTTTGCCTATACGCCGGTCGAGGATCCGGCGATCTATGCCGACATTTGGGAGCCGTTCATCGAGCATCTCTCGGAAGTGACGGGCAAAGAGGTGCAGTTCTTCGCGGTGCAGTCGAACTCGGCCGAGGTCGAGGCGATGCGCTCGGGGCGGCTACATATCGCGGGCTTCTCGACCGGCCCCACCCCCTATGCGGTGAACCTCGCAGGCGCGGTACCCTTCGCGATCATGGGCTCGGATGACGGCCAGTTCGGCTACAAGCTGCAACTCTATACCCAAGCCGACAGCGACATTCAGGAGCCTTCGGATCTCGCGGGCAAGCGCGTGGCGCATACCTCGCCGACATCGAACTCGGGCAACCTCGCGCCTCGCGCGCTGTTTCCCGATCTCGGCGTGACCCCTGACGAGGATTACGAGGTCACCTATTCGGGCAGCCACGACCAATCGATGCTCGGCGTTGTCGCGGGCGATTACGATGCGGCCCCCGTGGCCTCCGAGGTGGTCGACCGCATGGCCGAGCGCGGCCTCTACGACCCCGAGGAGGTGCGCATCGTCTGGGAGAGCGATCCTTTCCCGACCACCTCCTACACCTATGCCCATGATCTGACACCCGAGCTGAAGGAGAAGATCGAGGAGGCGTTCTTCAGCTACGACTTCTCAGGCACGGCTCTGGGTGAGGAGTTCACCGGCGTCAGCAAGTTCATCCCGATCACCTACAAGGACCAATGGGCGGTGATCCGGCAGATCCAAGCCGCGAACGGCGTGGAATACACCCCCGAAGGCCTCGCCGCCGAGTGACGCCCATGACCCCGGCCCGGTTCCCCAGACCGGGCGGGCCGGGGTTCGCAAGGAGACTGCGATGCTGAAGATCACGGATCTCGTGAAGCGCTATGGCAAGGGCGAGCCGGTCCTGAAGAACCTCGACCTGACCATCGAGGGCGAGAGTGTGGTGTCGATCATCGGCTCTTCGGGGGCCGGAAAATCGACGCTTCTGCGCTGCATCAACCGGTTGGTCGAGCCGACATCGGGCAGCGTCGAGCTGAACGGTACGGAGCTGACGACGCTGCGCGGGCGCGACCTGCGCAACGCGCGGCGCAAGATCGGCATGGTGTTTCAGGGCTTCAACCTCGTCGACCGGCTCACGGTGATGGAGAACGTCCAGTCAGGGCGTCTGGGCTACATTTCGACATGGGCCGCGCTGTCGCGGCGCTACCCCAAGGAAGACATCCGCCGCGCCTTCGAGCTGATGGAGCGCGTGGGCATCGCGCATTACGCAGACAAGCGCGCCGACGAACTGTCGGGCGGCGAACGCCAGCGCGTCGGCGTGGTGCGCGCGCTGATGCAAAAGCCCGAGATCCTGCTCGCCGACGAGCCCACCGCCTCTCTCGACCCCAAGACCTCCGAGCAGATCATGGGGCTGTTGCGCGACCTCTCGCGCGAGCTGAAGCTCCCGGTTCTGATCAACATCCACAACGTCCACGAGGCCAAGGAGTACACCGACCGCATCGTCGGCATGCGCTATGGAAGGATCATCTTCGACGACCTGCCGGGCATGCTCGATCAGGACGCGATGGACCGGATCTATTCCGGCAGCCCCGCCGCCGACCGTGCGAGCGGACTGAAGGAGGCGTCATGAGCACGGGCCGGATGGATGGCCCGGACGTACCCGCCGGTGCCGCGGGCGGCGCCACGTCGGGTGCGACCGCTATGCGGGACCACTGGCGCAAGAAGAGCTTCATCGCCAACCCGGTGATCCGCTGGCTCGTCTATGGCGGCGCGATCCTCTATGTCGTCTGGACTCTCGGCACCCTGCCGATCGACTGGGCTCGCGTGGCCGAAGGCGTAGAGCGGGCGGGCCGGATCTTCGGCGGGGCGTTCCCGCCGAGCTTCGAACGCTCGGGGCTCTTGATCGACGGCTTTCTCGAAAGCCTGAAGATCGCGATCCTTGCCACCTTCGGCGGGGTGATCCTGTCGATTCCCATCGCCTTCATGGCCGCGCGCAACGTGGTGCCCAAGGCGGTGTTCTATCTCGGCCGCGCCATCATCATCGTCGCGCGCAGCTTTCACCCGGTGATCGTCGCGATCATCTTCGTGAAGGCGGTGGGCTTTGGCCCGCTGGCGGGTGTGCTGACCCTTATCGTCTATTCCATCGGCTTCGTCGCCAAGATGCTGGCCGAACGGATAGAGGAGATCGACTTCGGCCAGGTCGAGGCGATGCGCGCCGCCGGTGCGCCCTATCTGTCGACGCTGATCTATGCCGTGGTGCCACAGATCATGCCGCGCCAGATCGGCCTCACCATCTACCAGCTCGACAGCAACTTGCGCGCCTCGGCGGTGGTCGGCATCGTCGGCGCGGGCGGCATCGGCTCGACGCTCGCCAACGCCTTCGGGCGCTATGACTATGACTTCGCGCTGGCCATCACCATGGTCATCGTCGGCGCGATCCTTCTGTCCGAGGCCGTGTCCGGCCAGATCAGGAAGCGCATATGACCCTTTCGGACCTCGGACGCGATGACTGGACCCGCTTCACCCTCAAACAACGGCTGCAGCGCTACGCCGTCTTCGCGCTGACCGCTCTGGCGATCGCCTGGGCCATCACCTCGATCGAGGTGATCTGGGATTGGGTCTGGGACGCACCGGAACAGATGGGCGACCTCTTTGGCCGGATGATCCCGCCCGATCCGTCGAACCTTGGCGTGATCCTGCGGGTGCTGTGGGAGACGGTGAACATCGCCACCATCGCCACCGCCTTCGCGGTGATCCTGTCGCTCCCCGTGGCGTGGCTCGCGGCGCAGAACACCACGCCCAACCGCGCCACGCTCTGGGTCGGGCGCTTCATCCTCGTGTCGTCGCGCTCGATCAACACGATCATCTGGGCGCTCTTGTTCGTGGCCATCTTCGGACCCGGCATCGTCGCGGGCATCGTCGCGATCATGTTCCGCTCCATCGGCTTCGTGGGCAAGCTTCTGGGCGAAGCCATCGAGGAGATCGACAAGCGCCCGGTCGAGGCACTGGAGGCCACGGGCGCCTCGCGCTTCAAGGTCATCGCCTATGCCATCGTTCCGCAGGTCATGCCGACCTTCTGGGCCGTGTCGATCCTGCGCTGGGACATCAACCTGCGCGAGTCCACGGTGCTCGGCCTCGTCGGCGCAGGCGGCATCGGCATCATCCTGCAAGGCGCGATCGACACCTTCAACTGGCGCGAGGCGGCGACCGTGCTGATCGCGATCCTCGGGCTGGTGATCCTGGGCGAGATCGTCTCGGCCTGGCTGCGCCGCCGGATCCTGTGACCGGCGCGCCCCCCAGCGGGCGCACGGCCTTCGACGCCTATGTCGCGGTCCGTCACCGCCTGCCCGAGGCGCCCTTGGGGGGCGGGTTTGGCCACGCGCCGGATCTGGGCGCCATCGCCGATCCGTTCGACGTCATCCTGTTCGATGCCTACGGCGTGCTCAATGTCGGAGAGACGCCGATCCTCGGGGCGGCCGCGCGGATCGCCGAGCTGCGTGACCGGGGCAAGCGGATCATGGTGGTGTCGAACTCCGCCGGATATCCCAAGCGCGCGATGATGCAGCGGTTCGAGCGGCTCGGCTTCGACTTTGCCCCGGACGAGGTGGTCACAAGCCGCGAGGCGCTGCTCGCCCATCTCGCCCAAGCGCCGCCGCGCCTGTGGGGCGTGATGCTGGGGGTTGGCCACGGTCTGCGCGAGTTCGAGGAGATCGACGCGCACCTGCTGCTCGACGACGCGGCAGGCTATGATCAGGCCGATGGCTTCCTGCTCGTCGGCTCGGACGGCTGGACCGTGGAGCGGCAGCGCCTTTTGACGGCGAGCCTACAGGCCCGCACCCGCCCCGTGCTCGTAGGCAACCCCGACCTCGTCGCCCCGCGCGAGACCGGCCTGTCGCTTGAGCCCGGCCATTTCGCCCATGCCTTGGCGGATGCCGGTCTCTGCGCTCCCGAGTTCTTTGGCAAGCCGTTTGGCGCGATCTTCGATCTGGCGCTCTCGCGCCTCGACCCGCCCCCCGCGCCCAACCGGGTGCTGATGGTGGGCGACACGTTGCACACCGACATTCTGGGCGCGCGGGCCATGGGCTTCGCCTCGGCGCTGGTCACCGAACACGGGCCGCTCGCGGGCGAGGACGTGATCGCAGCAATCGACCGCGCGGGCATCATGCCCGACTTCGTGATCCCGCATATTTGAAGGCTGGAGAGGGCCGCGCTTGGGCAGGTCCGTCGACGGATAGATCACAGGTCGCGGTTCGTCACGTCGATGATTGGTTCATAAGCAGAGTCTGCTTGAACAGGGCGCCTTCATCTCATCGGCCTGAGCTAGAGATGAGGAAGTAAAGTATCCGCACTTCCCTCCCACATTCAGCGTTTACCCCTGCTTCGGTCAAAGGCATATCAGAGCCATGACCCTCAGACCGGCCCAGATTTCGGACGCTTCGAGCATCGCCGCCCTCTCCCTGGAGGTGTGGATCAGCACCTATCTGAAGCGCGGCGTCAGCCCCTTCTTCGCGGACTATGTCCTGGACATGTTTACCGCAGCCAATGCCGAGAAATTCATAGCCGATCCGTCGGAGTTCGTGATGGTGTCGCAGAACGATGAGGGCATCGACGGATTCATACGCGTATCCGCAGGCGGCAAGCCGCCTGTGAATGGATGTTCCGACCTGCAGATCGCGACCTTCTACGTCCAGCCGCGTCACCATGGGAAAGGGATCGGGTCGCGCCTGCTCGACGCGGCCCTCGGGCATTGTCGCGCAACGCAGGCCGATACGGTCTGGCTCACGACCAACGCGGAAAACGCGCCCGCCATCGCGTTCTATCTCCGGAAAGGCTTCGAGCATGTCGGAGAGACGCATTTCCGCATCGGCATGGAAAGCTATCTGAACAACGTCTATTCCTCCCGTCTGAACTGACTAGGGATCACAGCGCCCTCGCGGATATCCGCGAGGGCGTCTTCGCTTCGAGGCACCGGACGCACGGCGCCGTCATTTGAATCTTGTGGACATTTCGGCAAAGGGCCGGATAGCCCCCTGCCCTGATCTCAGGAGCCGCTCACAGCCCCATGCAGTTCGCGTAATACGTCACCGTCGCCGGCCAGTCCGAGAACACGCCTTTCACCCCCACCTTCTGCGCCAGCGCGTCAAGCATGGCATAGGTGTCGCCATCATCGTCGATGGCCTGCTCGACCGACTGGAAATACCAGCCGCCCCCTTCGGCCAGCGGGCCCGAGCGTTCCAGCGTCCAGGTGATGATCTCGAGGCCCGCGGCCTTGGCTTCTTCGGCATAGGCCGAAGGCACGATCTCGCCCGCCTCGTCGGTCGTCACCAGCATCCACATCGGCGGCGCGATGTAGTTCACCCCCATGTCGGCCAGTTCCTGCATCGTCGGCTTGAAGGTCGCGGGGTCGTTGGCGTCGATCAGCCCCTCGTCGTCGTCCTCGGCCTCGTAACGGTCATCCAGATAGACCGCCTGCGCGCCGAACTCGGGCTCGTTCTCGATCCAGTACTTGATGTCGTCGAGGTTGAAGCTCTGCGCCCAGACACGCGAGGGATCGATGCCCGCGTCCTTGTACTCGTCGATCATCTTCTGCGCGTAATCGCCTTGGCTGAAGCCGTCATAGGGCATCTCGACCGAGGCCGATTTCAGCTCGGGCGTGAAGTCCGCGCCAAGGCTGTCGATGAGCGCGATCGACTCCGCGTGGGTCATCACCTCGGCGCCGGGCACATAAAGCTCGGTGCGCCAGGGCGCCGTGCCGCCCTGGAATTCTTCGGCCGTGGTGGCCTTGGCGTTCGAGGCGTCCATCTTGGGCTTGAGCTCGCGGAACTCGGCCAGCGTCAGATCCGAGGTCCGGCACTCGGCCGAGGCATCCTCTTCGCCGGCAGCAGCGGTGAAGGGCGTGGTGCATTTCCCGGCCAGATCGCTGACGAGGATGTTCGTCGTGGTGGCGAGGTCGTTCTGCGCGTGGCGGCAGACCAGCTCCTTGTCGGCAGTAAATGTCACGTCGCATTCGACGATCCCCGCGCCTTGCCGCGCGCCCGCGACATAGGATTGCCTGGTATGCTCGGGCAGCATCAGGGCCGCGCCGCGGTGGGCTATGGAGAAGGCCGAGCGCGCGGGCGTCTGGCCCTGACAGGACATCAGCTTGTCCTTGAGCGCGCCGTCCTCCATCGCATCGATCAGGTAGAAGGGGCGTTCGCCATAGCTCAGCGCGCCGCCGCCCGCCTCCATGTGGCTTTCGGCGAGCGCCATCGACGGCAGCGCCGTGGCAAGCGCGAGCAGTGTCATCGTCTTCATGTGTCGTCCTCCCTGTGAATCCGGGCATCTTGTGTGCCGGTCTTCTGATCGAGGAGCCTATGCGAAAGATGACGTTCGGAATAATCTTTTGTGACGCGATCAATCAGGGGCCGGGGGCCAGCGGTGTCGTGCGCTAGATCACGTCACGAAAACCGCAGCGGCGCAAAGGGGGCGAGGTCGATGGCGGGGGCGCGCCCCTCCAGAAGATCCGCCACGATCCGCGCCGTCCCCGCCGATTGCGTGAGGCCCAGATGCCCGTGACCGAAGGCGCAGATTGCCGCGTCCCGCCCCGGCAGCGCGCCGATGACCGGAAGGCTGTCCGGCAGCGAGGGGCGAAAGCCCATCCATTGCCGCCCAGCCTCGGTTTTCAGCCCCGGCAGGAAGGCAGCCGCCTTTTTCAGCATCGCGTCGGCCCGCGCGAAGTTGGGCGGCAGGTCGAGACCGCCCAGCTCCACCGCCCCCCCGACCTGCAGGCCAGAGGCCAGCGATGAGACCGCGAAGCCATGACCGCCGAAGGTCAAATGCAGCCGCAGATCGAAGGCGCCGTGCGGCAGGGTCGTGTTGTAGCCCCGCTCAGTTTCGAGAGGGATCTTCACCCCCACCGTTCGTGCCAAGCGGTGCGAATAGGCGCCTGCCGCGATCACCACCCGGCCCGCGCGGTCGCCCGCTTGGGTGCGCAGCCCGCCGGGGATCAATGCGCGCGCCTCCGTGATCTCGATCTCGCCGCCCGTCGCCCGGAACCGCTCGGCCAGGGCATGGGTGTAGTCGCGGGGATCGGAGATCGAAAACCAGCCGGGGGTGAAGGTCGCATGGGTGAAGCGGGGCGCGAGGCCCGGTTGATACTCCGCGATTTCGGCCCCTTCGAGATGGCGAAACGCGATGGCTTCGGCCTCGCGCGCGGCCCAGCCCGGAAGAGAGGCCCGAAACGCCCGAGCGCCTTCGTAAAGCTGGAGCTGCCCATCGCGGCGCAGCATATGGGCAAGCCCCGTGCGCGCCAGATGCGGATCGAGCGCCTCTTGGGACAGCCGCATCAGCGCCGCTTGGGCCTCGGTCGACGCCCGCACCTGTGCGGGTCTCGAAGCCCGCCAGAACCGCCACATCCATGGCGCGATACGATGCGCGTAGCGTGGTGGCACGCTGAGAGGGCCGAGGGGATCGAGCAGCCATTTCGGTGCCTGTCGAAGGATCCGGGGCGAGGCCAGCGGCAGGATCTCGGGAAAGGCAAAGGCCCCCGCGTTGCCGGCGCTCGCGCCTGCCGCCGGACCCGACCGGTCGATGACCCGCACCTTGAACCCGCGTGCTTGTGCGGCCAGCGCCACCGACAGCCCGATGACGCCCGCGCCCACGACGATGACCTCGCGCGTCATATGGGCCGGGCCTGCGCGGAGGCGCGCGGTGTCGTCCTGCGGATCATCGGTGCCCCCTGACGGCGTCTTTGCGACTCTCGCGACGATACCTGTCGCGCTCCGCTTGTCGATATCGCGGTTGCGCCGTCGCGATCAGTCAAGGCGCGGGAACACCGTGCCGCGTTTGACGGTGCCATAGGCAAAGCTGGTTTCGATCGCGGCGATGCCGCCGATCTGGTGCAGCTGCTGGCGCACGAAGACCTCGTAATCCTGCAGGCTCGAGACCAGCACCCGCAACAGGTAGTCGTCGTCCCCGGTCATCATGTAGCAGTCGAGGATCGCGTCGATGTCGCGCACCTTGCGCTCGAACACCCCCACCGCCGCCTCGCTGTGCCGCTCCAGCCGGACCCGCACGAAGGCGGTGATCGGCAGGCCGTAGGCGGTCTCGTCGACGATCGCCGCATAGCCGCGGATGATGCCCGCATCCTCAAGCATCCGCAGCCGCCGCAGGCAGGGCGATGGCGAGAGGTGCACCTTTTGCGACAATTCCTGATTTGTCAGCCGACCATGCGCCTGCAGCGCGGCGATGATCTGCCGATCCTTGTCGTCCATTTCGCGCGCCTCTCTGGCAGATCATGCCAATATCACTGCCTTGGATGGCAGAGATAGCAATCCGATTGCGCCGAGGCCACGCCATTCTGCGACCAAGACCGCAGGAGCAACCCATGAGCAGCACCCCGATCACCCGCCCCGCCGCCGGCACTCTGCCCGGCACTCTGTCCGACTCCGCGCCCAGTTCCCTTCCCGGTGCCGCGACCGTGCTTGGATATGCAGCCATCGCGGTGGCGGTGACGATCTGGGCGGGGTTTGCCCTGTCGATCCGGGGGATCGGGGCCTCGATGCTGGCCCCGGCGGATGTGGCGCTGATCCGGTTCGGCGTGCCGGTGCTCGTGCTGGCGCCGCTGCTGCCATCGCGGATCGCGGCGCTGCGCCGGGTCCGGCCATTCGACGCGATACTCATCGCCGCGGGCGCGGGGCTGCCGTTCTTCTTTCTGGCCTCGATGGGCGGGGCGCTGACCTCGGCGGCGCATGTCGGCGCGCTGATTGCGGGCACCACGCCGCTGTCGGTGGCGCTGTTGTTGCGCGTGGTCGAGCGTCGCCGCATCACCCCCGGCCTCGGGCCCGCGCTGGCGCTGATCTCTGGCGGCGTCGTGCTGCTGGTGGCGGGGCAAGGTGCGCTCGACGGGGCCGTGCTCGCCGGGGCCGGGCTGCTGCTCTGCGCCAGTCTGCTCTGGGGGGCCTACACGCTGGGCCTGCGACGTGCCGGGCTCGACCCCGTGGGCTGCACCCTGCTGCTTGGCCTGCCGTCGCTGGCGCTGCTGCTGGTGCTGATTGGTGCGGGCGCGGTCGAGACGCGCATTGCGCAGGCCCCGCTGTCCGAGATCCTGCCCTTCGTGGCGGTGCAGGGCTTCGGTGTCGGCGTGCTGGCGAGCCTCGCCTATGCCGCCGCGATCTCGCGTCTGGGGCCCGCCCGCTGCGCTGCCATCGGCTCGCTCGCTCCGGCGCTGGCCGCATTGGGCGCGGTGCCGCTCTTGGGCGAGGCGCTGACGCCCATCGTCGTCGCGGGCATCGCTCTCGTTACCTTCGGCGTGTTTCGCGCCACCCGCCATTGACCATCCGGACCAAGGAGAGCCCCATGCTCGCAGACCTGCCCCATGCCAGCCCCGACCCGCTGTGGAGCCTGATCTCCACCTTTCGCGCCGATCCCCGGCCCGAGCGGATGGACCTCGTGGTCGGCATGTACCGCGACGAGACCGGCACCACGCCGGTGCTGGCCTCGGTGCGCAAGGCCGAGCTGCGGCTGGCCGAGGCGGGCGCGTCCAAGGCATACCGCGCGCTTGGGGGCAACGCGGCGTTCAACGCAGGGATGGCACACCTCCTGTTGGGGCAAGACCCCGCGCGGCTGGCGCGCCAGCACACGATGCAGAGCGTCGGCGGCACCGGGGCGCTGCGGCTTTTGGCCGAGCTGGTAGCGCGGGCCACGCCCGATGCCACGGTCTGGTCGAGCGATCCGGGTTACGTCAATCACCGGCCCCTGATGACCGCGCCGGGGTTGCGGTTCGAGACCTACCGGCTGCGCGAGGACGACACCGGCTTCGATCTTGGCACGATGCTGGAGGATCTCGCCCCGGCGCGGCCCGGCGACGTGGTGATCCTGCATGGCTGCTGTCACAACCCGTCCGGCATCGACATGGCCGCCGATGACTGGGCCGAGGTATCGGCCTTTTGCGCGCGGCGCGGGCTGATCCCATTGGTCGACATGGCCTATCAGGGCTTTGGCGACGGGATGGAGGCCGACGCCGCCGGTCTGCGCCGGGTGGTCGACGAGAACCCGACCGTGCTGGTCGCGGCGAGCTGTTCCAAGAATATGGGGCTTTATTGCGACCGCACCGGTGCCGCGATGGTCGTCGGCCCGGACGCGGCCGCGCTGGCCCCGGTCGGCCCGATGCTGGAGCGGATCGCGCGGGCCAGCTACTCCATGCCGCCAGAGCATGGTGCCGCCGTGGCCGCCGCGCTTCTGGCCGCCCCGGAGGGCTGGCTGCGCGAGGTCGAGGCGATGCGGCAACGCGTGGCCGTGCTGCGCGCGGAACTTGGCGCGGCTTTGGAGGCCGAGGGTGCGGGGGCCGGGTTCGCCTCGCTCGGGCGGCAAAAGGGGATGTTCTCGCTGCTGCCGCTTGGGGTTCGGGCGATGCAGCGGCTGCGCGAAGAGCACGCGATCTATGGCACCGACGGGGGCCGCATCAACGTCGCCGGTCTGACATCCGCGCAGATCGCCCCTCTGGCACGGGCCTTGGTACGGGTTGCAGGACCAGAGCACCACGCATCGGCGGCCTAGAGACGCGCCGCGAGCGGTTTGGTGGCAGGGTCAATCACCCTCGACGATGACCCTGTCACCCCGAAGGACGACAGGCACCGCGATCAACGCGCAGCCCCTGCCCAACCCCTCGCAGCCCTGCCCTGTGGCCGCGTCGAACCCCGCCCCGTGGTTCGAGCAGCGCAGCACCGCGCCTTGTGTCCCGAGCACGCCGCCGCCGCGCCAGTCGAGCGGCAGGCCCTGATGCGGGCAGGCGTTGAAATAGCAAAACAGCCCCGCCTCAAGACGCACCAGAAGCAGCGGAAACCCGTCGATCTCGACCCCCAGCGTGCCGCGATCCGGCAGCGCATCCGCCGCGCAGACCTCCGCACCCGGAGCAGGCGCGCGCGGCAGGCGGCGCCAGCTCATGCCGGCTGTTCCGGGGCGGGCAGGATCGTGCCCTCGCAGACCCCGAAGCCGATCCGCACCGCCCCCTCGCACCAGCCGCGCAGCCGGACCATGTCGCCATTCTCCAGAAAGCCGCGACGCACCCCACCGAGGTCGAGCGGATCGCTCCCGTTCCACGTCATCTCCAAAAGCGATCCGTAGCTGTCGCGGTCCGGCCCCGAGATCGTGCCCGAGCCAAGCAGATCGCCCGTCTCCATGGCGCAGCCCGAGATCGCGTGATGGGCGAGCTGCTGGGCCGCGGCATAGTAGAGGTGGCAGGCGTTGGTGCGGCTCACCGTTCGCGGCGTGCCGCCCGCCGGGGCGATGTCGATCTCGAGCCGGATGTCATAGTTGTAATCGCCCTCTTCGCGCAGATAGGGCAGCAGCGGCGTCCCCCGCTCGGGCGTCGGCACGCGGTAGGGCTCGAGCGCCTCGCGCGTGACGATCCACGGGCTGATCGTGGTGCCGAAGGCCTTGGCCTGAAACGGCCCGAGCGGCTGATACTCCCACACCTGCACGTCCCGCGCCGACCAGTCGTTGAGCAGCACGAAGCCGAAGATCATTTCCTGCGCCCGTGCCACCGATATCGGCTGACCCATCGACGAAGGCGTCCCGACCAGCGCGCCCAGTTCCAGCTCGATGTCGAGCCGGGCGGTGGGGCCAAGGCGGGGGGCGGCATCGTCCGGGCCCTTGATCTGTCCCAGCGGGCGGCGGATGCCGGTGCCCGAGACCACCACCGTCGAAGCGCGTCCGTTGTAGCCGATCGGGATATGCAGCCAGTTCGGCAGCAAGGCGTTCTTGGGGTCGCGGAACATCGCGCCGACGTTGGTCGCGTGCTCCTTGGAGGCATAGAAATCGGTAAAGCCCCGCACGAAGACCGGCATGTGCATCCGCACCGCGTCCTGACGCAGCAGCACCAGATCGTCGCGCGGGCCCGCCTCGGCATCGAGCAAGGCCGCCACCGCCGCACGGGTGCGCGACCAGTCGTCGGGGGGGCGCGCCATCAGCGCGTTGAGCGTACCGCCGTCGAACACCGGTGTCGGGGCGGGGCGCAGCAGCCCCGCCGCCTCGGCGGCGGTGAGATCGAGGATCATCTCGCCGATCGCCACACCGACGCGGCGCGGCCCATCGTCTTGGGAAAAGACGCCATAGGGCAGGTTCTGGATCGGAAAATCCGTCCCCTTTGCATTGGCGCTCTCGACCCAGCTTTGCCGCGCCGGGTCGTGGGTGGCGTTCAGCCCGCTCATTCGCCCTGCCAGTCGCGGCGGTCGGGGTCGAAGTGGTTGCGCAGCGGGGCCCAGACCTCCGGATAGCCCGCCTGCAGCGTCGGCAGCCCGGCGGCATAGCGTGTCACCTGCTGCGGAAAGCGGGTCTCGAACATGAAGGCCATGGTGTTCTGGAGCCGCTCCGGCCCGAGATCCTTCAATGAGGCCTTGTAGAAGGCTTCGGCGTCCGGGCCGTGCGGCAGCATCATGTTGTGGATCGACATCCCCCCCGGCACGAAGCCCTCGGGCTTGGCGTCATAGACGCCTTCGATCAGCCCCATGAACTCGGACATGATGTTCATGTGATACCACGGCGGGCGGAACGAGTTCTCGGCCACCAGCCAGCGCGGCGGGAAGATCACGAAGTCGATGTTGGCGGTGCCCGGCTCGCCGCTCGGGGCGGTCAGCACGGTAAAGATCGACGGGTCGGCGTGATCGTTCAAGATCGGCCCCACTGGCGAATAATGCCGCAGGTTGTACTTGTAGGGCGCGTAGTTGCCGTGCCACGCCACCACGTCGAGCGGGCTGTGGTCGATCTCGCAGCGGTGGAACTGGCCACACCATTTCACGGTCAGGCCGTGGCGCGTGCCGTCGCGGCGTTCATAGGCCGCGACGGGGGTAAGGAAATCGCGCGGATTGGCGAGGCAGTTCGCCCCGATCGGGCCGCGTTCGGGCACCGAGAAGGCCCCGCCGTAATTCTCGCAGACATAGCCGCGACACTTGGCGTCGCCGTTCAGGAGCACCTTGTATTTCAGCCCACGCGGCAGCACCGCGATCTCGCCCGGCGCCACGTCGATCACGCCCATTTCGGTGAAAAAGCGTAGCCTGCCGATTTCGGGCACCACCAGCATTTCGCCATCGGCATTGTAGAAGACCTCTTCCTCCATGCCTTGGGTGACGGCGTAGGTGTGGATCGCATAGCCCGTCTGGGTCAGCACGTCGCCGCCGGTGGCGATGCTGCGCATGCCGGTGAGCCATGTCCCCGCATCCTCTGGGATCGGGGCCGGATCCCAGCGCATCGGCGCCAGCGGCAGGCCGCTCTCATTGGGCGTCGGGGCCGAACGGAACTCGGGCAGCTCAATCCGCCGCATCTTTGCGATGTGCTGCACCGAAGGCCGCATCCGGTAGAGCCACGTCCGCTCGTTCGAGGCGCGCGGCGCGGTGAAGGGCGTGCCAGAGAGCTGCTCTGCATAAAGACCGTAAGGGCAGCGCTGCGGCGAATTCTGCCCGATCGGCAGCGCGCCCTCGATGGCCTCGGTCTCGAAATCATTCCCGAAACCGGGCATGTAGCCTTCGTTGTAACGCGCCCGGCTTTGGGCGATGACGATCTCGTCGTGCGGGGTGGCCATGGCTCAGGCCTCGGCCTTGAGCACGCCGCGCTGGATCTGGTCGGCCTCGATCGACTCGAACAGCGCCTTGAAGTTGCCCTCGCCAAAGCCGTCGTCGCCTTTGCGCTGGATGAACTCGAAGAAGATCGGCCCGATCACGGTCTTGGAGAAGATCTGCAGCAGGATGCGGGTGTTGCCGCCATCCACCACGCCTTCGCCGTCGATCAGGATGCCGTGTTTCTTCAGCTTGTCGAGCGGCTCCTCATGGCCGGTGACGCGCTCGACGCTCATGTCGTAATAGGTCGCGGGCGGCGGCGGCATGAACTCGATGCCCTTCTCAGCGATCCGGTCGGTGGCGGCATAGATGTCTTCGGTGCCCACTGCGATGTGCTGGATGCCCTCGCCGTTGTAATCGCGCAGGTACTCCGCGATCTGACTGGTGTCGTCGGCACTTTCGTTGATCGGGATGCGGATCTTGCCATCGGGCGAGGTCAGCGCGCGCGAGGTGAGACCCGTCTGCCGACCCTTGATGTCGAAGAAGCGGATTTCGCGGAAGTTGAAGGCCTTGGCGTAAAAGTCGTACCACGTCGACATGTTGCCCCGCGCGACGTTGTGGGTCAGGTGGTCGAGATAGTAGAACCCTGCCCCCTCGGGCTGCGGGTCGGTCTCGCCCAGCCAATCATACTCGGCCTCATAGCAAGAGCCCGCCTCGCCATAGGTCTCCACGAAGTAGAGCAGCGAGCCGCCGATGCCGATCACCGCCGGCACGTCGAGCGACTTGCCCGGGCCGGTGTATTCCTCGGCCCCGTAATCAAGCGCGCATTTCAGCGCGTGCCGCGCATCGACCACGCGCCAGGCCATCGCGGGCGCGCAGGGGCCGTGCTCCTTCACGAAGCCTGCGGCATGGCTGCCCGGCTCGCGGTTGACGAGGTAGTTGATCCTGCCCTGACGGTAGAGCGAAATGTCGCGGCTCTTGTGCCGGGCCACCTCGGTGTAACCCATGCTTTCGAACAGCGCCTCGAGCTTGCCCGGCTCGGGGTGCGCGAACTCGACGAATTCGAACCCGTCGGTCCCGGCCCTGTTCAACTCGTCGATCTTGGCTTTCGGCGCATCATGCGGAAACGGTCCCATGGACTCCCTTTCGAAATGCGCATGGGTTGCGTGCCCCACCATGCTGTCCCGGACGCCCGGCCCGCGGGATGGCCCGCCTTGGGACCACACCTGCAGAATAGAAGGCGGCGTGGTGCGTCGTCAACATTAGGGATGCAGGTGCAATATAGATGATGGCCCGTTTTCGGACATGCGGCGAGGACCGGGGTGGCGCTGATCCGGGCAAAGTGCATCGGAGCAAGCTGACCTTGATATTTCATCCATATGATATATCTATTAGCATCATATGGAGGTCGTCATGGCACAGGCAGCTTTTGCAGACGAAACTGGCGTCAGGCCCCTGTCGGATCGCGATCAGGTCGCGACCCTCGTGCGGGCGGTGGTGCGGGCAACTGCCTCTTGGGGGCTGTCCTCGGCCGAGGCCGCAGCGCTTTTCGACGTGCCGCCCGCCACATGGGCGCGGATGAAGTCCGGCAGCTTCAACGGCTCTCTGGATCGCGACAAGGTCACCCGCGCCAGCCTTATCCTCGGCATCTACAAGGGGCTTCGTCTTTTGTTCAACGGCCCGCTTACCGGGCGTTGGCCGGGCTTGCCGAACAAGGGCGCGCCCTATGAGGGACGCCGCCCGCTCGACATGATGATCGCCGGCGGCATCCCGGCGATGGCTGCCGTGCGCCAGCACATCGACGCGCTGCGCGGGGGCCTCTGAGAGGTGAGCCGTCGTTCGCCCGAGGAAACCCCGCCGGGGCGCATTCCGCATGACCTGCCGCTATGCGAACTGGCCGAGCCCGCGACGATCCGCCTGATCAGCACCGCCTATATCGACGAGCCCGCCCTGGCCCCGCTTGCCGATGACGCGGATGCGCTCGATTTCCTCGCCGACATCGAGGCGCTGACCTCGATCCGTCAGGACGCCGAAATGCCGTTGCCGAGCGGGTTGCGGCGAGCCGAGCTTCTGAGCGACGCGCATGGCTATGGCTGGAGCTATGTCAACGCCGCCTTTTGCTACACCCGCCCCGGTGGCAACCGTTTCAACGGCCCCGAGCGCGGCGCGTGGTATGCCGCTTGGGGCGATGCGGCGGGCGAAACCGCGCGGGCCGAGGTCGGCTATCACCTCACCCGAGAGCTCGAGAACGTCGGCGTCTATGACAACGTCACCGATTACCGCGAACTGCTGGCCGGGTTCATCGGTCCCTTCGTGGACCTGCGGGCCTCTGGCGCTCAGCCCTGGCTCGAACCGAACCCGGTGGTGGGCCACCCCGCGGGGCAGGCCCTCGCGCGCGAGCTGCGCGCCGCCGGGGCCTCGGGGCTGGTCTATCCCTCGCAGCGCCGCGCGGGCGGGCTCTGCCTCGCGGCGTTCCGCCCGAACCTCGTCCAGAACATTCGGCAGGGCGCGACATGGCGCTTTGTCTGGAACGGCACACCGGTGCCAGAGGTGACGCGGCTTTGAGAATGCCCGTGGTCCCCGCGCGGATCATGCGCCTCAAGAGCCGATCAATAGCATCTCGCTCGTGACGCAGACGGCATTGGCGCCTTCGCGCAGCTCCCCTTGTACCGGGTCGCCGTCGAACCCGATGGCCGCCGCTGCGATCCGGACGCGGCCTCGGTCTATATCGCCCCGCGTCACCAGCACTTCGGTGGCGAGGCTGTCGAGACCGGGGGCATCGTCGAAGGCCGCGCCGACGAGGCTGCCCAACCCCTCGATCCGCGCCCGCGCCAATCCGTGCTGCGCGGCCACCGTCGCCAGACCTGCGTGCAGATCGACATGGGGTCGGAGCGCGCAAAGCGCCGCCGGATGCCCGCCGGTGGTATCGTCCGAGGGCGCGGCGATAGGGACGAAGAGGGAAAACCCGGTTTCCGCGTCGGCCTCAACCGACAGCATCGCGCCGCTCAGCCCCCAGCCCACCGCCTCGACCTCGGCCCCGAGGCGACAGTCGGGGCCAAGCAGATGCCCCATCCGCAGCGCGCCCTCCTCGGTCCCGCGCCACAGACCGTGACCATGCACGAACGCAGCGCCGTCGCGGCGGCCCAGATGCAGCCCCGCCTCCGCGAGCCATGCAGGCTCCAGCCGTTCCGTCGCGCTATACCACGCCACGGGCCCATGTCCCGGCGCCGGGGCCGGGCGCACGTAGTCGATCCGCGCCATGTCGATGCCCCGCAGGCGCAGGTACCCCGCTTTGTGCCCCTGCGCGGCAAAGGCCTCGGCCATGGCCTGATCGAGCGGCAGCCCCGCGCGCAGCCGCAGCCGCAGCGGGCGCGCACGGCAAGCCAGGCTGGCGATGCGTTCGGCGCGCGGCGGGCCGGGGTGACGGGGCGCTTCCCTCACGGGGTGATCTCACCGCGCGATACGAGGGCTTCGCGGATCATCTTCTTGGTGATCTTGCCATAGCCCGATTTCGGCATCTCGTCCCAGAACACCACCCGGCGCGGCAGCTTGTAGCGCGCGATCCGCGGCTCCAGCCACGCCAGAAGGCCCGCCGCGTCGGGCTGCGCCCCGCTTTGCGCCACGCAGACCGCGAGGCCGATTTCGCCCCAGACCGGATCGGGCACGCCCAGCACCGCGACCTCGGAGATGTCGGGATGCATGAGGATCTTCTCCTCGATCTCGCGCGGATGAATGTTCGACCCGCCCGAGATGTACATGTCCGAGGCCCGGCCCGTGAGATAGAGAAACCCCTCCTCATCCATGTGGCCCAGATCGCCGGTGAGGAACCAGCCGTCTCGAAACGCCTTGGCGTTGGCCTCCGGGTTGTCGAAATACCCCGCAAAGACCGCCGGGCCGATCACCGCGATCTCGCCGGTCTCATGCGGCGCGCAGGCGCGGCCCGACGCGTCCTGCACCTCGACCTGCATGCCGGTGCGCGCGAAACCGCAGGTGCCGATCCGCATCACCGCGTCGTCGGCATGGTGATGCGCGGGCGGCAGCACGGTGATGTTCCCCGTCACCTCGCCCAGACCGAAATACTGCACCAGCACCGGGCCCAAAAGCTCGATCGCCCGGATCTGATCGGCGCGGTACATCGGCGCGCCCGCATAGATCAGGTGGCGCAGCGAGGAGTGGTCATGCGCCGTGGCGCTGGGGTGCTCGACCAGCAGCTTGACGATGGTCGGCACGGTGAAGGCGTTGGTCACGCGCCACTCGGCGATCAGCCGCCATATCTCGTCCGGGTCGAACTTTTCGCTCGCGGGCAGGATCGTCTTCACACCGCGCGCCACCTGAGACAGCTGGTGTATGCCCGCCCCATGCGACAGCGGCGCGACCACGAGAGAGGCGTCGGCTTCGGTGGTGCCGGGCATCAGATCGCACAGGTGGTTGTTGATCACGAAGGCAAGCTGGCCATGCGTCAGCACCGCCGCCTTGGGCCGCCCCGTAGTGCCCGAGGTAAAGAAGAACCACGCGGGCGTGTCGCGCCCCACCGCGACCGGCGGGGGCGTCTGGCCCAGATACCGCGCCACCAGCGTCTCGTAGTCTTCGGCGAACCCCGCCTTGCCGATCGCCACGGTAAAGGAGACCTCGCAGGCGGCGGCGTGGTCGGGAAACCCGGCACCGCAGATCAACCCACGCGCGCCCGAGGCCTGCGCCAGCCACGCGACCTCGTCGGGGGATTGCCGGAAGTTCGCGGGCACCCAGACCGCTCCGATGCGCCAGCAGGCGAACATCGCCTCGAACATCTGGTTGCAGTTGGCCGACTGCACGAGGATGCGGTCGCCCGGACGCACACCGAACTCGCTCAGCAGCGCCTGCGCGAAGGCGGCCGAGCGGGCCTCCATCTCGCGCCAGCTCCAACGCGCCTCGCCCCAGACGAAGCCCAACGCCGTGCCATGCCGCCGCGCGGTTTCGCCCAAGAGCTGCGACAGGTTCATCACCCGGTCCGAGACCGGCGTCATGCCCGCCCATGGTGTCGCGTTCATCGTCCCACTCCTCCTGTTGCAGGCGGCCCGCCATAGGCTTGCGCCAGCCGCGCCTCGATCCGGGTCGCCGCCGCCGTCAGGAGCGGGGCAAGCTCCTGCGGGCGGGGCGACTGCATCCGCCCCGCCACGGCGGCGATCGACACCGCCCCGGCGACACCGCCGTCGGGGCGGCGCAGCGCCACGCCAAGGCCCCAGCTGTCGGGAAAGACCAGACCGGGGTTCAGCGCGTGTCCCGCCGCGCGCGCCTTGGCCGCAAGGTCGCGCAGCCGCTCTGGCGGCAGCGCGGGATAGTCGCGGGCGAGCGTTTCGCGGTTCGCCTCCAGCACCGCCTCGGCCTCGGGTTCGGGCAGTGCCGCCAGCATCGCCAGCGATCCCGCGCCGACGCCCAGAGGGTGGCGCGCGCCGGGCATCAGCGCGTGGGTGCGGATCGGATAGGCCCCCTCCTCGCGCTGCAGGCACACCGCCGCGTCGCCACGCCGCACCGACAGGAACGCGGTGTCGCCGCTGTCGCGCGCCAGATCCGCCAGCGCGTCGCCCGCCATCTCGGCCAGACCGTGGCGCACCGCCGCGAGGGTGCCCAGCACATAGCTCTCCTGTCCCAGACGGTAGCTGCGCCCCGCCGCGTCCTGCTCGACCATTCCGGCCCGGATCAGCGCCAGCATCAGCCGCCGCACCGTCGGCTTGTTGAGGCCGCTCATCGCGACGAGAGCGGCGAGAGGCACCCCGTCGCCCGGCTGTCGCCCGACAAGACGCAACAGCGCCAGCGCCCGGTCGACGCTCTGCGCGCCGCCAGCCTGCCCTTCCACGATGTGGACCTCGCCCCTCGCACGCTCTCCCAAAACCATCTCCTCCCCGATCCCATGTTCAGGCCGAGTTCACGATTTTGGCAAGTTCTACTTGTTCGACGCCACGTAATTTGCTCCATGATGTGGAACGTACCGCTCGGGGAGGAGCGGCAAGGCCTTGGGGCCTGCGACATTCAGGGAGGAATCGCATGACATTCGCAAAGCTGGGCGCGCTCACCGTGGCCTCGATTCTGGCCGGGGGCCTGATGGCCGGGACCGTCTCTGCCGAAACGCTGCGCCTGTCGCACAACACCGGCGACACGACGACATGGCACAAGGGGGCGGAGCGCTTTGCCGAGCTTCTGGCCGAGAAGACCGGCGGCGAAATCGACGCGAGGGTCTTTCCCAACGCGCAGCTCTCGGGCGGCGACCAGATGCGGCAGGCCGAGATGGTCGGGCGTGGCGCGCTCGATCTGGTGGTGACCTCGGCGATCAACGTCACCCCCTTGGTGCCCGAAATGGCGGTGTTCTCGCTGCCCTACCTCTATGCCGACTACGCGCAGGTCGATGCCACGACCCAAGGGCCCGCCGCCGACCTGCTCGAGGACATCCTGCGCGACAAGGGCATCGAGGTTCTGGCCTGGGGCGAGAACGGCTTTCGCGAGGTCACCAACTCGGTGCGCCCGATCAAGTCGCCCGAGGATATGAAGGGCCTCAACATGCGCGTGGCGGGGCCGATGTACATCGACGTGATGAACGCGCTTGGCGCCAACCCGCAGCAGATGCAGTGGGGCGAGACACTGACCGCGCTGCAGCAAGGCGTGGTCGATGGGCAGGAAAACCCGATCGGCGCGGTGATCATCCCGCAGCAGGTCTACGAGGTGCAGGACCACCTGACGGCGTGGCACTACTCCTACGACCCGATCTTCCTCGGCATCTCCAAGGCCAAGTGGGACGACTACGACGCCGAAACCCAAGAGCAGATCCGCGCCGCCGCCGAAGAGGCCATGACCTACCAGCGCGAGATCACCCGCCAGAGCACCGAAGAGGGCATCGCCTTCCTGCGCGACAAGGGCATGGAGGTCTACGAGCCGAGCGAGGCCGAGCTGGCCGCCTTCCGCGAGGCGACGCAGCCCGCCTTCGACCAGTGGTCCGAAAAGGTCGGCCCCGAGATCGTCGCCGCCTTCAAGGACGCCATCGCCACGGCGCAGTGACCGCGCGCGGGGCGGCCCGGTGCCGCCCTGCCCCTTCCCGACCCTTCCCGATCCTTCGGAGAGCCGCATGCTGGGCTTCATCCTGCGCGACGCTGAAAAGATCGTCTGCGCCGTGATCTTTCTTGCCATGACGCTGCTTGGCTTTGCCAATGTGGTGGTGCGCTACGGCACGAACTACTCTCTCGCCGCGACCGAAGAGCTTTTGACCAACGGCTTTCTGCTGCTCACCATCTTTGGCGCGGCCATCGCGGCGCGGCGGGGGGAGCATCTGGCGGTGACGCTAGTGGCCGACGCGCTGCCGCGTCCTCTGGCCCGCGCGGTGTTCCTTCTGTCGCTGGGGCTGTCGGCCCTGCTGCTGGCGATGTCGGCGTGGTTCTCGTGGCAGGTGCTGGCGAACCAGTGGGGCAACGGCATGCGCTCCTACGCGCTTGGCTTGCCCGCGTGGTATTATCAGGCCGCCGTGCCCTTCGGCTTTGCGTTGGTGCTGCTGCGCTATCTGCAACACGCAGTTGCCACGCTGCGCGGCGTGCCGGACCCCGGGGCGGTTCCCGATGTCTGATCTGCTGGGCCTTTCGGCGGGCAGTCAGATGGTGCTGGCTTTCTTCGGACTGATGGCGCTGCGGGTGCCGGTGGCCTTCGCTCTCGGGCTCTCGGCGATGTACGCGATGTGGCGCATCGGCTTCGGTTTCGATCTGGCGGGCGATCTCATCGCCACTGGCATCACCAAGTATTCGCTGCTGGCGATCCCCTTCTTCATCCTTGCGGGCACGCTGATGGGTGCTCTCGGCATCGCCGAGCGGATGATCCGGTTCTTTCGCGTGCTGATCGGCTCCACGCCCGGCGGCATGGGCGTGGTCGGCACCGTCGTGTGCCTGTTCTGGGGCGCGGTAAGCGGTTCGGGGCCCGCTTCGGTCGCGGCCATCGGTCCGATGATCATCAAGGGCATGGAAGAGGACGGCTATCCGCGCGCCTATGCCGCCGGTCTGGTCTGCACCGGGGCGGCGCTGTCGATCGTGATCCCGCCCTCGATCGGTCTGGTGATCTACGGCGTCATCGCCGAGACATCGATCTCGCGGCTGTTCATCGCCGCCATCGTGCCGGGGCTGGTGATGGGCCTCGCGATGCTGGCGGTGCTGCCTTTGGCGAACCGTGCGGGCGCGCCTGCGCGCAGCCCCGCGCTCGAAGCCCTGGCACCTGCACCGGACGCGGCGCGGCCCTATGGCCGCCGCCTCTGGTCCGCCTTTCGCGACAGCTTCTGGGGGTTGATGACGCCGGTGGTGATCCTGGGCGGCATCTATTCGGGCATCTTCACCCCGACCGAGGCCGCGCTCGTCGCAACGGTCTACGCGCTTGCCGTCGGGGGGCTGATCTACCGCACGCTGAGCCTGCGCGGGCTTTACGACGCGCTCTCCGACGCTGCCGCCTCCTCGGCCGTGGTCATGCTGGTCGTGGCTTATGCGAGCCTGTTCGGCTGGGTCGTCACGGTCGAGGATCTGGTCGGCAGCTACTCCACAGCGCTCTTGGGGCTCAGCGGCAATGAATGGGTGATCCTCGCGGTGATCATGGTGATCTTGCTGGTGGCGGGGATGTTCATGGACCCGGTGACGGTGATGTTCGTGTCGCTGCCGATCTTTTTGCCGGTGATGCGCGAGCTGGGCTGGGACCCGGTCTGGTTCGGCGTCGTGGTGATGGTCAACCTCGCGATCGGGTTGATCACGCCGCCCGTGGGCATCAACCTCTATGTCGCCGCCAACGTCACCCGCCTGCCGATCGAGCGGATCGCGCGCGGCGCGCTGCCCTTTCTGGGTGCGAGCCTGCTCGGCCTCGTGGTGATCGCCGCCGTGCCGCAGCTCTCGCTCAAACTCGCGCAATTGCTGAACTGATCAAAGAGATGGACATGACCCAGAAGACCGCCCTCGTCACCGGTGCCGCGCGCGGCATCGGTCTTGCCACCACCCGGCTCTTTGTCGAGGAAGGCCGCCGCGTCGCGATGATCGACCGCGACAACGCAGCGCTGCGCGAGGCCGCGATGGCCTTCGGCGACGCGGTGCTGCCGGTGCTTTGCGACGTGTCGCAGCCGGATCAGGTGGCGCGCATGGCCGATGCCGTCCGCGACGGGCTAGGCCGCGTCGACGCGCTGGTCAACAACGCGGGCGTCGCTGATTTCGGCCCCATCGCCGAGACCGATTTCGCCCGTTGGCGGCGGGTGATGGAGACCAACCTCGACGGCGTGTTCCTCGTCTCGCAGGCGATGCTGCCGGACCTGTGCGCAGCGCGCGGCGCCATCGTCAACATCGCCTCGATCTCGGGCCTGCGCGCCAGCACGTTGCGCGTGGCCTACGGCACCTCCAAGGCGGCGGTGATCCAGCTGACCAAACAGCAGGCGGTCGAGCTGGGCGAGCACGGCGTGCGCGCCAACTGCGTGGCCCCCGGCCCGGTCGACACCAAGCTCGCCCTCGCGGTGCACTCACCCGAGATCCGCGCCGCCTATCACGACGCGCTGCCGCTCAACCGCTATGGCAGCGAGGCGGAGATCGCCGAGGTGATCGTGTTCCTGTGCTCGGATCGCGCGAGCTATGTCACCGGTCAGGTCGTGGCCTCCGACGGCGGCTTCGAAGCCACCGGCATCGGCCTTCCGGCGCTGCGCGGCTGAGAAAACGAGTGCGGGGCTTGCCGTCAGCTTGACGGGTTGGGCTCGGCAGCGGTGCTGCCGATCCTCCAGTGCGACCGCACCCACAACCCGTTCCGTCAAGTGGTGGTTATCCTCCCGATCAAACACAAGGGCGGCGTGGCGGCGATCCCCCGGCGCCCCCGGCCCCGGGATCGAGATGAACCGCGATGCGCTGCCGCAATATGTGCGACAAGGGGCCTTGGACCGAGCTTCCCCCGCGCGTCGTCCGACGCGCACTGGTGACTTGGCCGCGGGCGATCTACGGTTTTACAAGACGCGCCCCGCGCGCGAGGGAACAGGGAGACGAGGCGAGATGCGGCTGATCTGCGTGGGCGAATGCATGGTGGAGTTGGCGCCGGAGCCGGGCGGGCTGATGCGGCGGGGTTTTGCGGGCGACACATTCAACACCGCGTGGCACGCACGCCGCGCGCTGCCAGAGGGCTGGACCATCGGCTATCTCACCACCCTCGGCAGCGACGCCGTCTCCGACGAGATGCTGGCCTTCATGCAGGCCGCCGGGATCGACACGCGCGATGTGGCCCGACACCCGACGCGCGGCCCCGGCCTCTACATGATCACGCTGCACGACGGAGAGCGGTCCTTTACCTATTGGCGCGACGCGTCGGCGGCGCGCTGCCTTGCCGATGATGCCGACCGCCTCGCGGCGGCCTTCAAGGACGCCCACACGGTTTTTCTGTCGGGCATCACGCTGGCGATCCTCGACGCACAGGGGCGTGATAGGCTCTTCGCGGCGCTGGAGGTGGCGCGGCGCGCGGGGGCGCGGGTGGCGTTCGACCCCAATATCCGGCCGCGGCTCTGGTCCGACATGGACGAAATGCGCGCCACGGTGATGCGCTTTGCCACGATCGCCGACCTGTGCCTGCCCAGCTTCGAGGACGAGAGCGACCATTTCGGCGACGCCAACCCCGCCGCCACCGCCGCGCGCTACCGCACGGCGGGTTCGGGTGAGGTGGTCGTCAAGAACGGCGGCGCGGAGATCACGGTGCTGTCGGAAGACGGGGCGACGCTGTGCTTCGATCCCGGCCCGCCGGTGCGCCCGGTCGACACCACGGGCGCGGGCGACAGCTTCAACGCGGGCTATCTTGCAGCAAGGCTCAAGGGTGCTGAGATCGAGGAGGCGCTGCGCGAAGGCCACGCGCTGGCCTGCCGCGTCATCGGTCATCGCGGCGCGCTGACGCCCAACGATTGAGAGCGACGTTTGCCCGTCGCGACGCTACATCCGTGTGTCTTGCACAGATCGGCCGCGCGTTTGACCAAAGGCGCGCGGGCGTCAAACCCGAGCGCAGGCCCGGCTCAGAAAGTATTGAGCGACACGCCGAGGAACACCTCGCGGGCGTCGAGCCTGTAGCCGAGACGCAGGCGCCAGTCGGATTGGCCGAGCGCCTTGGACAGAACGAGGCTCTGCTCGGAATAGCCGTCGTTGTCGCCGGTGGCGACGGCGGCGAAGGAAAGCCCCTCGGCACTGCGGTTCGCCTCGATCATGGCGAAATAGGACAGGTCGATGCTGCTGATCTCGCCAATCAGAAAGACGCCGCCCCAATCGGTGCCGACGTAGCTTTCGGCCACCACCTTGGCACCGAGATCGAATTCGCCGTCAAAGCGCAGCGTCGGGCCGTAGCGCAGGGTCACCGCCCGCTCTGCGATCTCGATGGGGCGCGACAAGGTGGTCGACACGCCGATCGAGCCGCCGTCGGTGTAGCGCGACCAGACGAAACCGGTGGAGAGGCCGCTCCGCTCGAGGCTGCCCACGGCGGTGCTGTCGGTGGGGCCGAGGTCGAATTGCAGGTATTCGCCGTCGGCGCGCGCGAGCCCCGTGCTCAGAAGAAGGGCAAGGGCGGAAAGGTAGGGAAGTCGCATCGTCGAGAGCTCCGGGCTGGACAGGCTCAGGACTCCGGTATGCCGATGTCATGCGCCACGAGTTCGGCCAGAAGACCGAGTGTTGCCGGGTAATAGCCCTGTTGGTCGGCCTGCGTCGACACGGAAGTCAGGGCGCCCTCGGGTTCGGTGGCGAGCCGGACGGTGCGGGCCAGTGCCGCATAGCCCGGCGACGGGTCGCGGTGCAGGATTTCGCCGTCGCGCCCGGCCTGTACCGCCGTGCCCGCCCCCGCCTGCGACCACAGCCTCGCGGTCTGGCGCACCATCGGATGCCCGGCCCGGCCCGACCAGATGAGATAGAGCGGCACCCGGATCGCGTCGTAGCCAAAGCGCCCCTTGGGGCCGTCCGCCGGGGCCCAACCACCGCCGTCGAGACCGATCCAGTCGGGCGGCAGACCGTCGGCGGCGATCTCCTCGAGCAGTGCCGCGCCATCCTCGGCGACCTGAGCGAGGATCGGCAGATCGAAGGCGGCGGCCAGCTCGTGCAGCGCGCGCGGCATGATGTAGGAGGGGTTCAGCGTGAGATGTCCGTCGTGGCGGAAATGCTCCGCCCCGGGCAAAAGCTGCAGCCGCCCCTGCTGGCGCGGATCTTCGGCGACGCAGATCTCCATCAGCCCGCGCGCGATCCGCTCCGACTGCGCCAGCGCCTCGGGGTCCGAGAATTGCCGACCGCCGCGCAGCAAGGCCCAGGCATAGAACAGGTCGCCGTCGCTGGCGTTGTTGTAGTCGCGCGTCTCGTAGGGTTCGCCCGGAATGAAGCGCCAGGCAAGCAGCGGGTCTTGCCGGACTGCGAGATGGGCGTTGGTCCAACCGCGGATCGCGTCGAAGGCGGGCCAGTCGCCTGCGGCGACCGCAAACAGCAGCCCCCAGGCCTGCCCCTCGGAATGGCTGATCGCGTTCTGATAGTCGTCGATCACCCGCCCCTCGGGGGTCAGGAACTTGCTGCGCCAGATCTCCCACCCCGAAAAACCCGGTGCCAGCGCCTGCGCCCGTATCGGCGCGAGACCGGCGATGCCCGCCAGCGCCGACAGCCCCAAGAGGCAGGCGCGCCGGTTCACGCCCCGCGCGCTCATGCGTCCCTGCTGAAGCTGAGGCGACGCGCGAAGTCGCTGAGAAGCTGGCTCAGGCGCACCTCGACCACGCCGGGGGCGGCGCCTTGGGTGTAGAACCGGCGCAGCAGCGCATGGTGCATCTCGAGGCTGGGCGACAGGTGCAGTCGCGCGCCGTCGGTCAAGGGCGCGATCACCGTGGCTTCGATGGCGCCGAGCTGCGGGATATGCAGCAGGCCGCGCATCCCCACCGGGTAGGTCCGGCCCCGGATGCGGGCGGTGTCCTGCGTCAGAGAAGCAAGCCAGATCTGATCGGAATGCGCACCCGCCGAAAAGGCCGCCCGTTCGGGCGCGTCGGCGATATGGCGTTCGTGGCGCGGCAGCTCGATGCAGGCCAGAATGGTGAGCGCCAGCACAAAGAGGTTGTAGAAGGTCCAGAACAGCACCACCGCCTTGCCGTCGCCCGCGTCGTAATGGGCAAGGCTGTCAAAGGCGCTGCCGAGCCAGAGCCCCGCGACCGTCAGCGCCATCAGCACCAGAAACGGCATCATCAGACGCCACTGCACCACGACGCGGCTGCGGTCGCCGCCCTTGGCCGTGACCTTGAACTTGTGGCCCTTGGGGCGTGCCAGACCGTGGAACGCGGCACGCATGATCGGGATCGCCCCGACGATCTGGCTCACATCGTGCAACACCGGGATCACGGTGCCGCGCGACAGCAGGTTCATCACGCCTAGCGAAAACACGTAGAACACTCCGAAATAGGACAGGACATCGGGCACACGGGCATCGACGACGATGGTGCCGAAGAACCAGTAGAGCAGCGGGAAGCTCAGGCAGGCGAGGCGGAATGGAAAGCTGCCCAGCCAGTAGAGCAAGGTGTCGAGCACGCTCCAGCGGTCGCGCAGCCGAAGGCCATTGCGCGAGAATGGGCCGAGGCGGCCGCGCACGATCTGCATCAGGCCCAGACACCAGCGCGCGCGCTGCGTGACGTATTCGCCGATCCCCTCGGCGGCCAGCCCTTCGGTCAGCGGCTCGTTGAGATAGGCGGTCGAGAGGCCGCGCTCCTGCAGCGTCAGGCTGAGCAGGTAATCCTCGGTGACGCTGTCGGTCGGAAAGCCGCCGATCTCGCGCAGCGCGCTCCAGCGCATCACCGAGGAGGTGCCGCAACAGATCGCCACGCCCCAGCCGTCGCGCGCGGGCTGGATGTGGTCGAAGAAGAACCGCTGCTCGTCGGGGTAGGAGCGCGACAGGCCGAGATTGTGCTGGATCGGGTCGGCGTTGAAGAAGTGCTGCGGCGTCTGCACGAGGCCGACGCTCTTGTCGCGAAACAGCGCGACGCTGCGTGTCAGGAAATTGCCGTGCGGGACGAAATCGGCGTCGAGCACCGCGAAGAAATCGGGCGCGTTGCCCTCGGCTTCGAGCAGTTCGAGCGCGTGGTTGATGTTGCCCGCCTTGGCGTGGCTGTTGTCGGGGCGGGTGATGTGGCGCACGCTGTGCTCGGCGCAGAAGGCGGCCAGCCAGTCGCGCCGTCCGTCATCGAGGACCAGCACCTCGACATGGGGCCAATCGATCGACATCGCCCCGACGATGCTGCGTTCGAGAACCTCGCGCTCCTCGTTGTAGGTGGCGATCATCACCGCCACCTTGGGCGCCGGGCCCGGCGCCCACCACTCGGCGTTCTCGGTCGCCTCGGCATGGCGATCGCGGCGACGCATCAACAGCACGGCGGCGTTGATCGAACTCAGGATTCCGACGAGTTCGAGCAGGTAGAGCGAGCCGCTCGCCAGAAAGTCGAGATCGAACCCGACGGGGGCCAGCGTCTCGGTGCCGCGCCACCAGATATAGCGCAGCGCCAGAGCGATCACGCCGCCCAGCAGGATAACCCGCTGCCAGGTCTTGCGGATGTCGACCACCAGCGGCAGCAACACGACCACCCCCAGCGCCAGCAACATCAGCGCGAAGCTTCTTTGCGTTTCGCTGAGCCAGGGATGAAGCACGATCACAGCAGGTCACGCAGCCGGTCGAGCGGACGGCCCTCGAAGAAGACCCGGCCGGTGCGGCCGACCGGGCAGGCGCCTGCGTCCGACAGCGGCAGGCCCGGCACGGACACGGCGACATCGTAGCGCTCGAGATGCTTCTGGCCCGGCGCCACGGCGAGGTTTTGGTAGATCGTGGCCGCTCCCGCCCCGGCGAGCCGCTCCACTGTCGCGTCGAAGACCTCGCCGCTGCCAGACAGCCGGAACTTGGCCGCGTCGCCTTGCTGCAGCCGGTTGTAGACGCTCTCGCTCACCGAGGCGGTTACGAACACATGGTCGCAATCGAGCAGCCGCAGCACGTCCTGCCCGCGCTCCACCCGCTCGCCATCCCCGGCGAGCACCTCCCAAAGCTGACCCGATACGTTCGCCGCGAGAGGCGCTTCGGCGCGCAGGTTGACGCTCAGACGTTCCTGCGTGACCCGCGCGGCAAGATCGCGCACCTCGCGCAGCTTGCCGCGGTGCTCGGCCTCGAGCGCATCGTAGCGCGTCTGAAGCTCGTAGAGACGCTGCCCGGCATAGGGGCTGTCGTTGTAGCCATCCCCGAGAAAGACACCGTCACGCGCCGAGGCGATGGCCGCTTCGAGCACGCCGACCTCTTCTCGCGCCAGCTCGATCGAATAGGAGAGATCGGCCGGAACGCTCGGGATGGGGGCCGCGGCGACGGGCGAGGTGTCGCGCCGCAGGCGGGGCGCCATGCCGTCGAGCAGGATCTCCGGTTCCAGCGCCGCGACGCGGGCGGGCGGTTGTGCGGCGCGCTCCTCAAGCATCGCGAGCCGGGTCCGAGCGTGCCGCAGGCGGATCTCGACCTGACGGATCTTGCCCCGCTCGAACCGGGCGGCCCGCACCGAGAGCGACTCCATCATCTGCCGGGTTTCGGTCATGACATCGAGCAGCCGGTCGCGCTCGCTCTTGGCGTACTGCCATTCGAGCACGAGGTCGTCGAGGCGGATCCGGTCGGGCTTGCCGTCGACGACCGAGGCCAGCTCCTCGCCCTGTCGCACGGTGGCGCCAAGCGCCAGATCCGGCATGGTGACCCTACCGGCCAGCGGGGCGCGCAGCGTGGCGAGGCGCGCGTTGACCATCGCGTTGGCGCTGGCACCGCCCATCTGCTCCCCGACGATCACCCAGACCGAGACAAGGACCAGCACGAGGCCGATGAGAAGGCGGGTGAGACGCATGGGTGATTTCCTTGTCGTTGCGACGGTCGGACCGGTGGATCGGCCCTTTTGGTGTCGCGGTCGCGGGCGCGCCGCATCAAGTGTGACGGTGGGTCGCGCGGGGCATGGAGACCGCCGCGTGACCCCTGCGCCTCTCTCAGACCTTCTGAATCCGGACGATCGCCGCGGAGAGGATCTCTGCCTCACGGCTGCTGCGCTGTTCGGCGGGATAGATGTCGCGGCCCTCGGCGATGGCCTCGGCCTCGCGCGAGAGGGTGCGCAACGGCCTCAGGAAATAGCGGCTGAACAGGACGGTGCCGAGCAGCAGCGCCAGCATCGAGCCGAGCAGCAGGGCCACGATGTCGCGCGACAGCATGAAGGAGCCGAGGCCGAGGCCCGTGATCTGCGTCGGCACCCGCGCCACCAGCCGCCAGTCGAGCGAGGCCATGCCGTTGGTCACGAGCTTGGGCAGCAGCGCGAGGAACACGTCGTGCTTGGCGTCGTGCTCGACCCGGAAGGTGCCTTGCTGGCCCGAGGCCACGACCTGCGCCGCGCGGTCCGACAGGCCGCCGGGCACCGCTTGGATATAGTCGAACAACACTCGCCCGCGACCGTCGACGAGGAACAGGTCGAGATCGAGCACCTTGGCGGATTCGATCAGGTAGTTCTGGATCCAGCCCGCGTTGAGACGGTACAGCAGCACGCCATCGACACGGCCCTGTTCGTCGCGGATCGCGGCGGAGAGGTCGACGAATTGCACCGGGCCTTCGAGGTCGCTCGGAACGATCCGGGCAAGCGGATCGCCGACCGGGGCCGTGGCGATGTGGTTGCCGGTGAGACCGCGCCGGAACCACATGGCGCGCGACACGTCCTGACCTTCGAGCTCGGAATGCGAGCTGGCCACCAGACGGCCGCTGGCATCTGCGATGCCGGCCCAGGCGATCGAGTCCGAGATGCGCGAGATAGCGGTCAGTCGGGGCCGCGCGGCCCGGATCTGCTTCATCCGCAAGGTGCCGGCCACCGCGTTGACCGAATTCCATTCCCGGTCGAGGGCCTTGGAGAGGTTCATGCGCAGCGCCTCGCCGCGCAGATAGACCGATTCCGACTGCACCGCGCTCGCGACGTTATCGAGCCTGCGATCGGCCACGAGGGTCATCGCGCCGAACCCCAAGACGGCAAAGAGTGTGACGAAGCCGAACAAGGCTGTCGTCAGGCTGGGCAATTTGTATCTGCGCGCAAGTAGCATTCTGCTTACCACCATGGGAATCCGTTCATCATGGTTAATGAAGTATAGGCGCAATGCGGCTGTCACTCGCCGAGACTGTGGCGGCCTTGTGACCGGGCCTGTTTTGTCCCGATCCGCCGCCCCGATCCCCTGCGGGCCACGGGCATTGTCCGCGATCCGGCGATCGAAATCTGCCCGCGAGGAGGCGGGCGGATCGGATTTCGACACAATCGGAAGCCCCCCCGTGGGGTCTCGCACGCGCGGGAGGGAACGAGCGCGGGCGCACGCCATGACCCGCTGCCGGGCGCGATCCGCACCGGGGGAGCACCATGCCCCCCGGCCCCTGAGCAGGTCACTGCTCGCGGAACGCGCGGGTCATGCTGTCCTTGATCGGCTTTGAGATATACTGAACGAAGGTCCGCGACGCCGTCTGGATCATGATCTCGGCCGGCATCCCCGGCGTGGGGGCAAAGTTGCGCACCCGTTCGAGCTGCTCGGCGGCGATGGAAATCCGCGCGAGATAGATCTCGCGCATCTCCGCCCCGGTGCCGTCGGTGATCGCATCCGCCGAGACGTAATAGACCTCGCCATCAAGCACTGGCGTCGTGCGCTGGTTGAGCGCGGTAAGCCGCACCGTCGCGGACTGGCCGCGCCGCACGCTGTCGATCTCGACCCGTGGGATCTGCACCTCGATGATCAACGGCTCGTCCACGGGCAGGATCTCGAGGATCGGCCGTCCGCTTTCGATGACGCCTCCGGCGGTGTGAAAATACAGCCGCACCACCGTGCCCGCGACAGGCGCGGTCAGGTTGACGCGCTCGCGGACCGAATGCGCAGTGCGAAACTGCTCGTTGATGCTTTCGAGCTGCGACTGCACGCCCTGCAGCTCGTCGAGCGCCTTTTCGCGGTAGCGGTCGATCTCCTGCTCGATCTGTGCCCGGTGCTTCAGCACGACCTCGTCGATCTCGGCGATCTCGGCCTCGAGCCTGCCGATCTGCCCCTCCGCCTCGAGCCGGGCCCGCTCGATGGCGAGAAGCTCTGGCCGGCGCAGCAACCCGCGCTCGAACAACGCCGACTTGTCTGCGTGCTCGGCTTCGAGCAGCTCCAGCTGACCGCGATGGGTGCCGAGCTGAGTCTCGTAACCGCGGGCCCGGATCAGCAGCGCCTGCACGCTGCGCTCCAGAAGTGCGAGGTCGTTTTCAAGCGCGCCGCGCGACACCCGGTAGGCCAGCTCCTGCCCGTCAAGAATGCCCGCCACCGTGATGTCCTCGCGCGCCGCCTCGAGATGCTCTGGAAAGCGCAGGTCGTCCCGGCGCCCTTCCTCGGCCTCCAGCCGGGCCTGCGTCGCCTCGAGCCGGAAGCGGCGCAGCTGCAACTCGCGCTCGGCCGCCACCGCCTGCGTGCCGTCGAGCCGCAGCAAAAGCTGCCCCGCTTCGACCCGGTCGCCTTCGCTGACGAGGATCTCCTTGATGATCCCGCCCTCGAAATGCTGCACGATCTTGTTCTGGCCTGTGGCCACGAAGCTGCCCTGCGCAATCACCGCCGCCGCCAGCGGCGCGCGCAACGCCCATGTGCCGAAACCGCCAAAACTCAGCACCAGCAGCACCAGCCCCCAGAACGTGTGTCGCCGCACCGAGCGCGGGACGTCGGCGAACCATTCGCCCTCGTCCGCCGTCAATCGCGCAACGGTCATGATCCGCCTCCCCCGTTTGCTCGCGGCACGCGCGGGGCCTTGTCGCCCGCGAGCTTGGTGAGCACCTCCATCCGCGCGCCGAACATCTGGATCGTGCCGTCGCCAAGCAGCATGATCTTGTCGACCGCGGTAAGCAGCGACGGCTTTTGCGTCACCACGACCACGGTGATCTTGTTCTGCTTGGCGTGGCGGATCGCCTGAGCCAGCGCCTTGTCGCCGGCGCTGTCGAGGTTGGAGTTGGGCTCGTCGAGCACCACGAAGCGCGGCTCTCCGAAGAAGGCCCGTGCCAGCGCGATGCGCTGCTTTTGGCCGCCCGAAAGCGGCGCGCCGTCGGCGGCGACGACCGTCTCATAGCCCTGCGGCAAGTTGGCGATCATCTCGTGCACATCGGCCAGCGCCGCAGCGTGGTAGATCTGCGCATCGGTCGCGTCATGCCGCATCCGGCCGATGTTGTCCTTGATGCTGCCCGGGAACAGCTGCACGTCCTGCGGCAGATAACCAATGTTTTCGCCAAGCTGGCGCGGGTCCCAGTTGCGCAGGTCCATCAGATCGAGCCGCACGTTGCCCGAGGTCGGCAGGATCGAGCCCACCAGCATCTTGCCCAGCGTCGTCTTGCCCGCCCCAGAGTTGCCGATGATCGCCAGCGTGTCGCCCGGATCGAGCGAGAAGCTGATGCCATTGAGCACGACCTGCTTGGTGCCGCCGGGCACGTAAAGAAGCCGCTCCACGTCGAGCCGCCCCTCCGGGCGCGGCAGGTTCAGCCGCTCGAACATCAACCGCGAGCCGGTGAGCAACGCCGAGATCCGGCCATAGGCCGCGCGCGAAAGCGCGTAGCCGCTCCAGCCTTCGATCGCGCCTTCGATCGGCGCCAAGGCCCGGCCCGCGATGATCGAGGCGGCGATCACCATGCCGCCGGTGATCTCGCCGCCGATGGCCAGATAGGCGCCCCAGCCCAGCATCGCGATCTGGGTGAGAAGCCGTACCGCGCGGCTCACGGCGGAGGCGGCGATGTTGCGGTCCTGCGCGCGAACCTGCGCAGTAAGAGAGATCGCCGAGTCGCGCCCCCAGATCCGCACCGCCTCGGGGATCATGGCCAGCGCGTTGATGATCTGGCTGTTGCGCGCCATCGAGTCGAGATGGAGGTTGGCACGGCTCTGCGCGGCGTTGGCCTCGGCAAAGGAACGCGCGGTGAGCTTTTGGTTGATCAGGGTGATCACCAGAAGCGCCATCGCCGTGCTGATCACGATCAGCCCCAGATGCGGGTGCACCATGAAAATCGCGAAGATGAACAGCGGGGTGAAAGGCACGTCGAGAAACGACAGCAAGGTGCCCGAGACGATGAAGCTGCGCAGCTGCTGCAGATCGCCCAGCGTCTGGTACTCGCGCCCCGATCCGTGCAGCGCCGCCGCCGAGGCCGCGCTCAGGATCGGCGCGCCGAGCCGCGCGGCCACCTCGACCGCCGTGCGCATCAGCATGAACCGGCGGATCGCGTCGAACACCGCCTGCAGGATCACCGCGCCGACGATGACGATGGTGAGCATGATGAGCGTGTCGACCGAACGGCTGGTCAGCACCCGGTCCGAGATCTGGAACAGGTAGATCGGGATCGCGAGGATCAGCAGGTTGGTGGCACAGGTCAGCACGAGGACCATCACGAGGTTGCGCCGCACCGCGCCGATCCCGAGCCGCAGCGCCTGCCCGTAATTCTCGGGCGCCATGCGCTTGTGAAACTTGGGCGGCAAAGGCCCGCCGCCGCCACCACCGCCGCCGCGCTCCACCGGGCCGCCACCGCCCGTGCCGCCATCCGGCACTTCGGGAGCGTCGTGCTTGGGCAACGGGCCGCGATCGGCCTCGATGATCCGTCCCGGAAGCGGTGGCCCTTCATCCGGCCCGCGCGCGGCGGGACGCTCGGATCGGCGCGCTTCAGAGGGTGTCTCTGGGGGTGTCTCTGGGGGTGTTTCGGGACGCGCCTTGGGCATGTCTTCCGGGGGCTCTGGCGTGGCACGGGCCGTGGTGTCACGGATGTCCGGCTGGCCGGGTTGGGTGGATCTGAGAAAGCGAGGCAATCGCGTGGGTCGCGCCTCGCGGCGCAGGGGAGGATCGGGACGGATGGGATCTGCGTAGTCTTTCACGCGCATATCGCTCCTCGCTAGCTCAGCATGGTTTGCATCAAGTCGACCTGGCTGGTCGACATCGCGGCAAGACCGCCATCGAGCGTCGTCTGCGCGGCCTCGAGATCGGCGGCCGCCGTTTCGATCATGCCGTCGGCCAGAAAGGCGACCGCCTCGCTGGCAAGCTGCGCGAGCCCCGCGCCGGAGGCCGGAGCCGCGTCTTCCACGAACCCCGCCTGATGCAGAAGCGCGTCGCTATAGGCGTCGCCCTTGGCCATGATCTTGGAGTCGACGCCCAGCTTGGAGATCGACGCCAGGTTCACCAGCAGGTTCGATCCGGTCACAAGTTGCGCGTCGGGCAAGGCGGCGATCGCCTCTTGCAGCATGTCCACCCGATCCTGATCGCCCAGCACGTTGATCTGATCGATCCAGTTGATCGTCGTGAAATCGCCTTCGATCAGCAGGACCTTGAGCAGTTCGACGCCCTCGAAGAGATCGAGCCCCAGAACCTCGCGCCCCAGCGCCTCGGCTCCATCGGTCAGCGCCTTGCTGGCCTGTCCGAGCACCTTGGGCACCGCAGCAGCCACGTCTTGCCCTTGCGTGTGGATGCGCGCCTCGTTGTAGCTCAGGTTCGCGGGCGCGCCTGACGCGGCGAGGGCGGGCGTGGAGACGGCTGGCTGGGTCGAAACCGAAGCAGGCGTCGATGTTGCAACAGGGTTCGAGGCAGGGGCCACGCTCGAGACAGGGTCGGCGGCGGGCTCCGGAGCGATGGTCTTCGGGGCCACCGAAGAGGCCGCCGTCGGGGCCGATGTCACCGGCGCCGATGCTACCGAGACCGCTGTTCCCGATTGAACCGCGACCGCCTCGGCCACGCCGGTCGTTGGGCCGGTGTCGCTGGTCTGGCTTTTCGCGCTCGTGTCGCTTTTGCCATGCGACACTGTCTTGCTGGGTGCCAAGTCCTTGGCGACGGTGCTCGTCTTGACCGGAACGGGCTGCGGCGTCGCGGCCTGCTGCACCTTCGGCGCAACGATGTCGTCGTCGAGCGCCAGGTTCATCTGCCGGATCAGGTTCGCCTCAAGCATGTTGCCGCCGACCACGATCAGGTCGAAGGTCCAGCCGAACTCGTTGAGGACGGCGAGGTTTTCGAGCTGGTTCTCGCCCCCTGACAGCCGTAGGCCCGAGGAGGGCACATCGATGCGCACGCTGTCGGTGTCGCTGGCGAAGTTGTATTGCTGCACCCCGTTCACCTGCACCAGATCGCCGGTGATGCGGGCGATCGCCCAGCCGACGGGTTGCTGATCGGCATGATCCGGATTGCGGGGGGCGGCGTTCGACGTGCTCGTGATCGAAACGGCGTTCTTCACCAGCGAGGGTGCCTGATCCTGTTGCGACGTACCCGCGATGGAGTCGCGGTCGAAGGTTACGTTCACCTGCGAGATTGCGGTGAGGGCGCGCGCGTCGCCTTCCACCACGATCACCGGCGCATCGAGCCAGTTCGAGGTGATCGTGACCTCGTTGATCAGCTGGTTCGCCCCCGTCACAATGAGAGGCGTGGTCTGCGCATCGGCAACAGGGGTGCCCGTTTCCTTGAGACCGGTCATCGCCTTGTCGAAGGCACCTTCCACGTCGGTCGCGGCGACGGTCTTGCCGTCGATGCCGTCGGTGTCGTTCGGAGCTTCGGGGTCATCGGCCTTGCCATAGGCCTCGGCGTCGTCGGGCTCGTCCGTCCCGTCGGCGCGTGCCATGGCCTCGACGTTCGACCCGTCACCTGCCTCATCGTCCGCGTCGTCATCGCGCAGGAACTGAGGCAGCAGATCCTGCCAGTCCGGCAGCGCGTGGGTCAGCACGCCGTCGACGTGTACCCCCAGCGTCTCACCGCCGAGCAACACGACACCGCCGAGCGGCGATTGGACAAGCTGCTCGGCCGCCGCGAGGATTTCGGCCGTTACACTGGCCCAGTCGAGCGCCCCGACAGAGCTGCCCGACAAAGCCTCAAGCGGCGCGGGCAGCGGCGAAAGCGCCGCGAGCTGTGCGCTCATGAGCTGCAGCATGTCCGACAGCCCGGCCGCGGCCGCGATCGAGGCCGCGCTCACGGGGCCGAAAAAATCGGCATCCTCGATGCGGTTCGACATATGCAGGATCGCCGCGACGCTGGAGGGCGGCGGCATCTCTTGACCGGCGACGAGGTCGGGCCGGTAAGAGGCGTTGATAAGGGTGGGAAGCTCGATCTTGGGCACCGCGGCCGAGACGGTTTCGAGCACATGCTCGGGTCCGGGCAGCGGCAGAGGAGGTGCCACGAATATCGCGAAAGGGGAGGGAGGAAGCGGCAGGTGCACGATCTCGGGATCGAGGTCCTCGATCTCATGTGCAGGTGCAAGTCGGAGCCCTTTGAAAACAAGCCCGTCGAGCTCAAGGTCGGCATCCGGCACTGCCGGGATCTCTCGGTAATCGGCCCTGATACGGCCTAGTTCGTCGGACAGCGCGAAGTCGCCAATGAAGTGCGCGATGATTTCGGTAATTCGATCCATCGACATGATTTGGCCCCTGCTTTCGGTGCGTGGCACCCGCCATGAAGGTGGCGGGTGCCTTTGTTGCTTGCGGGGAGAAACCTTGCCGATCCGTCAGGAGGAAGGGATGGCAAGACCCGGGGCCGGGCATCGCCGGCCCCGGGTTGTTGTCGCGGCGGCTTACATACCGTCGCTGTCGTCGCCGACGTAGTTGGAGCTGAAGGAGCCTCCGACCACGTTCATGTCCACGGTGTTTCCGAGGACGTTGGCACCCATCACGATGTCTTGGTTGAACGCGTTGGTGTCGACCTGCGCCGCGGCGGAGGCGAAGGATTCCCCCGTCACGTAGCCGTCGTCGCCGTTCGACGAGCCCCAAGTCCCGGCGTGGCCAGCGCTGCCGCCCGCCCCGGTCATCGCGTCGCCGCTGGCGCCGCCGGTCCCGTCACCGCCATTGGCGTTGCCGCCGTTGGCGATTCCACCCTGCGCCGTGCCGCTGGCACCGCCCGTGGCGCTGCCTATGCCACCTGCGCCGCCATCGCCCGACATCGCAGTGACATCGCCGGTCGAGGTGGTGCTGACGTCCACCATGGCGCTTCCGTCTGCCATGCCGCCGTCACCCGTATCGATGATCGAGTCGTTATCGGCCATCGATTCCGCAAGCGCTTCGGCTGCAAGATCCGACATTCCGCCGTAGCCGCCCGTACCATCAGCGGTACCGTCGGCGGTGCTGCTGGAGGTGGAGTCGGTGTCGGAGTCGGTCGCACCGCCCATCCCACCAGCGGATGTCGCATCGGACGCCCCGTCGGTGGTCTGCTGTGCGTCGCTTTGCGCCATCGAGTCGGCGTTGCCGCCAAGAGCCTCGCTGTCGCCGGTGCCGGTGCCATGGGCGTCGGCATCGTTGGTCGCGCTACCGGCCGCGCCTGCCCCGCTCTGGGACGCCGTCGAACCGGTACCTTCCACCGAAGCGTCGTCATCGGTGTTGGCATTGCCCGAACCACCGGCACCACCGGTGCCGTCGGCGGTCGCATCACCCGAGACCATTCCGGTCAGCGGCCCGTTCGCAGCGCTTGTCGCACCGCCCGCACCACTGGTGTTGCCATCCGAGCTGCCGCGACCGTCGGCCGTGGAGTCGTTGTCGGCCGCACCGTCGCCACCGTCGCCGGCGTCGCTATCGGCACTGCCCATGGCATCGGAGCTGGCATCGTTGTCGGTGTTGGCGTTGCCGCCCATCACCGCGCCGCTTGCCCCATCGTTACGGCCTTCGCTCGAGCCGTCACTGGTGGAGGTGCCACCGTTGCCCATCGCCGCTCCGCCGGCGCCGCCGTCGTTGTCGGTCTGCGCGTCACCATCCGAGTCGGTGGTGTGGCCATTGTCGGCCGCGCCGCCGTCTCCACCGGTGGAGTTGGTCGAGTTGCCGGTCTCGGCACTGGCCGTATCGGCATTGGTGGCATCGCCCCCGGCCCCATCACCGCCGTCACCATCGGCGTTCGAGTCGCCGGACACATCGCTGTCGCTCATGCCCGTCATGGCGTCGGCCGCACCACCGGTGCTGCTGCCACCCGTACCGGTGCCATTCGCCTCAGCGTTCGAGTCGGCAGGCCCCGTGGTGCCGGTGTTGGTCCCACCGGTCCCGCCGGTGGCATTGTCGGCGTTGGCCGGAGAGTTGTCGCCAAGGGTATCGAGATCGGGATTGCCGCCTCCGCCATTGGCGTTCTGCGGGTTGTCGTTGGTCGCATCTCCCGCCGTGGCATCGGCATCGGCATCGCCATCGGCGGTGTCGCCGTCGCCACCCTCGGTGTCAGCTTCCGAGGACGCTTCGCCGTCGGCTTCGCTGTCGGCCTCGTTCTCGGTGTCGCCACCGTCGCCATCGCCCGCTTCGGCCGACCCATCGGTCTCTGCGTCGCTGTCGCCGTCGGCATCACCCTCGATGTCGCCCGCGTCACCCGCTTCCGAGTATCCGGCCACATCGACTTCGCTGTCGCCGGTCGCGTCACCGTCGGCTTCGCCACCCTCGCCCGCTTCGGGCTCGGCGTTGGCATCGCTCTCGGCGTCGCCTTCGCTGTCGGCCTCCTGGTCGATTTCGCCGCTGTCACCGGCTTCGGTGTCGGCGTCACCATCGGCGTCAGCCTCGCTGTCGGCATCGAGATCGACGTCGGATTCGCCGCCGTCTCCACCGTCGGCATCACCATCGGCTTCGCTGTCGGCCTCGCCGGTTACCTCGGTGTCGATGTCACCGGTGTCTCCACCATCGGCCTCCGAGTCGGACTCGACGTCTCCCTCGGCATCGGCTTCGGCGTCGCTTTCGACCTCGCCACCGTCGCCGCCGTCGCCGGAGGCATCGCTTTCGGTTTCGCTGTCGCCTTCGACATCGACGTCGCCGTCGATCTCGCCGCCGTCACCGCCTTCACCTTCGGCTTCGGAGAAGCTCAGACCAAGGCCGAGGCCGTTGCCTTCGCTTTCCGCCGCGCCGCCGGTGCCGCCGGTCGAGGCGTTGTTGATGTCGGAGGTGGCGCTGGAGGTCTGGGTCGAGGTGGAATCGCTGTCCCCGCCGTCACCGCCATCGTCATCCGACTCCGCGTCGCTTTCGCTATCGGACTCCGTGTCGACCTCGCTGTCGACATCGCCGCCGTCGCCGCCTTCGCCGTCGGCATCGACGTCAGCATCGGTATCCGAGTCCGAGTCGTTGCTGGAGTCGTTGTCGCCCCCGTCGCCACCGTCGGCCTCGGTATCCGTATCGACGTCACCACTGTCGGTCTCATGACCTTCGGCGTCGGCCTCGGCGCTGTTGCCGCCATAGCCGCCAATCGCGTCGGCCATACCGCCGTCACCGCTATTGCCACCCATGGACTCGGCATCCGCCGAGCCGCCGTCAGCACCTTCGCCCTCGCCGCCTTCGGCCTCGGCGTCATCGCCGCCGTCGCCGCCTTCGCCGCCGCTTCTGATCCCTTCTTCAGCATAGGCTTCGCCGCCGTTGGCGCTGCCGTTCTGGTTGAACTCACCAGAGTTGTCGACCGTGGCCTCCTCGAGCGTGTCGTTGTCCTCGAGATTGTTGGTCAGGACGTTGATGAAGCCCGCGTCGTTGCCCTCGCCATTGAGCGAGTCGTTCAACATGTCTTCCATGTCGAAGTCGTTGCCGGGGTTGTAGCTGAGGTCGCCCTTGGCGGTGAGGACGTCGCCGATGGTGGAGTTGTCGATGTCGAGATCGACCATGTCGTCATCGTGCTCCGACGCACCTTCGATCTCGAGACCCACACCCACGTCGACATCCACATCGACGTCCACGTCGGTGTCGTTGTCATTCGTGTTGCTGTTGCTGTTGGTGCTGTCGCTCCCGGAGGTGGCGTCGGCACTGCTGGTGGACGAGGCGTCGGTCTCGCTTTCGTTTTCGTTCTTGTTCTTGTTGTAGTTCTTGTCGTGGTTCTCGTTGGAGTTCTTGTTCTTGTTGTAATTTTTACTGGCGTCATGTCCGCCGCCGTGCTTGCCGTCGCCGCCGCCGCCCTGATCGCCGTCGTTGTTGTCGCCGTGATCCGGGCCAGCGGTTTCGGAGGCGGCGCCGGTTTCGTCGCCGTCGATGACCTCGCTTTCGGGTGAAGTTCCATCACCCCAACCGATGATCGTGCTATTGTTGCGTGTGGCCATGGTTCTGTCTCCAGACAATGCGCTATCGCCGCACCGCCACTCATTTTGAAAGCGGTGAACTGAGATAGCTGGTTGCAATGAGATGCAATGGATGAACGCCCCGGGAAGGGCGGCAGAAATTACGAATTAAAGATGCCCAATGGCAAACCAAGAAAGTTCTGCCCAAAACTCGGGCGATCATCTTCGACTGTGGAAGAGCCGTAAATCGCGCTTCTATCGATCCGACCCGTGGATCAGATCACAGCCGACAAAACGACTCTGCGCGGATCTGGCGCGCGGATCAGCCCGGAGATTCGATGTATCCGGCACGCGCCTCCAACGAACGAGGGGGATCGCAACACCGCTGACGCCGATTGACATTAACTATTTTCAAGCGAACGTGATCTGATGTAGCCCGTTGACAGAGGGGCGGTGGCAACATTTCTCGCGGCCATCCGACGCAAGTAACCCTTTGTAAACCTATTTTATCCACTGCGCATTTTGCTGTCCGCGGCGATTCCATGGCGTCACAGGACTAAGGAAATCTGGACCTAGCCTATCGGTCTATGTGGATCTAGCGCTCATAGCCTTACTATCGAAACCCTACGAACTCTCGATTCAGGTGTTCGATTTTTATTTTGTGAGTCAACCATGTCGAATCGTGAAACCGACCCCCGACATCATCCCATTTCCCCCGTCCCCGATGGCGCGAAACTTTTCATTCCCATGATGGGAAGCGAATTCTGCTTCTCGAATGATCTTCTGAAAACGCTCGCCGCTGAATTCGACAGCGTGACCTTTACCAGAGCCGCGGATCTGGCAGAGGTCGTTCGTATTCGCGAATCCCGTGGCCATGTGCCGCTTCTGCTTGTCGACGAGGCCTTTATCTCCACACAAGCCGACATGCTGGCGGCCGCGCAGGCGGCGGGCACCGACATGCTGGTGCTTGCCTACGGCGGTCACCCACCGGATCACAACCTGTTGCGACAGGGCTTGAACGATCACGATCCGCCGCGGCTCGGGCTGTTGCCGCTCAACGTGCGGATCGACGTGCTGCTGGCGATGGTGCGCCTGTTGCTTTGCGGCGAGATCCTCGTGCCCGAGACCATACTGCGCAGCCTTCTCACCGCACAGCACGTAACCCCGCCCCGGATCGAGCCGATCGACCCGGCCATCCGTGATCTGACCCGGCGCGAATGGGAGGTCCTGGCCCTGATCGCCAAGGGCAAGCAAAACAAGATCGTCGCCGCCGAGCTGGGCCTGTCGGAGCACACGGTCAAGCTGCACATCCATCACCTGATCAGCAAGCTGGGCGTTTCGAACCGCACCAGCGCCGCGATCTGGTTTCTCGCACAGGGAGAGGCGGCCATGCTACCGACCGATGTGACATGACGGCCCCCGCGCCCGAGGCGCCGGGGATCGGCGAAGCGGGCCTGAGCGCGTTCGACCAACTTCTGCTGCTGGTCGGGCGCATGAACTACAGCTGGACCAATACCGAGAGCCTTTTGATCCACCTGATCGCCGGGCTTGCGGGCACCACCAAGCAGTCGGCGGTGATCATCTATCTCACGCTCAACACCACGCGAGCGCGGGTCGACCTCGTCGAGCGTCTGGCAAAAGCTGGTGACGTTTCGAGCGAGCTGCGTCACCGGATCATCGGCCTCACCACCCGCATCCGAAAGCACCAGTCGCTGCGCAATCACTACAGCCACTCGATCTATTCCTTCGACACCGAAACCGGCGCCACCCGAACGATCACCATGCGCATCGCCGATCGCAAGGATGCCCTGAAGATGGGTCGGAGCGACGACGTCGATGCTGAGGCACTGACCCGGATCAAGGACACGATCGAGGCGCTCAGATTGCTCAACCACGAGATCTGGGCGTTGGTGCTCGAGCAGGGTTATCCGGTTTGACACGAGGGGTGCCGCATCCGGCGCGGTAACGCAATGCCGTCAGATCAGCCCGTGCATCTGTGCCGCGTGTACCGCCTCGGCGGTGGTGCGCGCGCCAAGCGTCCCGCGCGCTGATTTCAGCCTCGCCTTGAGGGCGCTTTCGCTGATGCCGATGATCGCGGCGGCGCGGGTGTGACGCTCCCCCGACGCCATCAGGCTGAGCGCCTCGCACTGCGCCTCGGTCAGGCGGATCTCTCCCACCGGCCCGTTATGCAACCGCCTGATCACGCGCAGCGCGCGCTCGCCTTCCTGGTCGGTGAACGGCCTGTCGGCCCGCGCCAACCCGCAAAAGGACCGCAGCTCGCCGCTCCCCGTGGCGACGGTGATACCATGGTGCAGACCATACGCGTGGGCATGCGCGATCACCCCGGCGGGATCGCGGTGCGACAGCCGATCCCAGCGCATCATCCCGTCGTGGCCAAGCGCCCAGCCGATGGCGGGATCGCGCAAGCCGTAGGACTGGCGTTCATAGGTGTCACGCCATGCGGGGGAGAAGCAGTTCTCGGTGTGCATCGGTCGTCCCCGGCTGACCCGGAACACCGCGCAAAACCCCAGCGGTGCGATCTCGGCGAGTTCGTGAAAATCATGCGGGGCATAGCTGTGCAGATGCAAAGTCATCGTCGCGTCCTCAAAACGGTCACTGGTCGTCACCGGGGCCGCAAAACCACTAACCCGGTGTAAAGGAACAAAAATCATCCAGATGGCGGTTTGATGGCAAACCGGCATCGCAACATGGCCGACACCGGTGCAATAAAATGGCCAAACGATCGTCTTCAGGTTGCAACCGATTCCAGCCGATGCCGCCGCATTGTTTCGCAATACGCTCTCGACTTTTGGATAGCCTGTCCGACAGGACAGGTTTCGCGTGGCCCAGAACCCGCTAGATATGACGTCACGCCAATAGGATCAGAGATGGTCCCCTGCCCGATACGGCAGTTTCTCCTCTCGGGCCGACAGTTGCACGACCCGTCAGATCCAGAACCGCATTTTGGCCAGCAGGAAGGATGATCGCCATGCACGAGACAACCTCAGGGCAAGTCTTCTTTCGTCATCGCAGCCTCGCCGAATGGCTTGAGGCCGTCACCGCGACCCCGCGGGGTCGGGCCGCACAGGCGCGGCGTCGCGCGCTGATCGCGGCTGTTGACGTGGCCGATGTGCGCAATTGCGGCGATCTCGATGTACTGGGCCTGTTTTCGGATCTGCTGGATCGGGCACCGCAGGGACGCGACCCGGCCAGCGTCGATCTGGTGCGCGATCTGCCGGCCAGCCGCCGCGCCACGCTAAGAGAAGCGGCCGAGGCGCAGCTTGCGCGCCTCTATCTTCGCGCGCCCGAATTCCACGACTCTCTCGAAGCGGATCTGGATCTGCTGCGCGGTTGCATGGAAGATCAGCGCCGCGCGGGATGATCCGCCTAGGGGGCGGATCTCGGGGCCAATGATCCTCAGGGGACTTGTCGCGAGCCGCGCGCGGTCCAGCTTGCACCATGTTGCCCCAGGCAGGAGTGGATCATGTCCGACCGCACGCTTTTCATCACTGGCGCCTCCTCCGGGATCGGCGCCGCCACCGCCCGCGCCGCCGTTGCGGCAGGCTGGCACGTCGGGCTGATGGCGCGCAGCGCAGACAAGCTTGACGCGCTCGCCCAGGAACTTGGCTCACAAGCCATGCCCCTGCCCGGCGACGCCACCGACCTCGAGAGCCAACAGGACGCCGTGGCGCGGTTCGTCGCGGCCAAGGGCGGGCTCGACGCGGCTTTCGCCAATGCGGGACGCGGGCTCGACACCCCGGGCACCGAGGCAGGCGATCCCGCCGAATGGCGCGCGATGATCGACCTCAACATCATGGCGCTGCTCTACACCGCGCGCGTGACCCTGCCCGAACTGAAAAAGCGCAAGGGCCACCTCGTCCTTACCGGATCGGCGGCGGGCAAGCGGCACATCGCGGGGTCCATCTATGGCGCGACCAAGTGGTTCGTGCACGGCTATGCAGGCAATATGAGCGAGGAGATGCGCGAATGGGGCGGGCGCTGCACCGTGATCGCGCCGGGAATGGTCGACACGCCGTTCTTTTCCGAGCCCAAGCCCGACAAGATCCAGCCGGAGGACATCGGCCGCGCCGTTGTCTTCGCGCTGGAGCAGTCGCCGACGGCGGATCTGCGCGAAATGTTCATCATGCCGACGGGCTGAGCCGGTTCAACCCAGCTCGCCCTCGACCTGAACGGGCCGCTCGACCGCGTAGAAATCCGAGCCGTAGGAGACGATGCAACTCAGACCGCCGGGATCGGTGAGCAGCACTGTGAAGCTTCCGGTCTCGGGGTTGGTCCATATCTCGATCATCGCCTGCGCGCTCCCCTGGAGCCCTGCGCCGGTGAGACTCTCCTTGTATCGCCCTTCGAGCTTTTCGACGATGCTGTCGCGCGGGGCGCAGCTTTGGGCAGCGGCGGGCGGGGCGGTCGCGGCCATGCCGAACAGCAGGGCTGTGGTGAGAACTCTCTTGAACATCCGAACCTCCATCTCCGCAAGGACGGGACGAGGGGGAGATGCTGCGGAGATCATCGCCCCCTCCTACCATATGTGGGGCCTCCTGACGCAGGGTCAAAGCACGGGGCATCAACAGATCCTGATGCTGCGCGAGCCGAACCAGACAGGGGCGCCGGGCGTTCGTTTGCCCGAGTAGAGACGCTCTGACACGTCAGGGCATCGTGATCTCGCCCATGATCTGGTTGCTGTAGTCGCCCTGCGCGTCGTCGCCCGCGTCGAAAGTCCCGCCGCCCTCGGCGCTCTCCCACTTGCCGGTGCCGCCGACCACTGACCACTCTCCCATGGTGCGGCCGGTCTCGCTCATCCCGGTCGCGGTCCAAGCCATCACCACTTTGTCGCCATCGGCATCGGTGTAATGACAGTTGCCACCGCCGCTGACGGCTCCGGCATCGATCAGCACCGCGCCAAAGCAGGGTCCGGTCAGGCTGGCCAGCGGGTTATCAGCGTCATCCACCTCGAAACCATCATAGGTGGTCATGGAATGCACCACGATCAGATCCTCGCTCACCGGCATCTGCTCGGCCGAAGTGGTCCCCATTCCCGTGCCGTTGGCGGAATAGGTCTCGGCCAAGGCCGCGCCAAACGGCATGGTGGCCAAAAGGCCCGCAATCGCAAAACGGAGTTTCATTGCTCTGTTCTCCCAATCTCCGGCGCGGTCCACCGGGACAGGCCGGTGCGCCATCCTACCACGATCGGGCCGCAGTCGAGAGAGCCGCGCCAAAACGCGAAACGGCGATCCCCCATTTCGGGGACCGCCGTTTCGGTCATCGCGTCATGTCGGAGCCCCATGTCAGGGGGGCAAAAACGATCTTGGGATCAGACGGCGCGGGCCGCGCCCCGGGCGATCTCGTTGATCATGCCGCGGGCGATGCCGAGGTCGGCCAGATCGCGGTCGTTCAGCAGGCTCAGCTCGCGCTGGGTCTGGCGATAGACGCGGTTGCGGGCGACGGCGGCCTTGAGGCGCGCGGTGATCGCGGTGAGGCCAAAGGCTTCGGTGTTGTAGGTGGTGCGCTGGTCGATGGTGGCGGTAGCCATGTCAGATATCCTTGGTTCGGGTCCGTTGTGGCCCAGTTCTAGGGCCTGATCGGCGTGGCGCGTATTCGCCGCGTCGTTGAACCCTAATTGGTAGCGATAACGGACAAAGAAAACCGCCAAGGTCGTAGACCCGCCATGCGCCTGATGCATGGGCCGGTCGGCTCAGCGTCCGGCGGTCCAGTCGAGCACCACCTTGCCAGAACTCCCCCCGCGCATCGCGTCGAACCCCGCGACATAATCGGCCACCGGAAGGCGGTGCGTGATGACGCCCCGGACATCTAGACCGTTCTCCAGCATCGCGATCATCTTGTACCAGGTCTCGAAGATCTCACGGCCGTAAACGCCCTTGATGGTGATCGCCTTGAAAACGATGCGGCTCCAGTCGACTGGCGATTTGCCCGGGGGGATGCCCAGCATGGCAATCCGTCCACCCATCACCAGCCGCTCGACCATCTGGTCGAGCGCGCGCTGGTTGCCCGACATCTCGAGCCCGATATCGAAGCCCTGCTTCATGCCAAGGCGCGGCACCACCTCGGCGAGATCCTCCTCGGCCACGTTGACCGGCACCACGTCGGCCACCTGTGCCGCCAGCGCGAGGCGGTCGGGGTTGATGTCGGTGATGACCACGTGACGCGCGCCGACGTGCCGCGCGACGGCTGCCGCCATGATGCCGATCGGCCCCGCGCCGGTGATCAACACGTCCTCGCCCACCAGATCGAAGCTAAGCGCGGTGTGGACCGCGTTGCCCAGAGGGTCGAGGATCGCACCGATCTCGTCGTCGATGGCGTCGGGAAGCGGCACCACGTTGAAGGCCGGCAGCCGCAGGTATTCGGCAAAAGCGCCCGGCTCGTTGACGCCGATGCCGCGGGTTTCGGGGTCGAGGTGAAACTTACCCGACCGGCTCTGGCGCGAATGCTTGCCGATCAGGTGCCCCTCGCCCGAGCAGCGCTGGCCGATCTCGAGGTCGGTTACGTTGCGTCCCAGCTCGACGATCTCGCCCGCGAATTCATGGCCCGTGACCAGCGGTACCGGCACAGTGTGCTGCGCCCACTCGTCCCAGTTCCAGATATGCACGTCGGTGCCGCAGATGCCGGTCTTGTTGACGCGGATCAGCACGTCGTCGGGGCCAATCTCGGGCACGGGGCGGTGTTCCATCCACAGCCCCGGCTCGGGCCTCGCCTTCACGAGGGCTGTCATGCCGTTCGAGCGGTTCACGAGATCACGCCCAATTCGCGGCCCGCCTTGGCAAAGGCGTCGAGCGCGGCATCGAGATCCTCGCGGGTGAGTGCGGCGTTCATCTGAGTGCGGATGCGGGCCTTGCCCTTGGGCACCACCGGGAAGAAGAAGGCCGAGACATAGACGCCCAGCTCGTCGAGCCTCTGCGCCATCTTCTGCGCGAGCTTGGCATCGTGCAGCATGACCGGGATGATCGGATGCTCGCCCGGCAGGATCTCGAAGCCCAGATCCGTCAGACCCTTGCGCCAATAGGCGGCGTTGTCGAAGAGCCGCGTCCGCAGGTCGTCGCTCTTTTCGATCAGGTGCAGCGCCTCAAGGCCTGCAGCACAGACCATCGGCGGCAGCGCGTTTGAGAAAAGATAAGGTCGCGCGCGCTGGCGCAGCAGATCGATCACCGGCTGCGGCCCCGCAATATAGCCGCCGATGGCGCCCCCCAGCGCCTTACCCAGTGTGCCGGTCAGCAGGTCGGCCTTCACGCCGAAATGCGCGGGCGTGCCAGCCCCTTTGGGCCCCATGAAGCCGGTGGCGTGGCAGTCGTCGACCATCATTAGCGCATCGTATTTGTCCGCCAGCGCCCGAATTTCGTCGAGCCGCGCGAGATAGCCATCCATCGAGAACACGCCGTCGGTGGCGATCATCACGTGCCGCGCCCCGGCCTCGCGGGCCTCCCGGAGCTTGGCCTCCAGATCCGCCATGTCCGAGTTGGCGAAGCGGTAGCGCTTGGCCTTGCACAGGCGGATGCCGTCAATGATCGAGGCGTGGTTGAGCGCGTCCGAGATCACCGCGTCCTCGGGCCCGAGCAGCGGCTCGAACAGCGCGCCGTTGGCATCGAAGCAGGCGGCGAAGAGGATCGTGTCGTCGTGGCCGAGATATTCGGCGAGGCGCTTTTCCAGCTTGCGGTGCAGATCCTGCGTGCCGCAGATGAAGCGCACCGAGGCCATGCCATAGCCGTGCCGGTCGAGCGATTCCTTGGCGGCGTGGATCAGGCCGGGGTGATCGGCGAGGCCGAGATAGTTGTTGGCGCACAGGTTGATGACCTCGCGCCCGTTCAGATCGACGCGCCCGCCCTGTGGCGAAGTGATCTCGCGCTCGGTCTTCCACAGCCCCTCCTCGCGGATCTCCTCGAGGCGGCTCTCGATGTCTTGCAGAAAACGGGTCATGGCGGGTCCTTTCGGGGGCGCGGCAGACCCCGACTCTATGCGCGCGGCGGCGTCTTGCAAGCTCTGCCGCCACGGCAGGATCAGCCAAGCGCCACCAGCCGGATCTCTCCGTCCCAGACGGCCCCCAGCCGCTGCGCCGCCTGCCACGCCCTAAGCCCCGAGCGACAGCAGAGCACGGCACGGGCGGTCGCGGGCGGGCGCGGGCCTTCGGGGCCGAACGCATCGACCGGCATGCGTAGCGCATCCGGCTGCACCATGGGCCCCTCCTCCTCGCGCCGCAGATCCACCACGAAATCCCCCGGCGCGATCTCCGAGGCGGCGAGGAACCGCGGCGCCTGCGCGGGCTCCTCGGCCCCCGCAAAGCCGAAGCCGCCGAAGCGCCAGCCCGCGGCATCGAAGCTCACCAGCCGCCCCAACGGCGAGGGTGCCATGCCCGCGAACATTGCGAGCGCCATCTGCGCCTGCACCGCCCCGATCACGCCGACCACCGGCCCGAGTACGCCGTCCTCGGCGCAGGAGCCCATGTGCGCGGGCAGGTCTGGAAACACCGCGCGCAGGCTTGGCGCGCCGCCGCAAAAGCCACCTGCATAGCCCGACAGCTCGGTGACCGAGGCGCTGATGAGCGGCAGGCCCGCCGCCATGCAGTGATCCGAGGCGACGTAGCTCGCGGCAAAGCTGTCGGCGCAGTCGATCACCAGATCGACGCCCGCGCAGAGCGCCGCCGCATTGCCCGGATCGAAGCGGGCGACCTCCGGCTCGACCGCGCAGTCGGGGTTGAGCGCGGCCAGATGCGCCGCCGCCGCGATGGCCTTGGACTGTCCGAGATCAGCCTCGCGGAAGAGCGTCTGGCGGTGCAGGTTCGAGGCCTCGACATGGTCGGGATCGACGAGCCGAAGGCGGCCTACGCCAGCACCCGCGAGATATTGCAGCACCGGGGCAGCCAACCCGCCCGCGCCGATCACCAGCGCATGGGCCGCACGCAGCCGCGCCTGACCCTCCACGCCGAACTCCGGCACCGCGATTTGCCGCGCATAGCGGTTCATCGCGTCGCCCCTATCCACTCGCGCACCCGGCCCTCCGGGTCGGGGTTCAGCGTGATGTCCGTGACCGCCGAGACCACATCCGCCCCCGCCGCGAAGGCCTCTTTCGCGCGCGCTACGCTCAGCCCACCGATGGCGACGAGGGAGATCCCGCCGATTTCGCGCTTCCATTCGCCGAGCCGCTCCACCCCCTGCCGCTCCCATTTCATCTTCTTAAGGATGGTGGGCCAGACCGGCCCCAGTGCCACGTAGTCGGGCGCGAGGGAAAGCGCCCGCTCCAGCTCGGCCCGGTCATGCGTGCTGACCCCGAGGCGCAGCCCGGCGCGGCGGATCGCGGGGATATCGGCGGCGTCGAGATCCTCCTGCCCCAGATGCAGCCAGGCGCAGCCCAGATCGATCGCGGTCTGCCAATGGTCGTTGACCACCAGCGTCGCGCCTCGCACGGCGCAAAGATCGCGGGCACGTTCGATCTGCGCGCGGGTCTCGGCCTCGGTCCGGTCCTTCAGCCGCAGCTGCACTAGCCTCACGCCCAAGGGCAGCATCCGCTCCAGCCACGCCACATCGTCGAAGATCGGGTAAAAGCGATCGAGGCTCATGCCAGAAACGCCTTTCCGATGAGCGGCGTCGAGGGGGCCGCCATGTCGCGCGGCTCCATCGCGCCTGCCTCGAACCCCAGCCGCCCGGCCTCGACCGCGCGGGCAAAGCCCTCGGCCATCGCCGCCGGGTCGTCCGCGCGGGCCACGGCGGTGTTGAGCAGCACCGCGTCATAGCCCATCTCCATCGCCTCGGCGGCCTGAGACGGTCGCCCCAGCCCGGCATCGACCACCATCGGCACCCCCGGGAATTGCGCCCGCAAGCTGCGCAGCCCGTAGCGGTTCGCCAGCCCCAGCCCGGTGCCGATCGGTGCGCCCCACGGCATCAGCACCTCGCAGCCCGCACCGAGCAGCCGATCGGCCAGCACCAGATCCTCGGTGGTGTAGGGAAAGACCTTGAACCCGTCGTCGCACAGCTCCCGCGCCGCCTCGACGAGGCCCCAAGGGTCGGGCTGCAGCGTGTCGGCGTGGCCGATCACCTCAAGCTTGATCCAGTCGGTGCCGAACAGCTCGCGCGCCATGCGCGCCGTGGTCACCGCCTCGCGCGCCGAATGGCAGCCGGCGGTGTTGGGCAGAAGACGCACGCCCAATTCGCGCACCAAGGCCCAGAAGGCGCCGCCCTCGCCCCCCGCCGCCTCGCGCCGCACTGAAACCGTGGCGATGCCCGCGCCGGAGCGGCGGAAGGCTTCGGCCAGAACCGATGGCGAGGGGTATTGCGCCGTGCCGAGCATCAGCCGCGAGGGCAGCTCCGTGCCGTAAAAGCGGACCATGCTCAGCCCCCCTGCCGCGGCGCGACGATCTCGATCCGGTCGCCCGGCGCGATCGGAGTCCGCGCGCGCGCGGTGGCGGGCACGAACTCCTCGTTGAGCGCCGTCGCCACCGTCTCCTCCCCCTGCCCGAGCGCCACCAGCGCCTCGGCCAGCGTGTCGGCCGCGATCTCGCGCGCCGTGCCGTTAACCATGATCCTCATCGCACACCTCCGGTCTGATGCCGTCGCAGAGCCAATCCGCCACCATCCGCGCCATCGCGGGCGCGAGAAGAAAACCATGGCGGAACAGCCCGTTGACATGAATGGTCTCGCCCCGCCGCCGGATGCGCGGCAGGTTGTCGGGAAAGGCCGGGCGCGCATCGGCGCCGATCTCCAGAACCTCGGCCTCGCCGAAGGCGGGATGCAGCGCATAGGCCGCGCTCAATAGCTCCAGCACCGACCGCGCGGTCGCGGGGCCGCGCCCCTCGCTTTCGATCTGGGTCGCGCCGAGCATGAAGAGCCCCTGTCCGCGCGGCACGACATAGAGCGGGTAGCGCGGGTGCAGCAGCCGCACGGGCCGGGTGATCTCCACCTCGGGCGCCCGCAGCACCGCCATCTCGCCGCGCACCCCGCGCAGGTCGGGCATGGCGTCGCGCGCCGAGAGGCCTCGACAGTCGATCACCGCCCCCTCTGACCGGCCCTCGCCCGTCTCGAACACGACGCCACGCGCGGCGAGCCGGTCGCGCAGGCCCTGCAGGGTTGCGCGCGGATCGAGATGCGCCTCGGCCTCGACATGCAAACCTCGGGCAAAGCGCCCCGCGAGCTCCGGCTCCAGCGCCGCCACGCCGTCGGCATCGAGCGCCATGCCCGGCACGTGGCGGGCAAAGCGGTCGAACTCCGCCCGGTCGCGCCCCAGCGCCACCGCCAGCGTGCCGCGCCGTATGACCTGCGCGCCCTGGCGCGCCCACCAGCCCGCCGCCTCGCGCCCGAGCCGCACCACCGGCTCCTCCGCCGTGAGCCCCTCGCAGTCGGGGGCCAACATGCCCCCCGCCCACCACGAACAGTGATGCGGCCCGGCCTGCGCCATCCGGTCCACCACCGTCACCGCGCGCCCGCGCGCCGACAGCTCGGCCGCCACGGCGAGGCCCATGACGCCGCCGCCGATGATGCGCAGGCTCATCGCCGCCCCTCATGGAAATGATCCACCGGCCCGTGCCCGGATCCGATCCCAAGCCTGTCCGCCGCGCGGATCGCCCCCGACAGCCAGCTCTGCGCCCGCTCCAACGCCGCCTCCGGCGTACGGCCCGTCGCCAAAAGGGCTGCCAGCGCTGCCGAGAGCGAGCAGCCGGTGCCATGGGTGTTGCGCGTGGCGATGCGTGGCCCCGTCACTTCGTGCACGCCCGCCTGGGTGATCAGGCGGTCGGTGCAATGCGGCCCCGTCGCATGGCCGCCCTTCATCAGCACCGCTGTCGGGCCTAGGTCGAGCAGCGCCCGCCCTTGGGCGACGATCTCGGCGGCTGTCGTAGCCTGCGACAAGCCCAGCAAACGCGCCGCCTCCGGCAGGTTCGGAGTCAGGATCGTGGCGCGGGGGATCAACAGCGTTGCCAACGCATCGACAGCCGCGTCATCCAGCAGCGCGTCGCCGGATTTGGCCACCATCACTGGGTCGAGCACGAGTGGGCACTCGTAGCCCGCCAGCGCCTCGGCCACGGCCTCCACCACCGCCGCACCGCCCAGCATGCCGATCTTGATCGCGTCGGGGGGGATGTCGTCTAGCACGGCCCTGATCTGCGCCGTCACCATCTCGGGCGGCACCCGCATGACGCCATGAACGCCGCGCGTGTTTTGCGCCGTGATCGCGGTGAGGGCGGATGTGCCGTATACGCCGAAGGCGGCAAAGCTCTTGATATCGGCCTGAATGCCCGCGCCGCCTCCGCTGTCGCTGCCTGCGATGGTCAGGGCCGTCTTGATGCGCATCGTCTCGCTCTCCCCCCGGACGGGGGACGCAGGACGGACCTCGGGCGTCGGGCGTCGCAAGCCTCGAGTCGCGTCTCCGTTCCCTCCGCCGGTATTAGCCGGATCAGGTTCGATGGGTCGGCCTTTGCCTCTCAGCCCTTGCGGGCACCCCAACGGATTCGAGCGGAGGTTATCGGCGCACCAAGGGTGACGCAAGGGAGGGCATTCTCACCGCTCGCCCTCGAAGCGGTAGATCGCAAGGCCGCGTTCGCTCTCGTCTATCTCAAGCCGGCGGTTGACCGGCGCATGGGCGCGGCTGGCGCAGTTGGGCCGCTCGCACAGGTAGCAGTTGATACCGATGCCGGTGGGGGTGATGCGGTCGAGGTCGAGCCCTTCGGCATGGGCCAGCCGCGGCGCATAGGCCACGTCGCAGCCCAGACCGATGGCCAGCCGTGTGGCGGGCTGGCCCAACGTGCCGCCGTGCCGCGTCACGGTGCGGGCGATGGAGAAATACCGCGCGCCGTCGGGCATGGAGATCACTTGGGTCTGCACCCGTTCGGGTGCCTCGAAGGCGGCGTGGATGTTCCACAGCGGGCAGGTGCCACCAAAGGAGGAAAACGGAAAGCGCCCGGCGCTGAACCGCTTGGAGATGTTGCCCGCCTGATCGACGCGCACGAAGAAGAACGGAATGCCGCGCGCGCCTTCGCGTTGCAGGGTCGTCAGCCGGTGCGCCACCTGCTCGTAGCTGGTGCCGAACCGGTGGCTGAGAAGCTCCACGTCATAGCGCGCCGTCTCGCAGGCGGCGAGGAAGCGCCCGTAGGGCATCAGAAGAGCTGCGGCGAAGTAGTTGGCCAGCGTCACCCGCGCCAGCGCCAGCGCCGACGGGTCCGTCAGCCCCGAGGCCGCGACCTCGTCGGCGATCTCCTGCGGCAACTCCATCCGCGCCAAGAGCACCGCCATCTGGAACCGGCGGCTCGACTGGCCCAAAAGCTCGGAGAGACGCAGCTCGCCGCGATGCGCCACGTGCTGGCGCAATCGGCCCGCCATTACCTCCGAGGGCAGGATACGCACGCGGATGCCATGCCCGCGCAGCCGTTCGGTGAGCGCAGTGTGCGGCTCGCTCCGGTGCAGCTTCATCTCCTCGGCCATGGCCTCGGCGGCGCGGTCGAGCGCGTCGACATGGTTGCGCCGCTCGAACAGCCACGCCCGGACCGACTGCACCGCGCGGCTGCCCTCCTCCAGCACCTCGACCTTGTCGCGGTCGGCCAGCGGATTGGCGTCGGTCTGGCGCGACAGCACCAGCTGGCGGTAGCGGTCGTGCAGCCGCACGAGGGCCGCCGCGATGCCCGGTGCCGCCGAGAGCGCCTGTTCAATCTCGACCCGACCGACATTCGCTTCGAGAGCCGGATCCTTCAGCGCCGCGGCCAGATCGGCGGCAAGCTGCGCGTCGGTTTCGGGCGCAAGTTCGCTCACATTGATGTCGAAGGCCTCGGCCAGCCGCATCAGCAGCTTGGCCGAGGCGGGGCGCTGGTTGCCCTCCATCAAGGTCACATAGCTCGACGACACCCCGAGCCGCCCGGCCATCTGCACCTGCGTCAACCCGAGCGAGACGCGCAGCGCCTTGAGCCGGGGACCGATCAGCAGCTTTTCACCGCGTTCGTTCATTTCAGACCTAACAATGTTTCAAACTTACCGCTGACATAACTTACAAGATTACCCGCTCGCAACAAAATTATGCTGCACCTGCGCCATGACCACACTAACCTTACAGACAGAACAGGCACCGGTCCTCCTCCTTCGGTGCCGCAGACAGGCCCATCAACAGGCCCCCCACAGGAAGGTCACGCAGATGTCTCTCGATCTCGTCCATGCCCCCGCCGCCCCGAAGCCGGTCCTGCTGCGCGACGTGCCCGGTGCCGATCGCGTCCTGACCGAAGAGGCCCTCGCCCTCGCGGCAGAACTCCAGACCCGCTTCGCGCCAAAGATGCAGGCGCTTTCGGTCGCCCGCGATCGCCGTCAGGAGCGTGCCGACGAAGGCCGCCTGCCCGACTATCTCGAAGACACCGCAGGCATCCGCAAAGGCATGTGGACGTGCACCCCAGCGCCCGAGGGTCTGCGCGACCGTCGCATCGGCCTCGCCAGCGCCGCCGAAGCCGGGGCTCTGGCCATGGCCCGAAGCTGCGGTGCCTCGACGCTGCTGGTCGATCTCGACGAAACCACGGCGCCCGGCTTCGCCAACCTGATCGCCGGGATCGCAGCTCTGATCGAGGCCCCCGATGATCACACGCCGATGCTGATCCGTCCGCGCCCGCTTGGCCGGGACGAGCCGGCGCTGCTGATCGGCGGTCACCCGGTCTCGGCGGGGTTGTTCGACATCGCGCTCATCGTCACCCATCTCGCCGCACCGCTCTCGGCGCGCGACAAGGGGCCGTTTCTGCAACTTGGCGGCATCGACGGCCACCGCGAGGCGCGGCTCTGGTCCGAGATCCTCGACATCGTCGAGGAGCGCGCGGGCCTCGCCCCCGGCACGATCCGCGCCGAGGTCTCTCTCGAGAGCGTCAACGCGGGCTTCGAGATGGACGAAATCCTTTGGGAGCTGAAGGGCCGCGCGCTTGGCCTGACGATGCGCCGCGCCCCGCTTACCGCCTCCTACCTGCGGCTGATGCGCGCCCATGCCGACGCGGTGCTGCCCGCGATGCTTGACCCCGAGGCCGCCTTCTTGGGCACCTGCGCCGCGCGCATGGTCAAGGTCGCGCATCGTCGTGGCACCCACGCCATCGCCGAAGCCCCCGACAGCAGTGACGCAGGCGCGCTGCGCCGTCCGCTCGACGAAGGCTGCGACGGTATGTGGCTCGCCACGCCCGAACGGGTCGAGCCCGCCCGCGAGGCCACCTCGCGCGCCCTGCCCGGCACGCACCAGATCGGCAAACCGCGCCAGTATTTCCGGATCAGCCCAGAGATGCTCCTGAAGCCTCACACCGGCCCCGTCACCGAAGCCGGGCTGCGCGGCACCGTCCACATCGCCATCGGCGCGCTTGCCGCATGGATCGCCGGTCGCGGCCCGGTCCGCATCGATGACAGCCTGCACGGCCTCGCCTCGGCCGATCTCGCCCGCGCCCGGCTGGGCCAATGGCTGGCTCATGGCACAACGGTCGAGATGGAGGCGGGCGACAGCCGCCGCATGACCGCCGACTGGCTGGCCGAGCTGATCCACGAGGAAATTGTGGCGCTGGTCGAGTGGCTGGGCCCGCACAGTTTCCACCGCGGCCGCTATGCCTCGGCTGCGCGGATCGTGCAGGAGGCCGCCTGCGCCACGCCGCAGCCCGACCACGTCGCCCGCCTCGCGGCACCGCTGCTCGACACGCTCGACTGATTTTTACGCGGGCGCCACCGACCCCCGCCCCTTCCCCCAATTCATCGACAAGGACCGAATGCAATGACCGACATGACCCCCCAGAGCCGAAAGACCTATGCCGAGCGCCGCGCGAGCCTCGCCTCGCGCTTTCCGGAAGGCTCCGCCCCCGGCGGCATCGGCATCGACGACATCCTGCAACTGCAAATGCAGAACACTTACAACACCCACCTCGACATCGCCCGCGACATGGCCAAGGTGATGCGCGCCGACATGGCCGCCTATGACGCCGATCCTGAGCATTTCACCCAATCCTTGGGCTGCTGGTCCGGCTTTCACGCGCAGCAGATGATCCGCTCGGTCAAGCGGCTGCGCGGCACCACCAAGGGCGCCTACGTCTATCTCTCGGGCTGGATGGTCGCGGGGCTGCGCAACCGCTGGGGCCACCTGCCGGATCAGTCGATGCATGAAAAAACCGCCGTGGCCGATCTGATCGAAGAGATCTACGTCTCGCTGCGCCAAGCCGACGAGGTCGAGCTCAACGACCTGTTCCGCGCCCTCGACAAGGCGCGCGAGAGCGGCGACGATGAGGCCGAGCGCGCCGCCGTCACCGCGATCGACAACTTCGAAAGCCACGTCGTGCCGATCATCGCCGACATCGACGCGGGTTTCGGCAACGAGCACGCGACCTATCTTTTGGCCAAGGAGTTGATCAAGGCGGGTGCCTGCTGCCTGCAGATCGAGAACCAGGTCTCCGATGCCAAGCAATGCGGCCATCAGGACGGCAAGGTCACGGTCCCGCGCGAGGATTTCATCGAAAAGCTGCGCGCCTGCCGCATGGCCTTTGAGGAGCTGGGCGTCACCGAAGGCGTGATCGTCGCCCGTACCGACAGCCTTGGCGCAGGCCTGACGCAAAAGCTCCCGGTGAGCCAGCAGACCGGCGATCACGCGGCCGAATACCTCAAGTGGATCGAGACCGAGAGCTTCGCGGGCCAGCCCACCGAGGGCGAGATCGCGCTGTGGCGCGACGGCGGCTGGGCCAAGCCTGCACGCCTGCCCAACGGCCTCGTGCGCTTCAAGGCTGATACCGGCCGCGCCCGGGTCATCGAGGATTGCGTGGCCTCACTCAACGACGGCGGCGCGGATCTGATCTGGATCGAGACAGACACGCCAAATGTCGCCGAGATCGCCAGCATGGTGGACGAGATCCGCGAAAAGGCCCCGAAGGCCAAGCTGGTCTACAACAACTCGCCCTCGTTCAACTGGACCCTCAACCTGCGCCGTCAGGTGCGCGAGGATTGGATCGGCGAGGGCCGGATCGCCGAGACGGACTACCCGGACGGCACCCAGCTGATGAAGGCCGATTACGACGACACCGATCTGGGCCGCGAGGCCGACGCGCGGCTCAAGCGGTTCCAGTACGACATCTCGACCAAGGCGGGCGTGTTCCACAACCTGATCACCCTGCCGACCTTCCACCTGACCGCAAAATCGGTGGACGAACTGTCGCGCGGCTACTTCGGCGAAGACCGGATGCTCGCCTATGTCGCCACCGTGCAGCGCGAGGAAATCCGGCGCGGCATATCGGCGGTCAAGCACCAGCACGAGGTCGGCTCGGATCTGGGCGACAGCTTCAAGGTCATGGTCGGGGGCGACCGCGCGCTCAAGGCCGGGGGTCATGCGAACACGATGAACCAGTTCGCGGCCGAGTGATCGCACGCTGACCCGACGCGCTGACCGTGCGTTCCGACCGGGCCTGGTCGGGACGCACGCCAGAAGACGCGGCCCCTTGCATGGGGGGTCGCGTCGCGACATTTGAAGGACCTGTAAAGGCCAAGGTCGCACGGTAGGGGATGCGGCGCGATCCGCGGCAGACGCGCGCGGTTCACGAACCCGGGCTGGCGTCAGCTGAAGACGAAGCAGTCCACGTCGAAGGCCGGCGCTGCCGAGATCAAAGGCATGGTCGGCAACTGCGGCGCGCGCACAGGCGACCTGCGGAGCGGCATCCGGGCTTTGGCCATCGGACTTTCATCCTGGTTTCGCACTGCGGGCATGACGGCGGGCAGGGCCTTGTGTTCGATCGCCACCTTGGTCGAACGGTCTTGCATCTGAGGGGCGAGTGAAGGCGCAGCCTTGCTTCGCGGCTTTGGCATACCGAACATCATCTGCTCGATCACCACCGCGATGTCGTCGAGATCGGCGTTCGAGGTTGGGTAATGATGCATGACCATTTCCTCCGGCATCCTGCATTCCCGTGCGGCGTGTTGCGCCGCGACTCGGCCAACCGAGTTCTGTATCGAGACCAAAAATGACATTGAAAGGGCGAAACTTCGCAAAAGCCCGGCTCTGCCAACATATTAAGTGCCAGCGGCCAGCGGCTCGACCGACACGCATAACGACATGCGCCCGTTCAAAGCCGAGAAACGTCGTGACCATGTCAAGTTCGCGCGGAAGGCGCAAACAATCGGCCGACCGAGATGGGGATTTCCGCCGAAAGGTCCTGCGAGGCCCGACTAGGGACCATCAGCTGCGCACCGCATCGTCCTGCAAGGCTCTTCAACTTTGAGGGCATACCCCGCGTGCCACGCTCAAAGGCGCCGTTGCCGACCGGGCTAAGACATCCTGTGCGACGACGAAAGCCAAGGAAAACCGCGCCATGGGATGGCAACCGTCGACCCGGTTCAGGCGGAGGCCGCTCACTTTGCCCCCTTGCGCGAAAGGACCTTCGAGCCATCGGTATAGTGACACTTTCGAGAACGGGTGCTAAGCGAACGCCTGTTATTCTGATTGTCCTGGATTACAGATGCTTATTGAGAAAACCACGTTGCCGGGCGTGCTCGCCGTCACACCCCGTCGATTTGGCGACCACCGTGGCTATTTCTCGGAAAGCTGGTCCAAGACGGCCATGTCGGACGCCGGCATCGAGATCGATTTCGTGCAGGACAATCATTCGCTTTCGGCCACGCCTGGCACCGTCCGCGGTCTGCATTTTCAGGCGCCACCTCGAGCCCAGCACAAGCTGGTGCGCTGCGGGCGGGGTGCGCTGCTCGACGTCGCCGTCGACATCCGCCGTGGCAGCCCGAACTACGGGCGCTGGACCGCGGTAGAATTGACGGAGCAGAACGGCCGCCAGCTGCTCGTTCCGGCCGGATTCGCGCATGGGTTCATCACCCGCCTGCCCGACACGGAAATCGTCTATAAATGTTCCAACGGCTACGCGCCCGAAACCGAAGGCGCGCTCTTGTGGAACGATCCAGACTTGGGGATCGACTGGCAGCTCGATCAGTTGGACAGCTCCGCCGAGGCGGTGTTGTCGGAAAAAGATGCGATTGCCGCGCGATTTGAGGGCTTTGAGAGCCCATTCAGCTATGACGCACCACTGCCTTGGGAGACCCCTTCGTGAAGATCCTCGTCACCGGCGGCGCCGGGTTCATCGGCTCGGCCGTGGTGCGGCTCGCGGTGGCGCGTGGCCACCATGTCGTCAATCTCGACGCGCTGACCTATGCCGCCTGCTTGGACAACATCGCTTGCGTCGCGGACAGCCCGCTCTACGCCTTCGAGCACGCCGACATCCGTGACCGCGCGGCGCTCGACCGGATCTTCGCCGGTCACATGCCCGACGCGGTGATGCATCTCGCCGCCGAAAGCCATGTCGACCGCTCGATCGACGGGCCCGGCGATTTCGTCGAGACCAACATCACCGGCACTTACAACATGCTCGAGGCGGCGCGCGCCTATTGGGAGGCGCAGGGCCGCCCGGAGGCGTTCCGCTTCCACCACATCTCGACCGACGAGGTCTTCGGCTCGCTGCCCATGGACCCTGCGGTCAAGTTCACCGAAACGACGCCCTACGACCCGCGCTCGCCCTACTCGGCCTCCAAGGCGGCGAGCGACCACCTCGTACGGGCCTGGCACGAGACCTACGGCCTGCCGGTGGTGCTCACCAACTGCTCGAACAACTACGGCCCCTATCATTTCCCCGAAAAGCTGGTGCCGGTGGTGATCCTGAACGCGCTCGCCGGTCGCGAACTGCCGATCTACGGGCGTGGCGAGAACATCCGCGACTGGCTCTATGTCGAGGACCACGCCGACGCGCTGCTCACGGTGCTGGAGCGCGGCGCGGTGGGGCGCAGCTACAACATCGGCGGCGAGAACGAGCGCACGAACCTCGATCTGGTGCGCACGCTCTGCGCCCTGCTCGACGAGATCCGGCCCAAGGCCAGCGGCTCCTACGCCGATCAGATCGCCTTTGTCGCGGATCGGCCCGGCCATGACGCGCGCTATGCGATCGATCCGTCGCGCATCCAGCAAGAGCTGGGCTGGCGGCCTTCGGTCACGGTCGAGGAGGGGCTGCGCCGCACCGTGCAGTGGTATCTCGACAACGAGGCGTGGTGGCGGCCGTTGCAGGCGCGCGACGGCGTCGGCGAGCGGCTCGGCACCGCGAGGGCCGCGCCATGAGGCTCCTGGTTCTCGGACGTTCGGGTCAGGTTGCGCGCGAACTCGCCCGGGTCGCCGATGACGGCCACGAGATCCGTCTCGTGGGCCGCGACGAGGCCGATCTGTCGCAGCCCGAAGCTGCCGCCGAAGTGGTGCGTGGACTGCTGCGCGAATTTCCCGCGCAGGCGATCATCAACGCCGCCGCCTGGACCGCCGTGGATGCGGCCGAGGCGCAGGAGGCCGAAGCGCTGGCGGTGAACGGCACCTCGCCTGCCCTTCTGGCGCGGATCGCGGCGGATGCGGGGCTGCCCTTCGTGCATATCTCGACCGATTACGTCTTTGACGGCGCGGGCGAGACGCCCTTTTCCCCGGACGCGCCAACCGCACCCTTGGGCGCCTATGGCCGCACCAAGCGCGAAGGCGAGATCGGCGTGGCGCAGGCCGCCAACCCCGCCGGCTGGGCAGTGCTGCGCACCTCGTGGGTGTTCTCGGCGCATGGCGCGAACTTCGTGAAAACCATGCTGCGCCTCGGGGCCGAGCGCGACACCCTGCGCGTGGTGGCCGACCAGATCGGCGGCCCGACGCCCGCGGATGCCATCGCGCGCGCCTGCGTCCGGATCGCCGAAACCCTTGCAGCAGAGCCTGCAATGGGCGGCATCCATCATTTCTCGGGCGCGCCCGACGCAAGCTGGGCCGATTTCGCCCGCGAGATCATGGCGCGCGCCGGGCTGCCTTGCCGGATCGAAGATATCCCGAGCGCCGACTACCCCACGCCCGCGCCGCGCCCGCTCAATTCGCGGCTCGACTGCCGCAGCACCGAGGAGGCCTTCCGCCTCGCCCGCCCCGACTGGCGCGACGGCCTCGACCGTGTCCTTACAAATCTTGGAGCTAGAGTATGACCACAACCTCCCGCAAGGGCATCATTCTTGCCGGAGGCTCAGGCACCCGGCTCTACCCGATCACCATCGGCCTCTCGAAGCAACTTTTGCCGATCTACAACAAGCCCATGATTTACTATCCGCTGTCGGTGCTGATGCTGGCAGGGATCCGCGAGATCGCCATCATCACCACTCCGCAGGATCAGGAGCAGTTCCGCCGCACGCTTCAGGATGGGTCGCAATGGGGCATTAAGCTCACCTATATCGTGCAGCCTGAGCCTGAGGGGCTGGCCCAAGCCTATATCCTCGCCGAAGAGTTCCTGGACGGCGCGCCCTCGGCGATGGTCTTGGGAGACAACATCTTTTTCGGGCACGGCCTGCCCGACATGCTGGCCGAGGCGGATGCCCGCACGACAGGCGGGACAGTCTTCGGATACCATGTCTCCGATCCCGAGCGTTACGGCGTGGTCGATTTCGATAGCGACGGCCGCGCACGGGCCATCATCGAAAAGCCCAAGGTGCCGCCGTCGAACTATGCTGTCACCGGGCTCTACTTTCTCGACGGCACCGCTTCGGCCCGCGCCCGCAAGGTCACGCCTTCCGATCGCGGCGAACTCGAAATCACGACCCTGCTCGAAAGCTATCTCGGCGAGGGCGATCTGCGGGTCGAAAAGATGGGCCGCGGCTATGCCTGGCTCGACACCGGCACCCATGGCTCGCTCCTCGACGCCGGTAATTTTGTGCGCACGCTCGAGAGCCGTCAGGGAATGCAGACCGGCAGCCCCGACGAGATCGCCTTCCAAAAAGGCTGGACCGACGCCGCCACCCTGCGCAAACAGGCGCAGCTGTTTGGCAAGAATGCCTATGGCGCCTATCTCAAGGACGTCTTGGAGCAGGAGTAAGCAAGCTGCCAAAGAGTTGAAAGATGCCGCTATTCGTTATCGGATCCCTTCGCGTGTATTTTGCACACTGCCCCAAAGCGGGTGGCTCCAGCCTTGAAAGCTTCCTCACTGCGCATTCAGAGAGCATCAAACTCTTGGATCGGGGATGGAATAAGGAATGGCGACGGAAAGGCATATCGCACGTCGATGGAAGTAGCTCTCCGCAACACCTGTCGTGGGACGAGGCATCTGCGCGCATCGGGGTACGCCCCGATGTCATGTTCACCGTGGTCAGGGACCCCTTGGAAAGGATCATCAGCGAATACAGATATCAGCGCGCCAAGAGACACCTCTATCCGCACCTACGATTTGGTTCCTTTTCCTCATGGCTGGAAATTGTATTGGCGGCGTCCCGATACGCTCCGAACTTGTGCGACAACCATATACGGCCACAAGTTGATTTCGTGCCAGACGCCAACATCGAAGTCTTCAATCTGGAGAATGGCTTCGACGATGTCGTGGCATATCTCTCGCGCACCGTAGGGACACCCAGAAATGGGACCATTCCACATGAGTTGAAGTCGACCGAGGTTGCGCGCCCTTTGATAGCCCGCCAGGATGCGCAGCTTATTCACGAATACTATCAAGCGGACTATCGCAGGTTCGGCTATTCGCCGCCCAATCTCGATACGCTGCCAAACGACCGGAAAAGAGTCGCCCGCAGAATCGCTGCGAAGTTTCTTGCGCGGCCGATGGCCGCTCTTTATCAAGCAGGCCGCCTTTAGATTTCTCTGCAATTCAAATAAAATGCGCCGATGGCGCTGACCCGTTTGGATTGCCGAAAATCAATCTCTAGAGTTTGCGGCGCCTTCCCGGAGTACCCATCGCCCGTTTGAACATCCCCAACATGTTGCGAAGGTTGCCCTTCACGGTGTTGCTCCGTGCCATTTCGGCGAGCCTCAAGCCACGGTAGCGCGGGATCGGGCGGCCCGCGAGGCGCAGGCCGGCCAGTCGTGCCAGAACCGCGCGGCGGCGTCCCGACTGGCCGGGCTGCATGCGGTCTAGCGTGGCGACGTCGAAGCCTCCTGTCGTCAGCGCCCCCGCTGCCTCGGCGCCCGCCATGAGGTCGCGACCCAGCGGGGTGCGCGCCACGACGAGGCTGACACCCTCCTGCTCGGTGAATAGCGGATAGCCCCGCGCGTCGGACTGCCATGCATCCGCGCAAACCAGATCGGCCTCCTTGCCGGTGCCATCGGGGCAGATCTTGCAGCGTCGTTGCACATGCCCCGAGAGGATCTTGCCCCAGCTGTCATGATAGCTCATCGAACGGGCCGTGCCGTCGCGAAGCGTCGCGGTCGCCTCTCCGGGCCAGCCATTGCCGCGGTAACGGAACCCGGTCACCTGATCCGGCGCCGTGCCGAGAGCGGCGAGCACCGCGTCCGCCCCTGCGAGAGAAGGCACGCCGGCGCAGAAGAACGACAGCATGACAGGAAAGCACGCGTCGATCCGCGCGTCCTGCCGCGCAAGGGCGCGCAAGGCCACGATATCGCATGGTTTGCCCACGAAGGCATAGCGCCCGCCCTGCGCGATGAGCGGGCCGAGCGCCGCGAGCGGGGCCGAGGGCGCATAGCGCGAGCCCGCCGCCGCCTTGATCTCGGCAGCGTCGCGCGAGACGGTGACACGGTTGGCCGTGGGCCGGTCGGAGTCCGCGGCCACATGCACCGCGGCCTCGACCATCCCGCTTTCGATCAACCAGCCGAGCACCGCCGACAAGGCTCCGCCCGAAGAGGCGGCGTGGCGCAGGTCGGGCGCGCTGGCCCAGCCGGTGCGCATCTCTTCATAAGGGCCCCAGAGCACGTCGTCATGCGTGGCCCGCCGGTCAAGTGTCTGGCCCAAGCCGGGACAGATCGCCGCGATGCTCCGGTCGGTCTCTTCCGGGATTGCGGCGCGCTGAACCGGGCGCAGAAAGCCCGGCGCACTGAGCTCCATCTCGATGGCACCGCCCGAGGCGAGCGCGCAACCACCGCAGCCGCTGCACAGATCACCGCGCTCGACACGCGTCAGAAATTCCGCTTTCGGTGTCACGCCGCCTCCGAACCCCGCCCGCCTCACGGGCGGTGCGGTCGATCCCCATTTGCCCCCCCTCATGCCGGACAGGGCTTGCGACCGGAAGCCCCAACTTGCATTGGTTTGCCAATCGCCTGTCCCGTTCCCGTATCGGAGCCGTTACGTGCCCAACTCCTCTTCCCCGCTGCCCAAGGTCACGATCGGCCTGTTCTGGCATTCCATGAACTCCGACAATCTCGGTGTCGGCGCGCTGACGCTCGCCAACATAGAGATACTGCGCCGCGCGGCGCGGACCACCGGGCGCGAGGCGCATTTCCTGATTCTGGGCTGGCGCGATCCGCGGCCCGATTACCTCACCGCCCCGGATATCGAGCATCGCCCGTTTCGCACGCGTCACCTGATGCGGCCCGGTGGCCAGGTCGCCGCCGACATCGCGCGCTGCGACATCGTCTTCGACATCGGCGGTGGCGACAGTTTCACCGACATCTACGGCTTCAAGCGGTTCCTGACGATCTGGCTAAGCAAGGCGCGCAGCCTCGCGGCGGGCAAGCCGCTGGTGCTGTCACCGCAGACGGTGGGGCCCTTCGACAAATGGTGGTCGCCGCCGCTGGCGCGTGCCGTGATGAACCGCTCGGCCTTTGTCACCAGCCGCGACGCGCCGTCGACCGCCTTTCTCAAGGAGCTGGGCCTGCGGGCCGAGATCCTCGAGACCACGGATGTCGCGATGGGCCTGCCTTATACCCCGCCCGCTTTGCGCGATGACGGCAAGATCCGGGTCGGGCTCAATGTCTCGGGGCTGCTGTTCAACGGCGGGTATACCCAGTCCAACCAGTTCGGCCTCAAGGGCGACTATCCCGGCCTGATTCGCGAGATCGTCTCGCGCTTTTCGACCCGTGACGGGGTGGAGCTGCATCTCGTCGGTCATGTTCAGTCCGAGCACATTGCAGTGGAGGATGACCAGAGGGTCTCGGCCGCGCTGGCCGAAGAGTTTCCCGGCACGATGCTGGCTCCGGTCTTTGCCTCACCGATCGAGGCAAAGAGCTACATTGCGGGGATGGATTTCTTCATGGGAGCGAGGATGCACGCGACCATCGCGGCCTTTTCCTCGGGCGTGCCGGTGGTGCCGATGGCCTACAGCCGAAAGTTCGCCGGCGTCTTCGGCACGCTTGGCTACGACCACGTGGCCGACTGCAAAACCGACAGCAACGACGAGATTCTTGCGCGGATCGAAGCCGGCTTCGCCGATCGCGATCGGCTCGCGCAAGAGATGGCGCAGGCCATGCGCGGAGTGGACGCGCGGCTCGGCGCCTATGAGGCGCGGGCGGCCCAGGCAATCGCTGCCCTGCCCGCCACTTCGCCGCGCCGGGCCTAGCGTCCCCGAAGCCGCTTGAGCGTAGCGCGGCGCCACTGCTCCAGGCGGTCATGCGGCCCGTCGGGACGGCCCTGCGCATCCAGCAGCGGCCGCCCCAGCGCCATCGGCCGCAACGTGCCGGACCGAACCGCCGACACGAGATCGGCTTCGAGGTCGCCGCCCCGATCCACGGCGACGCGATTGCTGAGCGCATAGAGATGGCGCGCGCGGTGAAAATCCATGCCGACCGTCGCGGGCAGGCCGGTCTCGGCGATCAGCCGTTCCGCCTCGCGGCCCCAGGTCAGCCCGTCGGACTTACGGTTCCACAGCTCGATCGCCGACAGATAGGGCACCCAATCCGACTCGAAACGTCGCCACGCCTCACGCCGCACCGGATGGGCAAAGACCGCGACACCTCCGCTCTGGCGGATCGCACGCAAGGTCTCCATCACAGGCCGGTGCTCGGCCAGAAACCGGTCGAGCCCCCAAGTCAGCAGGTGGATGTCGTTGTCGGGTGAGGAATATTCGATCCCTGGAATGAGCTTGCAGCGTCGGGTCGAGGCCTCGGCGCAGGCCTGACGGTAGGCGCCGAAACGTCCCGGATCGAAGCCGGTGTCGTGTTCGGTCATCATCACCGCGTCGACCCCTAGCGCGCCGAAGGTTTTCGCGATGCGGCCAAGCGTCCAGTGACCGTCATAGGACCATGTCGAATGGCAATGCAGGACGACCCTCATCCCCGTCCCCCAAGACCACAGCGCAGGGTATAAAGCGCCTCGCGCATGGCGAACCCCGGGAAATCGGGATGCGCATTGTAGCTCACCCGGTCTCGCCGGGGACGCAGGACGCCCGACAGGCTCTCGCCGATGCGGGGCCAGCCCTCTCGGTAGAAATCGGTCTTGGGCCCGCGCAATACGAAAAGTAGGTGCAGAAGATCCCGCCCCAGATGCCGCGCCTCGGTGGGATCGGTCTCAGAGGTGGACCCGACCGGAGGCGCGTATCCCGGCTCTTGCGCCTGTGCTACGGCCCAGGCCGGGTAGTCGAGTCCACGGCCACGTGCCAAGGCCATCGACCCCCACATCCGACCATTCAACTCCATGAACCAGGCCGTACCCGCAGCGTCGCGCAACAGCTCGATCATGAAGGGGCCGCGCCACTCTGCCGCCTCGACGAAGCGGGTCGCGGCGGCGATCAGCTCGGGCTCCGGCGTCAGGGCGGCACAGGCGCTCGACCCCGATCCATGCGGGTTCATCATCCGCAGCCGGCGATGCCCGGACCAGTGGGTGACACCCTGTGCCGTAGCAAAGCCGAACAGCCCCTCGCCAACCCCGGCGATGAGCGGCTGCACCAAAAGCGGTGCCGCGTCATCGCCGCCCGCCTCGATCTCGCGTGCCAATCTGGCCGCGTCCGACGCCCCATCGAGATAATGCACCTTGTCCTTGGCGATGGCGCCGTCGCGTTCGGCGATGGCCAGCGCTGGCTTGGCGATCGCCGGATAGGGCAAGGGGGCCGAAAGATCCGCCGCCCGTTGTACCACCACCGTCCGCGGCACCGCAAAGCCCGCGGCTTCGGCGGCCGCGACCTGCAGCGTCTTGTCGAGGGCAAGACGCGACCGGGATCCTTCCGCTCCGGCAATGCGTCCGGCGGACAACTCTGCGCGCCCGGTCAGCCACAGCGCGGCGTCGTCGAGCGGCAGCACCAGCTCCGGCGCATCCGGGCCATCGAAAATGGCCCGCAGTTGTGCCGCCGATGCGGCAGCATCGCGCTCTGGCGCTGCGATCTCGTGCAAGCCGACCAGTGGCAGATGTCGGGTAATGGGCGCACGGCAGCCTTCGCGGGCAAAAGCCGAGACGGTATGACCCGCGTCATGCAGCGAAAAGAAGACCTCGGGCGCGGGCAGCGCCTCGGCAAAGCCGATCAAAACATGGGCCATGTCAGATCCTCGATTTCACGGCGACGGCAACGCGGCGCCGCAATCGGCGCGTCGGCGCTTCGCGCCCGGTGATGATCGCCTCGAGCGAGGCGGGGGTCATCTTGTCGGTAAGGGAAGTGCGCGCCACGGGCCACGCGCTCATGCGCGCGACACCGCCATCACTCGAATACACGCGCGAAAATCCGGCCTGTCGCAGGGCTTTGAGTACGCGGGCGTTGTAGCGCCCGAACGGAATCGCGGCTTCGGTCACGGAGTGTCCCGCCACCGTCTCGATCCGCACGCGCGCTTCGCCCAGTTCGCGGTCGAGCGTCGTGGCATCCTGCGCGGTCCAGTCGAGATGCGCCGCACCGTGGCTTCCGATCGCATGCCCCATCGCCTGCAACGCCGAGATGTCGTCTTGCGAGAGGTAATGCGGCGCATCGATCCGATCCGCCAGAACGAAGATCGTCGCTTGGTGCCCCGCCGCGGCAAGCATCGGCGCGCCGATCTCGATATCCGAGCGATTGCCATCGTCGAAGGTGAACAGCGTGCGCACCTCGTCGCGATGCTTGGCGGCCAGTTCGATAGCGGCGGCCAACAGATCTGGGCCGACCCAATAGCGCGCCTCGCCGTCGGGCAAGGGCTGGGGTGGGCGGCCCAGCCCGTGCAGATTCAGTATCGCAGTGTGCATTCAGCTTCCCGTGTTGGTCTTTTTCTTGCTGGTGCCGACCGGGTGGAGCCGAGCCCTGTGAGGCGGCTTCATGACCCGCGCCAGTCCCAGACGTCACTGCCGTCGGGCAGGTAGCGACCGATATGCGATACCTCGATCCCCGCCTCGGGAAAATCGGGAAAACGCTCATGCGGCAACTCGAAGCGCCAAGGATAGCCCCCGCCCAGCTTCGCTTCGCCGGGGCGCAGATCCCAGTCCTGCAAATCGGGCGACGTCACGTCGGCGAAATAGGGGATTCGCCGCGAGGTCTGCCAACCGGGCAGGTCTCCGAAGACGCGCATGCGACCTGTCTCCATCCTGTATTTCGGTCGGTCGCCGATATAGACATTATGGCTGCGCAGCTTGAGGTTTGTCGGGCGCAAGGTCACCGCGATCCGCGCGCCGCGGCCCGATCCGCCGCCCAAGGCCATGTCGTTCGGCTGCGCTGGCGGTTCAAGAGCATTGCGGCTGCCCATCACTCTCAATCCCAATATCGCACCCTGCCCGTCGACCGAGGTTACCTTGATGCGGTTGTCGCCGCCCCAATCGGGCACCCCTAGCTCGTCACCCTCGGCATATCCCTGCCCACCGGCCACGATGCTCAGCGCCTCGATCCCATAGGCGGTTTGCCGACGCTGGTCGAGCAATCCTCCCTGCGGGTCCGAGATCGCGCTGGCGATGTTGTTGATCAAGGTCGTGTCCATCGCGGTTTCGGGGCGTTGGAAGAAGACGCCGTACTGGCTCGATCCGGGCGGATTGTAGAAAATGTTGTTGGCGATGAAATTGCGCCCCTCGTCCGGCCAGTCGGCGACGCTGAACTTGCTGCCCCACATTCCGATCGAGGTCACGGAGGTCACGAATTCGTTGAACACCACGCGCAGACCGGTGGTGCCCGGCCCCTGGCCCAGATTCTGCGAGGTCAGGCCGATCAAACCGCTCTCGAGCGAACGGATTGAGTTGAAGGCGAAGGTGAGATCGTGGCAGCCCCAGTAGGCGGTCATGCCATTGCCATGCTTGCCGGTGCGATTGCCGATCCGGTTGCCGATCACCTCGCAATGGTTGGTCCGATAGTACAGGCCGAGAAGCGTCGAGACGCAGCGATCGACGGTGTTGTTGCGCACCACGATGCCGGAACAACTTTCAAGCCTGATCCCGCCCAAGGCGCAGTCGGCGACTTCGCAATCGACGACCTGACCGCCCTCTACCCGTTCAAGCTGGATCGCGGCCTGCGCGCTGGAAACATCGCGCAGTCGAACGCCACGCAGCCGCACATCAAAAAGCCTCTGGCCGTCCGCGGAAGCCACGCCAAGCCCCGGCCCACCGGTCTTTTCGATGATGCCGCCGAGCCATCGCACGTGACTGCCCCGCAAGATTGCGTTGGCTTGGCCGCCGATGAAAGAGACCTCTTCGCCGGACTTCGTGCCGCCAAGCCGAATGAGCTCGATCCCGGCCTGATCCTCCGTCTGTCGAAACTGCCCCGGCTGCCGCAACCCGGCTGGATGGTTCAGAACCGCGAAGCGCCAGCGATCTGCTTCTTTGTAGGGTTTGAACGGGGCGGCAAGGGTGACGGTATCGACCCCGTCGAAGGCCGCGATCCGGATATCGGCCAGCGCGTTGGCGCCGCCCCAGAGCCGCAGCCAAGTGTTCTTCGTCAGATCCTCGACCGCGTGCAGCGCGGCGAATTCGGAACTGGTGACCCGGGTTGCGGTCATCTCCTCTGCCCGGAAATACTCGGAGGTCATGGAGGGAAACTGCAGGTCCGACGGTGTCGGCAACTGGCACAGGGCCAGCTTGACATCACCTTGGTATATCCCCGCAGAAAGAGGATTTTGCCCCTGCGGCCACGGACCGACGAGCCGGTTGCCGTCCGTCTCTACCGGCGCGAGACCTTGTAAGATCTGGCTGCCATCGAGCACCGCCGGCCCCGAGCCAAAGCGCTCGCCGGTCAGGTCGAAGGTGATCGGCAGATCCGGCGTGCCGTCATTGCCAAGCGTGATCGGCTCCCGGTAGCGCACCCCGCCTTTGAAGATCAGCTCCGATCCGGGAGGAATGAAGACCCAAGGGGCCGTCCGGAAGGCGGTCTCGGGGCTCAACCCATCTGCGGAGTTGTCGCCATCGCGGTAATCGATGAAGTAAACCGCCGCGTCCTCGGGCTGCGCCTGAACGCCGCCCTTCCCTTGGATCGGGAGGGGACCGGGCCCGGCGTCGAGGTTTTCCAACGCCACCCCTTCGAGGGTTGTCACCGCGCCGGGTTGAGGCGGCATCGCCACCGAAAGACGTACCAACCGCTGCCCCGGAGCGGTTTCGAAACTTGCCCCGAACCGTCCCGAATAGGTCCCGCCGGACTTGCCCCAGTAATCTCGGCCGTTGTCGGCCTTGGTGTTGGCGCTCGGATCGCCCGGTGTTCCGGCTCTGAACCGGGTAAGGGTGCCGTGCGTTTTGCCAGCGAGATCGATCTCGAAGCGATACCGCGTCTCCGGCTCGACCTCGAAATCGAGAAACGCTTCGGGATAGTTCTTGCTTCTGGTGTCGCCAATTACCTCCATGGCCATTTGACCCGCGGCCGTCGGCAGGCCCGCGTCAGGCTCTTGCAAGGACAAGGTGGTGCGGCGGTCGTTCGTCGACCAGGCATCGACGTCGGCCTGGGTCTCGAACCGAGTTTCCCAACGGGGGTCGGCCGCAGAGATCTCGGGCAGATCGACGCTGTCGATCGCGCTGCCCGCAACTAGTTCGAATTGCAGATGCGCACCCACATCCAAGGGCTGCAGCCGGTAGGTGACCTCGGTGGCGCCGGGGATTTCGACCCCGTCGCGGAGCCAGCGCATGGTCGGGCCCTGTGGCCCAGCTCCTTGAATGACCCCCGGATCAGCCAAAAGGGTTTCACCGGGTTGAAAGCGTCGCCCCCGAATACGCGAAGGTTCGACGCAAACTGCTTCCGCGGCTCCTTCTGCCCGAGACCGACACCATGGTCCATGACCGCGGTCGAGCACCGCACGCAGCCAGACCGGGCCCGGCGGAAGGTCGAGCGCGATCCGACCGGTCCGCGCCGGCAATCTCACCGGGGCCGACGGCGTCGTCCCGAACGCGATTTCGAGCGCGCGCACCGGTTCACGCCCCGCGCGCGGTAGCTCCAGAATGTCGATCCCGGCACCATCCGCGCTCAGCCGCCACATCTCTTGCGTCACATGGCCTTCTCCGGGCGCGACCGGCTCCACGGTCAGACGGAAAGCCACCCGTGCCACACCGCCCGAATTCCGAGCTTCGATGGCGACGTCCGCTCCTGAAAGCTCGTCATGAGTATCGATCATGACAATGCTGCCGTCCGCAGACAGGCGCAGCCCCGGACCGCTCACCGAAAAGCGCATGGCCAGGCCTTCGAACAAATCGTTCGGATCAAGCTCGAAGGTGCCGCTATCCTGATCAAGAATCTCGTCGAAGAGCGTGTTCGTGACACGCGGGGGCGCGCTGCGAACCGGACGTGCCGGGGCGATTTGCACGTTTCCTGCGCGGCGTGACCCGTGACCGATGGCGCAGGTCAGATCCGCTCCGTCATCGGCCTCGAGCACCTTGTAGCTGCGCGCCGTCGCGCCGCGGATCGGCATCCCGTCGCGCAACCATTGGCTGGGCTGATCCGCACCGATCTCACCTTGCAGTTCGAGCGTTTCACCGACTCGGCCCTCCCCGAGAAGGCGTAGCGTTCCAGACCGGGGCAACGTGGCAGGCATCCGACTACTCCGTGCAGCAAAAGTGTGGGGTTAGGTTCAGCGCGGCGACACGCGGCTGCGGATACGACGCAGCGCCGGATAGAGGCCCGGCAGAAAGCTCATGGCGTAGAGCCGCAGGCTGCGCATGTGCAATGGGGTGATGCCGAGCGCGGCGCGCAGGTAACGGCGGGCGAAGCGCGGCCGGCGTTCGCGCAGCAGCAGGCCACCCGCAGTCGAATAATGCCCCGCCAGTTCCGGCGAACGTTCGCCGCCCCGACGCAGCTTGCCCGTCACGAAGGCGAAGCTTTTGGCATGAAACTTCTGCGACTTGGAGATCCGGCCGGCGTTGCCCGCAGCGCGTATCGGAGAGGGAACGAGGTAAAGCGGCTCGGGAATGAAATGGAACTTGCCCAGCCGTGTCAGCCTCAGCGCGAGATCCCAGTCGTTGTTGTTGCCAAGCCTCTCATCGAGCCCCCCGGCGGCCTCCACGGCCGAACGGCGCAGCAGCATCGTCGGCAGGTTCATGGCATTGCCTGCAACTGTGCGCCTGTACATGTCGCCGCTGAGTGGCGAACTGCCGGGGGTTGGCCGCAGATGGCTCGTGATCTCGGCGTAATCGGCTTCCTCTGCCTGCCCATAGAACAGCGCCACCGTGTAGACGCCGATATACTCCTCGGGCAGCGCGGTCAGAGCCTCGACCTGTTTCTCGATCTTGTCGAAGACGCAGATATCGTCGCTGTCGTGAAACGCGATCATCCCGCCTTTCGCCAGTGCGATCCCGGTGTTGCGCGCTGCGCTGGCACCGCCGTTGCGCTCTCTTCGGATCAGCTTCACCCGCGGATCATCGAGCGCTGCCACGACGGCGGCGGGATCGTCGGTGGAGCAATCATCGATCAGCAGGATCTCGAGGTTGCGATAACTCTGGCTGATCAGGCTGCCGACCGAACGCCGCAACAGATGCGCTCGATTGTGAAGCGGGACGATCACGCTGACAAGATCTCCGTAACGCATGCGTGCTCCTATCCGCCTTGTTTGGAATTGCTTAGCCGGTGGCGAGGAGAAAGTGTAGTCGTATGCAAGCACACGATCGCGACCTCGGGATTCTTGTGGCCACCACAGTGGAGCAGGCTAGGTTCGGTCATTCCGGTGCGTCGGTTCGCTCGATCCGACGCACCGGGTCGCCCTTGAGAAGGCCATATTCTGTAGATATGGAAACTGGAACGCAGGCCTTGGCTGCACATCTAGGATAGACCCCCGTTGGCTGACGCGACCATCCTTCCTACCCAGACGTCGGTCAGCCCGTCGCGTGCAGCCGCATCCGCAGGTAGCAGCTTGATGATGTGGTTGTTCTTTCTAAGTCTCACTCTACCCGTGAACTTCATGGTCGGCGGGTTGGCGATGGGTCCTTACCGCCTCTATCTCGTGATCGTTACCGTCCCGTTCTTGCTGCAGCTCTTGGCCGGGAAGGCCGGTCGCGTGACGCTGGTAGACGTGGCAATGATCCTCTTCGGGGTATGGGTCTTCGTATCTTTGTATGCGGTCCATGGCACCGAGCGGATCGCGTTTGGCGGCAGTCTCATGATCGAACTGGTCGGCGGCTATTTGACCGGACGAATACTGGTCCGCACCCCTGCACAGTATGAGAAGACATTTCAGATCTTCTTTATCATCCTGATGATACTCCTGCCCTTTGCCTTGTTCGAGTTTTTCACCGGACGAATGATCATCGTCGAGGTGATCCGCAAATTCGCCCCTTCGGTGAGCAAGTTGAACGAATGGCGTATGGGGCTCTCGCGCACGCAGGTGGTGTTTCCCAGTTCCATCCTGTGGGGGCTCTTCTGCTCTTTCGGAATCGCGAACCTGTTCTACCTGAACTCGGACCGATTGGGCCGTGGCATGTGGAAAGGCGGTCTCACATTGGCGATGACCTGCTTTTCGATGTCTTCGGGCCCACTGCTGTCAGGCATCCTTCAAGCCGCTTTGATCGTCTGGGATCAGATCACCAAGAGCCGTTGGATCTTGCTGCTGGTGCTAGGTTCGATCGCTTATGTCGTTATCGACGCACTGTCGAACCGTACGCCCTTCATGATCTTTATTGAAACCTTCACCTTTAGCCCCGGCACCGCGTGGGCTCGCATCTTCATCTGGAGATACGGAACAGATGAGGTGTGGCGCCACCCCTACTTCGGAATCGGCCTGAACGATTGGGTTAGGGCCTCGTGGATGCGCGGTTCGGTCGACAACTTCTGGCTCCTGACCGCAATGCGGCACGGTCTTCCGGCAATTATTCTGCTCCTTGGCGGTGCAGCACTCAATACCTTCAGGGTCCTGCGGTGCAAACCAGGCACCCACAAGATATCGCAGATGCGTACTGCCTATCTAATCACCGTGTTCGGTCTCTTCTTCACGCTGAGCACAGTGCACGCTTGGGGCGCAGTGTCCGTTATGGTGACCTTCTTCATCGGCATAGGTGCATGTTTCTATACGCCACAACCCGATGAGCCGGCCAAGGTGGCCCTGACAACCGATCCATCGACGGACGACGCAATCGCAGATACTCGCGACAGACCGGCAAGAGTGCCGAGTGGCACATGCTATGCCCGCGTGCCAGCCCCGAAACCCGAACCTCGACGGCCATCAGATACGAAACGGGCCGATCTGAACACGCCACGTTATTCTAGGCAGACCACCCCGGTCCCGAGGAACCGCTCACGCACATGATCGACTCTTACAAAAAGCTTTTCCAACTGCTCGACCGGCGTGAACGCTTTCAGTTCGGTGCGTTGGCCCTGATGTCCGTCATCAGTGGCTTGCTCGAGGCCGCTGGTGCGGCAGCAATCCTTCCGTTTCTGCAAGTCATTGCGAACCCCGAGATGCTGCGGGAGAACCATATTTTCGCCTACCTGTATCGGGTAGGAGGCTTCGCAACTGACCTCTCCTTTTTGGTGGCGTTGGGATCAGTGATGCTTGCCGTGGCGCTGCTCAACATCGGTTTCAAGGCCCTGACCACTTACGCGGTCTCGCGGTTCAGCGTGATGCGGGCTTTCAGCATTTCAACCACGATGATGCGGGGTTATCTCTTCCAGCCGTACAGCTGGTTTTTGTACCGCAACAGTTCCAATATCTCTAAGGTCGTCTTGGGCGAGGTGGATGGCATGGTGCGCAACAGCATGCTTCCAGCGATGAGTCTTCTGGCCACCGTTGCGACAGTCACCAGCATCACGGTGTTGTTGTTTGTCATGGAACCGGGTGTTGCGATCGGGGCGATGATACTGCTCGGCGGCAGCTACATGGTCACCTACACCATCACGCGCCGCAAGCTGCTTACCATTGGTAAACGTCGCTTTCAGGCGAATAGCCAGCGCTTTCAAATAGCCCAAGAGGCGACGGGGGGCATCAAGGACATCAAAATTCTAGGCTTGGAGGATACGGTGGACCGCCGGTTTCGCCGGCAAGCCTATCGCATGGCTGATATGCAGGCCAAAGGCTTGGTTATCCAGCAAATGCCTCGATACGGCCTCGAAGCCTTCGCCTATGGTGGCATGATCCTTCTGATCCTCATGCTGCTCATCCGCAGCGATGGCGATATTCGGGGCATGCTGCCGACCCTCGGTCTTGTGGCAGTCGCAGGTTCCCGCATGTTTCCAGCCCTCCAGTCGCTCTTTTCGACCTTTTCCTCGTTGCGGATGGGTCAGACCACGCTGGACAACGTGATCAATGACCTCGCCGAGATCCGTCGGCACCAAGGGACCTCGAAACCGGCCGCGATCTCGAATGATGTCACCCCGCTGGGGCTGCGAGATGCGCTGACCGTCAAAAATGTCGGCTTCCGTTTCGAGCAGGCCGAACAAGACACCTTGCATGATATTTCCATGACGATCCCGGCAAAAAGCGTCATTGGCCTTGTCGGCGGCACCGGCGCGGGAAAGAGCACGCTGGTCGATCTGATCCTTGGCCTGTTGGATGCCAACCGTGGCCAAGTGCTGGCGGATGGGGTTCCGATTACCAACGAGAACCGGCGTTCTTGGCAGCGTTCAATCGGCTACGTGCCGCAACAGATCTTTCTTGCAGATGATTCCGTCGCTGCGAACATTGCGTTCGGCCAAGACGAGGCTGAAGTCGACATGGACGCTGTCATGCGGGCAGCGCGGGTAGCAGAGCTGCACGATTTCGTCATGAAAGAGCTTCCGAACGGGTACGAGACGCAAGTCGGCGAACGTGGCATCCGGCTGTCAGGTGGGCAGCGGCAGCGTATAGGCATCGCCCGGGCGCTTTACCACAACCCGGACATCCTTATCCTCGACGAGGCGACTTCCGCACTCGACAACCTTACCGAAGCCGCAGTCATGGAAGCGGTGCACAACCTTGGTGGAAAGAAGACAATCATCATGATCGCGCACCGCCTAAGCACAGTCGAAGATTGCGATACCATCTATCTACTTGAAAAAGGCAAAATAGCCGATTTTGGTCGATACGATGAGCTCGTACAAAGCAACACGGCGTTCCGTTCCATGGCACGTGTCAATTGAAAAAATTCACTTTTGCGCGCCAGAAAGCGAAAGCTCATTATGACGAATTCTAGCACCCCGAATTGCGGTATTGTTTTTGTTGCGACCGGAGCAGACCACTATTTCTTCCTAGCACAACAAGCTGCCCGCTCTGTCAAACGCCACTCTCCCTCCATCCCAATCGACCTTTTCAGTGACAAGCCTCGGGACTCCGACGCATTTGACAAGGTTCACGTTCTTGACGATGCATGGGTCAGGTCGAAGATCGACGCAATCAAGGCATCGCGTTTCGACCGGACTTTGTACCTAGACTCCGACCTAATCGTTCTCGCAGATATCTCTGACGTCTTCACTGTCCTTGATCGGTTCGATATTGCTCTCACGCATGACCCGGTCCGGAACACGCACTTCGGCGTCTACTGGAAGACACCACTGCCAAATTCTTTTCCTACAATGAATGGTGGCGTGATTGCCATCCGCAAGTCAGATGCGACAAAAGAGTTTCTCGACGATTGGAAACAGGCCGTACAAGATTTTGGGACGGGTCGAGATCAGCCGACGCTCCGCGAGCTTCTTTGGGCCGGCGACCTGAGAATCGCGACACTTCCTGAAGAATACAATATGCTTTGGCCGGAGGTTATGCGGGGCTGGAAAATCGGGCGATTTTCCGCACCCAGAATTATTCACGCGCCGATGTTTCATCGCAATTTCCGCCTTTACTCCAAACTGGCGAATCCCGTTTCCGAACGGGTTGGGCGTCTCATGCCACGTCTGGAACTATTCCTTGCCGCAGACCAGGAACTGGCACACCGAGCAGGTCGTGAGCCGTATCGCCCGGATCGATACGAAAGCTACCGCCTTGCTCTTAGGGTCGGTGCCTATTTGCCACGACGCGCGCTACAACGCCTGAAGCGCCTAATGGATAAAAGTGGGCGAAGTGCCTGAGGCGTTGGAATCGTTAAAGCTTTGGCTCGCTGCTCCGCAGATCGGCGCGCCATCCGAGATATGGCTGCAGCGCCAGATCTCCCGTTTGGACACTGATATACAACACATCCTGACTTGGAACGATCTATCGCAAGAGCCGGAAAATAACGCCCGTTGTACGATCCTATCCTCTCCCCTGCCGGGTCTCGGCGACTTGGGGCGATCGCGATGGCTACATCGGGCGAAAAGATGGGCTACCGGAAATTACTATGGTGCCGATCGACAAGAGGTAACGAGCTTGACCAGAGTTGCGTTTAGCGGACAACCGCCAAACGCGATACTGGCCCACTTCGGGCATACGGGGCTCAGAATGCTGCCCCTTGCCAAACAACTGAAAATCCCCTGCGTCGTACATTTCCATGGCTTGGATCTGTCTTCAATGTTGAGGATCGGTTGGTATCGCAAAAGCTTGGAGCGCAATCTGGAGCAGTTCTCTGCATTGATTTGCGTGGGGTCTGCACAGAAAGATCAGCTCCTTGAATTGGGAGCCGACCCCCAAAGAATCCACATCATTCCATGCGGCGTTCCAGTTTCGGATTTCGCTTCCACCCCTCAGAAAGAGCACGCCGGTAAAGTTGAATTCGTTACGATCGGAAGGCTGGTGCCACAAAAAGGCACAGAGATCGTAATCCGTGCTTTGGCAACCATACCAGATAATTCTCACCTTACGATCGTCGGTGATGGCCCCGAACGTTCACGTCTCGCCGCAATAGCACAAGAGCTCAAAGTAGAGCATAGGATCACTTTTGTCGGCATTCAGACATCGAAGGCTGTGCATCGCATTCTCGAGCAATCGCATGTGCTGATCCAGCACTCTCTCGAGGTGGGTGGCTGGTCAGAAGGATTTGGCGTCACAGTCGCGGAAGCTGCCGCTGTCGGACGACCAGTTATCGTGTCCGATCTTGGTGGTCTTCTCGATCAGGTCATCGACGGCGAAACCGGCTTCGTTACGCCACAAAGAGATGTCTCGGCGCTCGGCCAAAGAATGAAGCAACTTGCTCTTGAAGCAGGCCTGCGTGAACGCATGGGCCAAGCAGGCCTCAGGCGTGTTGTCGAGAATTTCGATACTGACAAACAGGTAGCCAAACTCCGCGCGGTTCTGGTTCACGCGGTCGAGAAGGGTCGCAAAGGCAAAAGCTCCGAATAAAGCCCCATCATCAGCTCCGCCTTGCGAGGCCAGAGGCCGTCTGCCTCCACTTTGGCGTGGGCTGCCTTGCTCATCCGGGACCGACGTTCGGGGTCATCGGCAAGGGTTGCCACGCTCTGTGCAATATCGCGCGACAAGGCCTCGGGCGTCGAGAGTGGAATGCGGATCCCGCAGTCGTCGTTCAGGATGAAGTCAGGCCCGCCATAGGCCACCGAGATCACCGGTAGCCCGGCCCGCAGCGCTTCGTATAGCACGCCGCCAGCAGGCTCGCGGAACGAGGGGAACACGAAAATATCAGCCTCATCATAGAGACGGTCCACCTCGTCGCGCGGCACCCGACCCAGAAATGTGATCCGGTCTGCGACACCGAGGCGGCCTGCCTCTGCGCGGGCCAGCGCGATCTCTTCGCCGGCCCCGGCTGAAGTGAGGGTGATGTCGGGGCGGTCCCGCAGGTGGGCCATTGCGCGCACGACATCGCGCAATCCCTTTGTGCGCACGCCGCGCCCGACGTGCAAAAGCCGCAGACCTGCGCCCGTCGCGGGCGCTCTCGGCGGCGCCAGACCGTCGATTCCAAGCTCGAGAACCGGCTCGAACCGCCTGAGCGGCACCGGCGAAAGGATATCCTTCATATAAGGCGCGACGCCGAGCACGAGGTCCGCCTCGGCATAGCTGCGCCGCAGCCACGGATCGCGCCGCAGGCGCATCTGGTCGAGAGCGCGCAGCCGGGTGAACCATTGTGCGGAGCCGGTCTCGGCCACGAAACCCGGCGGGGTCGGAAGCCCGCCACCCAGCGGCCCGATGACATAGGGAATGCCGTGGCCACGCAGGGGTGTGGGGTATCGCGCCGCCTGCGGCATGAGCTGATGCAGGACGTCGAAAGACCGCCCCTCGGCGATCCGATCGCGCAGCCAACGGTTCACATGACGGTGTAGAAGTGGCCATGCAGGCTTTAGCATCGCGTTGATGCGCTCGGCGCGCCGCGGCAGGCGCGGCTCGGGCCAGGTCACCACTTCGGCACCGGGAAGCTGCGCGGCCAAGGCGGGCCGACCCGCCCGCTGCAGCGCTAGCACCGTCAGCTCGACACGCGTCGACAAGGCCTCGGCCCATTTGAACGCCACATAGGCCTCGCCGACATCGGTGCCGTCGAAGCCCGGCGACAGGAGAACGACCTTCATCGGGCGGTCTCGGGCCAGATTTCGCGGCTGCTCGCAAGCACGGCGCGGAAGTAGCGCCCCTTTTCGTGAATTCGGGGCGAGCGCGACACCAACGAGGCGAGGCTCCAACTGACGGCGCGCGAGGCGTTGAACAGGAACATCAGCAGATAGGCCGCGATCGCCGAAGCCCGGCCCCGATGCTTGAGGTGAAGCCGGACCAGCGCGCCCGAGAGCAGCACGTTGCGCCGATGGCTCAGCCGCTTTTGCGATCCGCCTTCGAGATGGGTGATCGCGCCGACCGGCGACAGGAACAGCTTCCAGCCCGCCGCGCGGATGCGGCAGCTCCAATCGACCTCCTCCCCGAAGAAATAGAAGGCCTCGTCGAAGCGCCCGACCTGCTCGATGACCGTCCGGCGCACCAGAAAGAAGCAACCCGAAACCGTCTCGACCTCGCGTTCGTCGTCGCGCTGCCAGTGGCGCATCTGGTAACGCCCGAAAAACCGCGGACGACGCAGCCGCGACAGGCCAAAGACGTCGAGGGAGAGGTTGAGCAGCGAGGGAAACATCGAACAGACCCGCTGGCCCGTGCCATCCGGATTGAGCACCCGACAGCTCATCGCGCCGACGTCCGAGTGACGCCGCAGCCAATCGACGCTGTCGGGTAGGACCGAGCCATGCACCAGCGTGTCGGAATTCAACAACAAGACGAAGTCCCCGCGCGCTTGCGCCATCGCCTGATTGTTCGCGGCGGCAAAACCGCGGTTCTCGTCGTTGCGGATCAGCTCGACCTGCGGAAAGTCGCGCGCGATCATCTCGGCCGACCCATCGTCGCTGGCATTGTCGACGACGATCACCTCGGTGCTCACCCCCTCCAGCCCCTGCATGACGGTGACGAGACAGTCCCGTGTCAGCTCCAAGGTGTTCCAGTTGACGATGATGATCGACAGATCGGTGCCTGCATCGGCATTCATGGCAGGTGCGGTCATCCGAACATCTTTCTGAGCTTTTTGGTGACCAGATGCGGCTGACGCAGGGCGCGCAGCACGAGACCCGTGCGGTCGCGGTAGTCACCATAGCGGCTGATCGGAAGATCCAGAAGCTCGGGCCATCCTTGTCGAACCACCGCTTGGATCATCCGGTTCGACCGGTCCTGCATGCGCCGCCAGTCCGGCGGCAGGGACAGCATCGCCACGAAGCTACGCCGCGAAATCAACGGATGCAGGCGCAGCGGCGTGACCGATGCATAGCTCGGGGCGAAGCCCCAGCATCCCATGCGCAGTTCCAGGTAGGCAAGGTCGAGCTGCAGCAGCGTCGGCAGATGGCGAACGCCGTCCAGCCAGCGCGCAACATGTGGCAGAACCTCGGGCTGTGGCGGCAGGCCCATGCGGGCCCAGAGCCCGTCCGAGTCGAGCGTCGTGCCGTCGTCATCGGTGCCGCGCCAGAAAAAGCCACGGCCGATCTCGCCCCCGAGCCCCCCGATGAAGAATTCGCGGTCGCGCAGGGAATGGGTGGTCGGATGCGTGCGCATATGGGGCCCACCAAAGGTGTAGCCTGTTCGCGCGTGCCACTCCTGAGCCGCCGAGCCGTTCGCTTCGCGCAGCGGAATGATCCGATGCTGCAGATCGAACCGCGCTGCCAGCTCTTCGGCCCGGATGCGATCAAGCTCTACCCCCTCGGCCCGCACGGTGACAAAGGTGAACGCGTCGCGCATCTCGCGCCCGGCTGCGACCAGCATTCGCGTCTCGTTGCCGGCTGTGAGCGAGACATAAGCCGGTCCCTCGGCCGCGGCGGCCGACATGGTGCGCCGCATCTCCGACAGGATCGTGCTGCACGCCGCCTCGGGCGCAGGCGCTCGCGCGATCGGTTCGCGGGGCCAGTGGCGCTGCGTCTCGAAGCTGTCGAGATCGAGATAATGGTTGGGCATGAGGCGCCAGATGCCCTCATGCGCGGTCAGCCCGGCAGGAAACCATCCGTCGCGCGCAATATGCAGCTCGTCATACATGCGCGCGCGAAAGCGCGTCTGCGCCTCGTCGGGGTCGAGAAGCTGCAGACTGGTGGCTGCGGCGCGACGGCCTTCGGGATCATAGACCGCGGACAAGGAGCCGCAGGCATCGAGGTAGAGGCGACGGTGATCGCCGTCGTCCAGCAGGAAGACAAAGCTCCCCGCAAGAGCGTAGATCTCGCTCTCGACCAACGCGTCGACGTCCCCCGACCAGTGGAGGTCGAGCGTGTGCCGGTCGCGCAATATCTTCCCGCCCTCGGAGATCGGCACCCCGAGCAGCAGGCCGACAGGTCGCCCGGCGGCGTCTTCGACCGTGACGACAGGCAGCGGCGCCTGCACGGCGAGCGCGGTCCGAGCCAGACGATGCGTCGCGGTTTGCGACAATGCATCGGTATCGGCGCAGATCAGGAATTGACCTTCGAAACTCTCGGGGTGTCGCAATTGCACGCCTGCTACTCCGTGTGTGACTCGCTGTTCAGACCCGACATGAACCGGTATCCGCGAAGGACTATGGCCGTGCCGTGGCGAGGACAAGGAGACAACGTCGTGCGCAAGGTGTTTCACCGCGGGTCCGGGCGATTCCACTGCTCCACCAGCCGGTCGGACCCACCCCGCAGAAGCAGCCGCGTCATCACCCGCATCCGGTAGAAACGGATCTGCGCAAGACAGGCGATCGCCTCGAGCCTCACGCGCGGGCCGCGGATCCGGTCCGATGCGAGCACACGGGGGATCTCTGCCAGGGGCGACACCCCCATCGCCAGCGTCTTGGCGACCCACTTTGCCCGTCCGCCGCGACGCTGCTTTGCGCCTTCGAAATCATGCGCGGTATGTCGGTCCCACTTGGCGCGCAATTCGGCAAAGCTGTCACGGCCGGGATGAAACGCCTGCATCTCCGCGACATAGGTTATGACATAACCGGCCCGCGTCGCCCGCTGGCCCCAGTCGCGATCCTCGGCCACCCCTGCCCCGGCAAAGGGGCCAACCGCTTCGATCACACTACGCCGCGCCGCAAGATTGCCGGTCCCGGTAAAGCCCTGCTCGCGGATGTAGCGGTCCATCCGGTAAGCATAGACGCTCTCGTAGGCTTCGATCCGGGTCGGTCGGGCCGGGTCGACGAGCAAAATGCGTACATCGCCACCAAGGATCTGCGCCTCGGGTTGCGCAAACCGCGCACGGATCGTGTCGAGCCACCCCTCGCCCGCGACGCAGTCGGCATCGATGAAGGCCAGCAGATCGTGGCGCGCCGCTGCGACGCCGGTGTTGCGCGCGGGTCCCGGCCCCGGCTGCGCCTCTTCAAGGAGTTGCACGCCGGGAAAGGCATCGCACACCTCACGCGGCAACTGGCCCGACCCGTTGTCGACGATGATGATCTCGTCCTGCTCGGCAAGCTGCGGCACCAAGGCGCGCAGGCCGCGCTCCAACGCCTCGGGCTGATTGAGGTGGGGGATGACGATGGATATTGGCATTGCCGCCGGGCGGTGAACATCATGTTTCATGAGACAGAGAACTCCATACACCCGCGCCCGGATACAAGGCCGATCGGCCGTGCTCCTGAACCGTGACAACTTATGGTCGGATACCGGTCGGGGGCAAGACGCCGTGGGACCGGGTCGACGCGCCTTTCTGGGCGGCGTGGCCCTCGCGGCCTTGGGTGCGCTGCCCGCGGCTTGGCCCGATCCTGTATCTGCGCAGGGCCGTCCGGCTCCGCGCAGCGTCATGCTCGACGGCACCTTACGCCTGGCAAGGGTCGCGCCCTATCTGACCATCGCCCATCTCCCCGAACCGCCGGAGCGCGAGCCGCAGCCGATCATCGACCCCGAGCGTGACGACGACGCGGCGCGCTACCTGCGCCGCCTGGCCGCCAGTGGTCGTGCCGCAGGGCTCGATTCCGTCTATTACGACAATCGCGATGACGGGCATTCCGAGCTGCCCCCGACCGCTTTTCCGCAGATCACGCGGATACGTTATGATGATGTATTGCGGGCAAAAGGGCTCGGCTATGGCCTTGCCGGAGCGCTGCTCTTCGACCGGATCGTGATCGGCAACTCATCGACCGCCTACACGAGCGGGCCGGACGCAAGAAGCCTGCCTCGCCACGCAATGACACACCCACCAGAACCGCAGCGCGCCTATGCAAGCTACGCGCTCAATCACATCTACGTCTACCCCGAGCACCGCGACCACGACGAGGCCGACCTGTTTCCGGCGAACTGGCCCTACATGCTGATCAGCCAGGGCTCATCCTACAGCGACCGCCCGTTCCTCGAAGCGATCGCAATGACCATCGCGGCGTTTCGCCCGGAGACCCTCGCGCGGCTCGAACGGGAGCAGCTTCTCGCCCCGACGGTGCAGATGGTGTTCCGACGCGCGCAGTTGCGGGTTCGCAGCCGGAGCGCCTATCTATCCGGAGAGGCCCACCCTGCGGTGTTCGATGCGGACGCAATACAGCCGGTGCGAATGATGGCCTTGGCCCAATCGATCGCGCCTGAGGACATCCCCCCGATGGTGCGACTGAGGGTGGAACATGAGGCGGACGAACTGGTACGGGATGGATCAGCGCCTCGTGGTTATTGGTTCGACACGCCCTCCTCGATCGCAAGAACTTGGTACTCTGGCGATGAACCCCGCACGATAATTCTGTCGTCGAGCGAGACATCGGACCCGAACCAACGTCCCCTTCGGTTCGAGTGGCTGGTCATCGGAACCGCCCCGGAAAACGTTCGCCTCGTTCCGCAGGGACCCAATGGCGCCAGTATGCGGATCGTCTTTCGGCAGGGGGCGCTGTCGGGTCAGCGGATCGACATCGCGGTGATCGCCGACAACGGACGTCATCTCAGCGCGCCTGCATTTTTCTCGGTGACATACGGCGGCCACATTTGATTCGGCGCCCGATTGTCAAATGACACAGCCGCAAGCAACCAGATTCGGATCCGAAGCGGCGACGGCGGTGCCGGTAGGGAGAAATTGATGCCCTCAGGTAAACAATCTCTGGAGGAGTTGACCCTTGGAAAGGCCTGTCTCTCTGACATTTTTGTGAAAGAGGCGGATTTGTGGCACTAAGTCGACCTTTCATGCGCATCCCCTATTTCCGGCAGCCTGCAACATGCTATTCTCCCAGCAAGGGAGTGCCGGGCATAGTGCTAGCACGAGTAAAAGGTTTTGATATGAAAGCGTCTTTTAAGATTCTCGTAACCGCTTCGGCTCTGGCCGTCGCTGCGGCAACAGGCGCCTCGGCCGCGCGCTTGGATTTCACCGATGCGAGCGTTTACACCGGTAATGCTCCGACGGGTACGATCGGCGCCGGTCCGACCATGACCACCTGGACGCTTTCGGCGACGGGCGGCAAACTGAACTACAAAACTCCGGCCGATGGCACCTATGCGGCTGGCAACGGTGGCCTGAGCCTCAAGCGTGACTATGACGGTGTTGGCGTCAATGACGACGAAATTACCCAGGCTGCTGGCAAAAACCAAAGCGTTTTGCTGACGTTTACCAAGTCGATCTACCTGACTGCGGTGCACGTTCTTGACCTCTTTAAAACCGCTGACCTCGCGACGGCGCCTGGTGGGCAGGAGAAGGCTTTCGTGTACGACCCCGACAATCTGATCCTGGAGATCTTTGCTGTTAACGATCTTGGGGACAAGCCGAATAACGGCGGTTATCAGACCGAAAAGCTCGCAGAGGCCGTGCAGGTGTCGAAGCTGAAGTTCATGGCCGGTGGCACGAACGATAACCCGACGAACACTCGGGACTTCGCGCTCGCGGCAATCGACTACGAGTTCGACAAGCCCGATAGCGCCCCGAACCCGGTTCCGCTGCCGGCCGGTGGTCTGCTGCTGCTGGGCGCCCTCGGTGGCCTTGGCCTGGCGAAGCGTCGTCGCAAGACCGCCTGATACGGTCGATACATTAGACCTTTGATATGAAGAAGGGCCGCGAGAGCGGCCCTTTTTCTATGTCGAGTAGTATATGAAAGTTCGAAGAGGATGGCATCCCCCCCTTCGAGACCCTCAGCCGTAGTAGTTGTAGCCGTATTCCTTGCCCATGTAGCGACACTTGTTGAGCACGACCCCAAGCACGTTGGTCCGCTCGCCCAGCTCACGCTCGCAGTCGTCAAGCTCCTTGATCGTGGTGCTTTCGGCCGCTGCAACGAGCAGCACACAATCGACACTGTCTGCAAATCCAATCATGTCGTCGCTGACGAGCATCGGCGGCATATCAAAAATCAGCAAGCTCGGAGCGTAAGACGCTTCGATCTCCTCCAAGGCAGCCTTCATCGTGTCGCTTTGCAGCAGCTCGGACGGGTGACGCGCAGTGGTCGCGTTTGCACCCACGGCCAAATTGGACCCAATACGCCGCAGCTGTGACGCGATCGGTGCGTCACCTTCGAGAACCTTTGAAAACTGCAGATCAGTCTTGGGCATGCCCAAGGTTGACGCAAGATTGGGACGGCGGAGGTCCATCTCGATGAGGATCGGTGCGTGTTCGACTTGACGCGCAATACCGAATGCCAAGTTGAGGCTCGTCGTAGTCTTGCCGCATGAGCTGTTCGGCGAGGTAATAGCCAGCCGCTTCCAGCCCTTGTCCCGCATCAACTGCAGCACCTTGGTGCGCAGCATGTCCAGTGGCACGGACAGCTCGCTCCGTTCCAGGGTGTGAACCCGATTCTTGGCCAGAAACTTCGGATTGGGCTCAAAGGTCTGCAATGCATCCCAGCGCTCCTGAACCTCGTCAGGCCGCGCCAATTTGCTCACCCGGGACTCGGCTGGTTTCCGGCCGGGTGCACCTGTGCGTTTCGATCGAGCGCGCTCCAGCGCGGATTGGATACGCTCCATCAGCGATCATCCTTCATGATAGGGACCAAGCTCATGCGCCCGGACCTCCGCGAAGCTTCACGAAAAGTCCGTTCAGGCCTGTCCGGTCCGCAAGCCGGTCCAGGATGAGATCAAGAGGCATGTAATAGGTGTCGAGTGCCCAAATGGCGGCTGGGATACCGATGAGCAAGAAAAGCAAAGCGCCGCTGATAAGCCCTCGACGTACGGCACGCTCACGTCGCGTCCGTACATATGGCAGTGTTCCCAACGGGGTGATTCCAAGCTTGTTCGTGATCTCCACCGGGCGGCGAATGGAAGAGTTGAGAAGCTCGAACAGCACCACCAGGGCAAGCCCGAGCGCGGTGCCGCCCCCAACGCTTGCAGCCGCGATCATCGGTCGGTTGGGCCGCTCGGGGCGATTTTCGACACGCGCCTCCTCAAGGAGGGTGATGCGCTGCCCCTTGGATAGCACTTCGATCCGCTCACCTGTGCGCGCCTCGGAGAGACGGGCGAGAGCCGCGTTGTACTGCTGTTGCGACGCCGAATAGCTGCGATTGAGCTCTTCAAGCGCGATGGAGTTGCTGGGCGTGGATTCGATCGTTTTCTGGATCGAGTTCACTTCATCCGCGTTGCGCTCAATCTCTTCATCGATCCGCTCAAGCTGTGACGCGATATCGGCCATCTGGATCTCGTACAGGCTCGGTCCCTCGTCATCCTGCGTCGACCCCTGATTGGAAGCGACACTCGATTCGAGCGCGGCGACCCGCGCCTGCAGCACCTTCACCTTCGGGTTCTGGCTGGAATAAACCAGCAACGCGTTGTCGAGTTCAGCTTGAAGTTGCGACAACTCGCGCTGTGCAGGGCTCAGGTTTTCGCTGACGGGAGCCACGCGTCCGGTGCGCTGGTAGAGATCCTCGAGGGTGGCACGCCGCTCGACGAGCGAGTTGCGATCGCGCTGGAGCTGCAAGGAGCGCTCCTGGAGCGATGCCTGCTGGCTGCGAAGATAGGTCAGGGATTCGGGGAGGGCGTTCTGGTTGGCCAGCTTGAACTCGAGGATCTCTCTGCTCTTGCGATCGATCTCGGCACTCAGCCTGTTCACCTCATCCTCGAAGAACTCCGAGGTCTGCGTCGCGCGACCGGCGCGCATTTCCACCGACTGCGAGAGAATGCGGCTCACCAGATCATTGGTGACTTCAGCGACCTTGCGAGGGTTGCTCCCCGAAAACTGGACAGTCAGCGTGTTGCTGCCACTGCGGCCGAAGGACGGGTCGATGACGACCCTTTGCCGCATGTCACTGACGATTGCGTCCGGATTGACGCCGTTGCGGTTGGGATAGATTTGCAAGTCGTCGGCAATTTCGAGCAGCGTGTTACGGGTTAGCAGCATCTGCTTGATGATCTCAGCCTGCTCTCCCGGGCCGGTCTTTACGGTCGAAGCCGCCAGTTCGTTGGGAATTTGCGCCCCCTCGATCAGCAGCACGGCACGCGACACGAACACCGGCGGCAACATCACGGCGATGCTGGTACCGGCCGCGGAGACGATGATCGCCACCAGCAAGAAGTAGTGGATGCGGCGGAAGAAGATCGAGAGGTAGTAACGGAGGTCAAATTTCATATTACAGCATTTTCCAAGCGCAGCACGCCGGCGAAGAAGACGCCGTCCCGCAGAACATTTTCTATCGTCGTTCCATCAACCTCATCGAGATCGTCGCTGCTTGCGTAGATGAGGGCGAAGTCGGCAAGCTGGTTCACCAGGCGAGGAATGCCTTGGGTCGCGCCGAAGATGCGAGAGGTGGCCTCCGGAGTAAAGATCCTACGCCCGGCCCCCGCTCGCTCCATCCGGTGGTGAATATATGCGGTCACGGTCGCCTCGTCCATCGCCGAGAGGTGGAAGCTGGCCGCAATGCGCTGCGCGAACTGCGTCAGGTCGGGGCGGCGAACCAACGTGCGCAACTCGGGCTGGCCCACTAGGATCAGCTGCAAGAGCTCGTCCTTGTTGGCGTTGATGTTGGTGAACATGCGCAATTCTTCGAGTGTCTCACGATCAAGGTTCTGTGCCTCGTCGAAGATGAGCACGACCTTGCGGCCTTCCGCGTACTCATCGATCAGAAAGGTCTGGAACTGCTTGAACAGATCGACATAGGAGGACTCCGGCGTGGTCGTCTGGTCCAGCGCCATCAAGACCCAGCGCAGCAGGTCGCCGCGGCCGCCATGCGCGTTGGCGATCATTCCGATCGTGATATCTTCGCCCACCTGCTTCAGAAGATGGTGCAGCAACGTGGTCTTGCCGATTCCGACGTCGCCGGAGATCAGGGTGATCGGCGCACCGGTATACAGACCGTACTCGAGCATGGTGTAGGCGCGCCGGTGACCCGGGGACCAGAACAGGAAGTCCGGATCCGGAACCAGCGAAAATGGCCTCTGATCGAGACCGAATTGTTCCATGTAGATTTTGGCGACCTCGGACATGGCGCTCCTGACCTCGACGACTCCTGCAGAGAGCCCCATACATACAAACCGGTCGCGCGTTGCGACCGTCAACCACGCACCCCCTCGAAAGCAGGTCCGTGCTACCCTGTTTCGCACCTGCCGCAAGATTTCAAGTCAACATGGCGAGGGAAGGTTCGCTCGGTGACAAGATGCAGGCGCCCTCGCCGCGCACACGCGCAGGCCCACTGCCGCCGCTATCGATACAATCCCTAGAATTTACTCGGTTTTGTGCAGCGGATTGGGTCACAAATGTGGCGAGACTTGGTTGCCACCATGGCACCCGTGAGCTAAGTATGTTGCACCAGCTGCTGGACGATATCGGCGCGCTCAAAGTGACCCGGCATTTTTGGATGGTCACGCAGGCCGATGAGGCGAGTGTATTAAGTGGGCCGTCAGGCTCAGGCATGTGAGAGTTTTGCAAATGACAGTTCATTTTCCCGAACTATCCCGTCCGGGCCTCGACACCACGACCAAGCGCAGCAAGTTTTACTCTCAATATGCCAAGCGTTTACTCGACCTGACACTGGTTCTGCTCAGCCTGCCTGCGGTGCTTCCCGTGGTACTGTTGCTCGCGCTCGCGGTCTTTGTTCAGGATGGAGGCATGCCTTTCTACCGCCAGCGCCGTGTCGGTCGCGGAGGTCGAACCTTCACGATGTGGAAGCTTCGCAGCATGGTTTGCGACGCCGAGGCACGGCTGCAGGCGCATCTGGCAGAAGATCGGGCAAGCCGCGAGGAATGGAACAGCAAGCAAAAGCTTTCCAACGATCCGCGCATCACTTCGATTGGCCGGGTATTGCGCTCAAGCTCGCTCGACGAACTGCCGCAGCTGCTGAACGTGTTGACCGGCGATATGTCCCTCGTGGGTCCCCGGCCGATGCTGCCCGAGCAGAAGTCGCTCTATAGCGGTGAAGCCTACTATACGCTGCGCCCCGGCATCACCGGCACCTGGCAGATTTCCGAGCGCAACGCCTCGTCTTTCTCGAGCCGCGCGGTGTTCGACAACGATTATGCCGAACGCCTGTCGCTGACGACCGACATCTCGATCCTCGGCGCAACTTGTGGCGTGGTGCTGAAAAGAACGGGCTGCTGACCCCACGCCATTGACCCTCGCATCGATCAAGAGCCTGTGGCATTGATTGCGCAAAGTGCACTCATTCGTAGCCCGGGTTAAATCATCATGCGCGTCTCTGCTTCCCTGAGAAAACCGATTTTGGCCTTTGCCCTGCTGGCGGCCCTCGGTGCCTGCGAAAGTTCGGAAGAGCGCGCGGCGCGTCACTACGAATCCGGGGTCGAGCTTGCCGAGGCAGGCGACCCCACCCGCGCACTGGTCGAATTGCGCAACGTATTCAAGCTCGACCCGGATCACGAGGAGGCGCGGCTGCTCTATGCCCGGCTGCTGAACCAGACATCCGCGCGCGGCGATGCCTACAAACAGTATCTGCGGCTGGTGCAGCAATTCCCGAACAATATCGAAGCTCTTAGCGAATTCAGCGCGCTGGCCGTCGCCAATACCGATTGGCCGAACGCCCGCAAATACTTGCCGCGCGCCTTGGAAGCCGCCCCCGACGACCTGACCCTGAAGGGGCTCAAATCGGCTGTCGACTATCAGCAGGGCATTGAGGAAGACAACGCAGACCTGCGGGCCGAAGCTCTGAAACAGGCCGAGATCGTCTTGGCTCAGGACGACACCCAGATCCCGCCACTCCAGGTGCGAATCGATGCTTTGCTGCGTGCAGAAGATGGGGCGGCGGCGCTGCGTGAGGTCGAACGCGCGATCACCTTGCAGCCCGACGATCTCAACTATCATGAGCTGAAGCTGACACTGCTCGACGAGATGGGGCAATCGGACGACGTCGGCGCCCACCTCGAGGAGATCTACCGTCAGTTTCCCGAGAACGAGCGCATTCGCCAGCGCCTCATCCGCTGGTATTTGGAAGCCGAAAAGCTCGACGAAGCCGAGGCATTCCTGCGTGGTGAGGTCGAACGCGCGGACCCGGCCGACCGCGATGAGGCGCTGGCCACGGTTGTCGAGTTCCTGCGCGTGACGCAGGGGCCCAACGCCGCCATGGCCGAGGTCGACAGGCTGATCGAAGCGGGCGAGAATCAGGACCTCTTCCGCAGCCTGCGCGCCGGTCTGATGCTTCAGGAGGGCCGCATCGACGAAGCGGTGGCCCTGCTGCGCGAGATCACCGAATCCGCTGAACCCTCTCAGCAGACGGACAGGATCCGGATCACCTTGGCGCGGGTGCTTGAAAGCCAAGGCGACCAAGTTGGCGCGCGTGCGCTGATCGAAGAGGTGCTTACACAGGATCCGTCGAACGTCGGGGCGCTGAAGATGCGCGCCGGTTGGCTGATCGAGACCGACAAGACCGGCGAGGCCATCGCCGCGCTGCGCGTCGCGCTCGATCAGGAACCCCGAGACGTCGAAACGCTCGCGCTCATGGCCGAGGCCCACGAGCGCGAGGGCAACTACCAACTCGCGGGGGAGCGCCTGTCGCTCGCGGTGGAATCGTCGAACTACACCCCCGAGACGGCAACCAACTACGCCCGCTTTCTGGTTCAGCGCGATCAACCTGACCAAGCCGAGCAGGTGCTTGCCGCATCGCTGCGGCGGAATCCGGGCGCCTATCCGCTGCTGATCGAAATGGGCCAGCTCTTCCTCCGCACACAGGATTGGCGCCGGGTCGAAGAGATCGCGACGCGGCTCGCTCAGTTTCAGAACCCGGAGGCGCAACAGACCGCCCTTGGGCTGCGCACGGCCGCGCTGCAGGGTCAGAACCGGCTCGACGAGACCAACGCCTATCTGCAGGAGATGCTCGACACGGGCGCGGCGGGTCCCCAAGCCGCAGCGCTGGTGATCCAGAACATGCTGCGCGAGAACAAAATCGACGAGGCCAAGGCCTATCTCGAGGCGCAGCTCGAGCGGGAGCCTGAGAGCGTCGAATACCGGTTCCTGCAAGCTGGTCTCGACCTCGCCACGGGGAATGAAGCAGCCGCGATCGCCACCTATCGCGAACTGATCGAGGCGTCTCCGGAGATGCCCCGCTTCCACCAGGCCCTTGCGCTGGCCTTGCTCGATCAGGGAAAAGAGGATGAGGCGGATGCGGTGATCGCTGCGGGGATCGAGGCGACCGGTGAGCCGAGCCTGCGACTGATGCAGGCCAATCGCGCCGAAGCGCGTGGCGATCTCGCCGGAGCCATCGAGATCTACGAAGGCCTCTACGCCGAGGACAGCTCGAACCTGCTCGTGGCCAACAACCTCGCCAGCTTGCTCTCCACGACGGATGAAAGCCCGGAAGCTCTTGAGCGAGCACAAGTCATCGCACGCCGCCTGCGCGATACCGAGATTCCGCCCCTGCAGGACACCTATGGCTGGATCGCGCTGCGTCGCGGAGATGTCGAAGAGGCGCTGGCCTACCTCGAGCCCGCCGCCGCCGGCATGCCCGACCACCCCGAAACGCAGCTTCATCTTGGCCTTGCCTACATCGAAGCCGGGAGGCGGGACGAAGCGCGCGAGGTGCTGGAGCGCGCCCGCGAACTGGCACCTGCGGATAGCCCGGTGGCAAAGGCGGTGGAGACGGCACGCGATCGGCTTGAGACATCCGACTCGACCGCGCCTTCGGCTCCCTCGGAGAATGCACCGTCGGATGACGCTTCGGCACAGTGAGAGATCACGGATAACCTGTTGTAGCGCTGCGACAGGGCCGGTTGTCCGGCCCGTCCGGTCAAGGCAGTCCTGTGCGCTGACCCGTTTATCGCTTAGTCAGAACCAAAGGGGGTGTTCAGCCCCGTCAGTTGAAGCTTGAGGTCGAGTCATGAAAATCCTATTCGCGGTCGCCGCGCTGCTGCTGACCACCATCAGCGCTTCAGCGCAGAACTATCAGCTCAAGCCGGGCGACACGGTGACCATCGAAGTGCTCGAAGATCCTTCGATCAACCGACAAACCTTCGTGCTGCCTGATGGGACGATCAACGTTCCGCTCGCGGGCACAATTCAGGCCGCTGGCCGGTCGCTCAGCCAGATCGAGCGCAACATCTCGACCGCGCTGGCGCCGAACTTCGCCGTGGCACCAACCGTCTTCGTCGGCGTCGCCGCTCTTGCCGTGCCTAAAGAGGTCCCGCCCCAGCCCGAGCGGGTCGAACCGGTCGTCACCGCCTTCGTAACCGGCGAGATCGGCAACCCCGGCGTGCGGTCGATGCCCGAAGGCACCAAGCTCCTGCAGTTCCTGGCCGTGGCCGGTGACTTCGGCCCCTTCGCCGCGACCAAGCGTCTGCAGCTACGCCGCACCAACATCGACGGCACCACGCAGATCATTCTGGTCAACTACGACGCCCTGCTGCGCGGCGCGGCGCTGGTGAGCAACTTCACCATCCTCGACGGCGACGTGCTCGTCGTGCCGCAGCGTCGCTTGTTCGAATGACGCTCGGCTGCGTCGGAGACCGATCCAGATGAAATCTCGCGTTGCTGGCTTTCTCGCCATCTCGGCCCTGCCGCTCACCGTGGTGGGCCCCCTGCTCGCGCAGGAACAGGAACTGCCGCGGTCGCTGCGCTTCTCGCTCGGGCAGACGCTCAGCTACGGCGACACCTCCAGCACCACTGACGAGTCGATCCTGCTATCGACCACCACCTTGGGCTTCAAGACCGGCGTCAAGACGGAGATCACCGATCTCAGCTTCGACACGAGCACGGCGCTTCGCATCGCGGGTGACGGCTCCGGCGGGGCCGAGAGCGAGATCGATCAGCCGCGCCTGCAGTTGAAATACGCGCGCCGGGCCGCCGATGCCGACATCGCCGTCGCGGCCAGCTTCCGGCGCGACGACATCACCTATCTGCGGCTGCTCGACATATTCGTCGATGAAGAGGGCAACCTGCTGCTGCCCGACGACATTTTCCAGCTTCAAGGCAGCGGCGAGCGGCGCGATTACAGCGCCTCGGTACAAGTCAACGCGCGCAAGCAAGCCCCGCTGACGCTGTCGTTCGGGCTTAATCTCTCGGGCCGAGACTATGTGGGCGTCGACACGGACGCGCTGTTCGATTCGCGCACGACTGGCGCGAATGTGGGTGTGGGGCTGCGGTTCTCGCCTGTCATGCAAGGCAATCTCGCGGCTTCGGCTTCGCTCTACGAAGCCGAGGATATTGAAGAGACCGAGCGGCTGCGGCAATCGTTGAGCTTTGGCCTCACCCGTGAGCTGCGAGAGGATCTGAGCCTCGGGGCGTCGATCGGCGTCTCGAGCATCGAGACCGAGACCATCGCAGGCACCGATCGAATCGAAGGCCTGACCGGCAGTCTCAACCTCGACATCGACCGGCCCAATGGCGCGATTTCCACGTCCATCGCGGCAGAAACCACCCTGAGCGGCACCCGCATCAACGCGCAAATCGGACGCAACCTTTCGCTCGCCAACGGCGGTAGCCTCAATGCCTCGATCGGCGTGACCCGCCCCGAAGACACCGGCGAGATCGACACGGTGGCGACGCTCGGGCTCAATCGTCCGCTCGGGACGGGCCAACTCGGACTCACCTACTCGCGCAGCGCCACCTTGGTCGGCGTCGATCAGGAAGAGAGCCTCGTGAACCAGCTGTCGGCAAGCTACGCGCGGCCCCTGACCGAACTGCTGTCGATCGGCCTGAACGGCGCCTATGTGGACTCGGACGGCGATTCGCGGTCCAGCCTCTCGGCAAGTGTGAACTACGCGCTGGCCGAGAATCTGTCGGTAAACACCGGATACCGCTTTGACAGCAGCGCCAGCGATGGCACCGACGACGACGATAGCAGCATCTTCATCGGCCTGGGCCGCTCCTTCGACTTCCCCTATTAAGTGCGGCCTCAACCATCACGTCAGAATCCGGCTGCGCTCGCTGCGTCGGCTGCTATGATGCAGCCGATGCCAGTGATGATAGTGTTTCGCCCAAGGATCGTTCCATGACCGACGCCAGCACCGCCTCGACCCTTTCCGCAAGTCGCGGCAAGGGCCTTGGTTTTATGTGGTTTTTGTTGCTGGTGGCCGGGGCCGTTCCGGTGTTCTGGCTCGGGCTGGAGTCTTTGGCCTATGCTTGGAGCACGCCGGAATACAGCCATGGACCCCTGATCCCGCTGATCTCGCTCTATCTCTTTTTGCGGGAGTTGCGAGACACGCCGCATCAACCAGACACCTCGATGATCCGCTGGCCCGGTATCGTGGTCGTGGCGCTCGGCCTGACGATCGGCGTGTTTGGCAACCTCGCGCGCATCCCCGACATCATCACCTACGGCTTCATCATATGGACCGGCGGCGTGGTTCTGACCTGCATGGGCTGGAGCCGTGGACGTCGTCATCAATTGCCGGTGCTGCACCTCGTCTTCATGCTGCCGCTGCCGCAGATCATCTACTGGAAGATGAACATCTTCCTGCAGGGGGTCAGCTCCGAGCTGGGCGTGTGGTTCGTGGCCCTCGCTGGCGTGCCGGTCTATCTCGAAGGCAACATCATCGACCTCGGCGTCTACAAGCTGCAGGTGGCCGAGGCCTGTTCGGGTCTGCGATATCTCTTTCCAATCCTGAGCTTTTCGTACCTCTTCGCGATCCTCTATCGCGGCCCGCTGTGGCACAAGGCGCTGTTGTTGATCGCTGCCGCGCCGCTCACCGTGCTGATGAATTCGTTCCGGATCGGCGTCGTCGGCGTGCTCGTGAACCGCTATGGCATCGAACAGGCCGAAGGGTTCATGCACTTCTTCGAAGGCTGGGTGATCTTCCTCGGCTGCGTCGGGATCCTGTTCCTGCTGGCGGTCGTGTTGCAGCGCACGCAGCGCAACCCCCTGCCCCTCTCCGAGGCGATCGATCTGGACATAAACGGTCTCGGCCCGATGCTCGCGCGCCTGCCCGGCATGCGTTCGGGCCTCGGCCTGATTGCTGCCGCCTTGCTGTGCATCACCGTCGGCCTCACCTTCGTTCTGGCACCGCGACCCGAAGCGGTGATGGTGCCGCGCGACAACTTTGACCTGTTCCCGCGCACCATCGGCGACTGGAGCGGCGCGCATACCCCGCTCGACCCCGCCGTCGAGCAAGTGCTCGGCGCCGACGACTACGCCAACATCAGCTATTACGACCCCGACGCGCCGGAATACGTGCACTTTTTCAGCGCCTTCTACGACGACCAGACGCATGGCGAGGGGATTCATTCGCCCGAGGTTTGCCTGCCCGTGGGCGGTTGGGAGGTCTACAGCTTTGACAAGCACGAGGTCGCCTTCCCCGACACCGTCTATGGGACGTTCGAGCTGAACCGCGCGATCATCCAGAAGGGCCTGTCGAAACAGCTGGTCTACTACTGGTTCGAACAGCGCGGACAGCGCATGACGAACGATGTCTACGCCAAGGCCATGGTGCTTTATGACGGGCTGGTGCGCCAGCGCACCGACGGCGCGCTGGTACGGTTCGTAACGCCGATTGGCGAAGAGGAGAGCGAAGCTGATGCCGATGCTCGCCTGCGCGGCATCATGCAAGACGTCCTGCCCAAACTGCCTCGTTTCGTACCGGAGTGATCTCAGGCGAGATCGATGCCACGCGCCGCGAGGCGGGTCTTGCTCCGCTCGTAGATCGCCTCGATTTCGCTCAGGGTCTTGGCCGAGTGCCAGACGACCATTTCGGCAAAATCGACCGCGCCGGTAAAGGCCGTGGAATCAAAGTGCACGTCGCCGAGCGCCACCGCGCGTGGCGAGACCGGGCCGCGGGACGTCGTGCCCGTATTGACCCGGTTGACCGCTCCGCCTTCGAAGTAGACCCGCGTGCCCGTCGCATCCAGCGACACGGCGATGAACAGCCACGCATTGGCCGGCGCATTCGAGTCGAGCGAGACATTGCCCGCCCCCCCATGATTGTTGACGGAAAGGCTGGCCGAGGCGAAGTAAGGGCTCGCTCCTGAAGGCGTTGGACTCGCCCCCCGGTTCAACGTGCCGCCGAGGATGGCGTTGACGTTACCGGGCTTGCGCACCACGAATACCATGGTGATCGCCGCGTTGTCCGAAACCGATGACAGCAGGCCATTCCCCTGCCCCGAGATCGTCAGGAAACTCGAACCACGCTGCGGCGCCGCGCCATTGGCAGTGAGGACCTGCCCCGTCAACATGTCGGCATCGGTGGCGTTGTCGGCCCCGAAAAACCAATGGCCCCGGGCATCCGCTTCGGCCGCCTCGGGCGCACTCGCGGTCGGTGTTTCGCTCTCGATCCCGCTGACTTGGCCCGGTCCAGCCGCGTTCACCGCCGTGACCCGGTAGCCGTAGCGCGTCCCGTTGATGAGGCCCGCATGGACACGGCCCGCGTCGGGGCCGTCCCCCTCCGACAGCACCGACCAAGTCTCGCCCCCATCCGACGTCACCTCGACGAGGTAATCCGTGATCGCGCTGCGGTTCATCGGTGGTTGCGACCAGCTCAGTGCAATCTGGCCGTCGCCGGGCGTCAGGCGAAGATCAGTCACCTGACCCGGTGCCGCGGCCACATTGACCGCCGCCGCGCCAAGCGCTTGGGCATATCGCGCGCCCAGAAGCCGCAAGGACGCTGCGTCGAAATGCACCCCGCCGACCTGGTCCGGTGCCGTCGCCGACGTCTCGACATAGGCCGCATGTGCCACACGATCCGGCGTGGCCTCGATCTGCGCCTGCACCTGCTGCCGAAGCGCATCCTTGGCGACCCATTCCGGAACCATCCCGCCGAGCAAAAAGGGAGTCGTCGGCCCGGCCGCGGCTATGTCGCGCCGAAGCCCGGCGATCAGCGCATCAAGCCGGCTGGCATGCGCATCGGCGGAGGTTGCACTCCCGGTCTCGGCCTCGCCCTGATGCCACAGTATGCCACCGAACACGGAATTTGCCGCAAGGGCCATGGCCCGGTTCGCCCTCGAGACCGCATCGACGTAGAGATCGTCGCCGGGGTTCCAGCGATCATCAACAAAACCGGTCCCACCCCGCGCGGCAGGAACCAGCAGCAGGTCGACGCCCGGGCGATCCGCGAGATAATCGATCGCGAATTGCAGGCTCCAGCCGAAATGTTCTGGTCGGGTGCGGAAATGGTGCTGCAACGGGCGCGAGGGCGCGACGATCCGCGCTTGGCCTGCGGCAACGAGGTTCGCAGCCGGCTGCTGGTCCACCGGATCGAGCGGTGACCAGCGCTGCAACTGGAACGCCGCCTCGGGCCAATCCGGCCCCTCGTCCCAGGGGCCCAGGTCCGTCGCGTTCGATTGACCCGCAACGAGGAAGACGTGAGTCGGCCGCGGCAGGTTCAGGCTGCCTACGACCACGCTCGGCCCGAGCCCTAGCCCGGTCGTGAGCCGCATCAGCCGAGCCCCACGAGACCGGTGGCCGTGGTGCCGGTGGCCCAGACCCGACGAACCCGAACCGGAAAGGCGCATCCGGCGGCGATATGCAGCGTCGCCACGTCACCCGCAACCGAGGTGACCCGCACCGCGCCGCCCTGTGCGGCATTCAGAGCGCGCGTCGCCTGCGGCAGATCGGTCGCGTCATCGGGTTGGATCTGGAACAGGCGGGTGGGCGGACTTTCCAGCCCCGACTGGTGCTTATCGAACGGATCGTGCATTCTGACCTCCTTGCCAACACCGCCCCAAGATGCGGCATCGGGATGAGGTTTCTGTTGCAGCACCGTGCGCCGCCCCGCCTTGCCGTCACACGGTTGCGCAAGATGCCTCGCCATATCGGCTTCACGCTTTTCGTGCTCTGCCTGCCGATCGCGGTGGTGGAACTCGTCTTGCAGCTCGCCGATGCCCGGCTGATCGGGAGCCCGCATTGGCGGCCTCTCACTTACAGCTATGCGGCGCTTTGGCGGGGCCTGCTAGGCAACTGGCAGCCGAACTTTTCCGGCCAGGCCCTGACGATGTTCTTCAGCTACGCGCTGGTGCACACCGGCCTGCTGCACCTCTCGGGAAACATTGCCGGCCTGCTGGCCTTCGCCCCTCGAAGCGGCCGCCATGCCGGACGGGCAGGTCTTCTCCTCATCGCCGGGGTCTCGTCCCTGACGGGGGCGCTCGGCTTCGTTCTTTTGTCGGAGAGCGTGCGACCGATGATCGGTGCCTCGGGGGCCGTTTACGGACTGGCCGCCGCATGGTTCTACTGGGAACGCACATCCCGACGCGGCGCGGCTTTATTGTTTGCCGGTCTGCTGGCGCTGAATCTGCTGCAATGGTGGCTGATCGGCGGCGAACTCGCTTGGGAGGCGCATGTCGGTGGCATGGTTGGCGGCTGGTTTTCCGCGAAGTGGCTCGACACGCGACGCGGTCAGCGCAGTCGGAGGTAGGCTCGCAGGAACAGCTTATTGACACGCATCCGCATGCGTTTGCGCAAGCTCAGGTTGGGTTTTTTCTGCCCCATGATGCGCGCACCGCTAGGGCAGTATTCCAGGAAATCGGCAAGATGCGTCGCATACATCACCGCAACGTTGTGCGCACCAAAGCTGCGATGCAGGAACCAGCGCTCGGAGCCGAAGCGGCTGCTCTCGCGGTGAGAAGCGACCTTCGCTCCGATCAACTCCAGATGGAACGCGAAGTACTTGTCCTCCGAGGCCGGCCATTGCGCAGGAGGAAAGGTCTCGAGGCATTTGATCGCGGCCCTGGGGTCACGCAAACTCAAGCCGCCATTGCCACCGGCAAAGGATATTTGTGCCTTGCGCTCGGCCCGCCACATCGAGCCGATATAATCGAAATGCATGAAATCTTTGAGCGTGTAATCACTGTTGCGACAAAAGACACAATCGGTCTGGAATACGAGGACCTTGTTAATTTTTTCGAACAACGCCCAAAATGCCGGTGTCAGGAACAGGCCATTATATACATGCCGATCGAAACGCAGATCGCGAAGCACATCAAGGCGAACCTTGCCTTCTTCGATCAGTCGACCAATCCGGCTTTTGAGAATGAATTCATGGTTTGAGTCGCCACAAATGAGCCGCACTGGTACATTCAGCATCTCGCAGGCTTCCTGAACCACGATCTCAAGGTTCGGATGCTTGCGAGTCTCCACAATCAGGCCGACCACTTCGTTCTCAGGCTCAGGCGGGGCCTCGGCCATCGCCTCGACGATTCTAGCCGACGCGGCGAAGTCCGGCGCAAGGATCTCGGTGCGATTCTGGCGATAATCATTGTAGAAACTCGCCAAGCCGTCACGGATCGCGTTGCCACCGGCGTCGGTCATATCGAGTAGGCTCCGCGCCGTGGATTTTCCGGGAACATCCTTGTGGAAAACGCTGATCATGCAAATCCCCGAACCAAAGCCCATGGCACCGCTCAACCCAAACGTGAGCTATCAGGTATTTGATCGGGGTTAGGTTTAGAAACTGTTAAGAGCCTTTGTGCAGTTTCAAGGCATCTATGCGATGTTCGATGACGGCAAGTTGCCGGTCATAGCGCTCTTCGCCCACCGAACCGAAACGTGCGGCGAACTCCGCGGCCGGAAGACGCCCGGGGAGGTCGTCGATCGTCACGATGAAGTCGTCCTCTCCATCCAAGGTCGCGATCAGTTGCGCCCAGTCGGCGGTCGGTGTCGCGATTACCCGCTGCGAGAAACGGATGCCCGAGTTGTTGGCTGCGATGTCCGTGAAATCGAAACCGTTGGCCTCTTCGACGGAATCGAAGAGTTCCTTGAACTCACCGATCGACACGGACACGCCCCTGTTGCTCGCCGCCTGTAGCGCGGCCGCCGTCACGAAATGCCGGCGCGTATCTGTGCGCCCCCGCAGCGTGATGCCGTCGCAACTGCGGGTCCAGTCCCGCCCTTGCAACTCAGCCGGGTCGACCAGGCCCCCTGCAAAGAGCGAGAGGTCATTCGCGCCGCAAGCCTTCGCCAAAGCAAAGATTGCCGACGTGTATCCGTCTGCCGAACTCGCGCCGGTGGTGTCTCGCGTAGCGCGATCCAGTGCGAATTTCAGGTAGGGGGTGAAGCTTCCGCTGGTCGGCAGCACGCCCGCTTCGATTGCATCTCGAATCGCCACGTAATCACGGGCAATCCGACCGGGGTCCGGCATGCCGCTCCCTCGCAAGGCGGCCAGCGCCTGACCCGTGATCTTGCCGCGCCCCTCGCTGTCGAGCTTGAGTTCGGCGAGGATCGTGTCATCCAAAATGGACAGGCCCTGAACGGCGTCGAATGCCTGTCTGCTGGCGTCTGCCCCGAGTACGACGCGCGCGCCTGTCTGCAACAGAGCCAAGGCGAAGCTCTCTGGCAAGTGGATCCGCCCGACTTGCAAAGCTGCGATCTTCGGTGCCCCCTCAAAAGGTGGCACCTCGGCGCGCAGGTTGATCCAGAGCCGCTCCTGCGTGCCCGGCACCGGGATGGCCCCGTCGAGCACGAGATCGCCGTTCATGATCTCAGCTTGGCCCCGGAAGCCCGGGACGATCTGCCCACCCATTCGCAAACTGCCTCGCAGCGCCTCGATCGGCACCTCCAGCGTGCCGCCGCCGGTCTCGTTGCTCAGGCGGCGCAGTTGGTGGAGCAGGCCACGAGCCAGCGTCACGTCCTGCCCTGTCGGTGCAGCATTCGGCGCGGCAATTGGGCTTCTCGAAACGCCCAGGGCGACGACCGCGATCATCATCACCACACTGATCGTCAAAAGCAGGCGCAATATCAGACGCATGGCGAATATCCTTGAGTTCGCCCCGGCTTTATCCCGCCGCCTTCTTCACTGCAATGAGGCCCTCGCGGTGGCGTGATGAGTCATGCCGATCAAGGCATCTCGCAGGTTTGCCCCAAACCGGTCCGCGCCAGCTGGGGCGAGATGATCCGCGTCGAAATACAAGAACCCTTCAGGACCGTGAGCGCCGCAATCCTGTCCTTCAGGGCAAAACAGCGTCCAACTGTCGAGGACGGCCCAGCTCTCCCCCATCTCCAGGGTCTGCATCTGTTCGGCAAACCGTATCGCAGGTCCGAAGTCAGGCGTCATCCCAGCAAGCCCCTCCGCTTGGCGCATCACCCTGATCCTCTCATAGTGGGTAAACTCCGGCAAAGGAGAGAACAGCAGAACCCGAGCCCCGCGATGGCTCCAAAAATCGATAACGCGACGCAGAGACTCGGCTTCGAGCTCATCACGCGAACAGCGGTTGGCCAGCAGGATCCAGTCCCCGGGGCGAACTTCGTCCAGAAAGAGCTTCAGCAAAGGGTCGCAATGTGGCCCGCCCCGGCCCTCGAGAAGAGGGCACGCCATGCCCCCCACCTGCAGGGGATCCAGCCCGGCACTGCGCAATGCCATCGCCACATCGGCCGCGTGGCTGTCACCATAGACCACAAGCCGCGGCAGGCCGGCCGCTTGCCGCTTGGGACGGCAATCCCATTCGCTGACGAACAGATCGAGCGCCGCACGAGGCGGCTGCTGATTGTAGTGACATCTACCTGCGCGGATCGCCTCGAAGCGCCCCTCGGCATGGAAGTCCTCAAAGCCGTCCGGCAGGCGAGAGGGAAAACCATTGGCCAGATGTCCGATTGATCCCAAGGCGATCATGGTGGCCAATACACCGCCACTTCCGGCAAAAAGCGCGCGACGACCTGGAAGCGCGCGCGGGCGCGCCCCCCGGAACGGGGCCTCCACGAAACGCCATGTCGGGTAGGCGAGCGCCAGCGAAAGCCCTGCCATCACCGCCATCAGCCCCGACCCTTGCGGAATCCACCATTGCAGCCGGGCAAAGGCCATGAGCGGCTGATGCCACAGGTAGGCCGAGTAGCTGATCAGGCCGATCAGCACCAAGGGGCGCGTGGACAGCAACTTCGCCACGAAGGTCCCGGTCACTGCAAAACGCAGGATCAGAACGGTCCCTCCCACGGGAACGAGCGCATGGATCGACGGAAACGGCGTGGTGGAATCGTAGGCCAGCATCGCCCCAAGAACGAGGCCGATGCCGATTAGTGCCGCGACACCATCCCATCTGCTTCGCGTCGAAGGCATAAGAGCGCACAGAGCCCCGGCAAGAAGCTCCCAGCCCCGGCTGGGCAGCAGATAGAAGTTGGCGTCCGGGTAATGCCGCGCCCCCCATTCGCTCAGCAGCAGGCTGGCCAGTGCCGCCACGGCGAGGATGGGGCGGATCCATGATCGCCCGCCATGGCGCCATACCAGCATGAGCAAAAGGGGAAACAGGACATAGAACTGCTCCTCAACCCCGAGGCTCCAAGTGTGTAGCAGCGGCTTCTCCTCTGCCGCGGGGCCGAAATAGTCGCTCTCTCGCCAGAACAGGATGTTCGAGGCAAAAAGCCCGGTTGCCAGCAGGCTGCGCGCGAATCCCGCGAGCTGTTCGGGAATCATCAATGCCCAGGCAAAGGGAAGGCAGATCACGAGCACGAGGCAGAGCGCGGGCAGAAGCCGCCGCGCGCGGCGCTCATAGAACTGCACGATCGAGAACCGGTCCTGCTCCAGGTCTTCGACGATCAGCCCCGTGATCAGATAGCCTGACAGGACGAAGAACACATCGACCCCGACAAAGCCCCCGGAGAACGGGCCGATGGCCGCGTGGTACGAGATGACCGGGAGGACGGCCAGCGCCCGAAAGCCGTCGATCTCGGTGCGGTAAGCCGATTTCAATGTCGATGCCCCACTGTCAGTCCGGCGAATCCCGGAAGCTCGACTTAAGGTTGTGGGGAAGTGCTAACGATCCGTTAACGAAGCTGGCGCACAGTCTGATTCTTAAGTGTTTTCTGTGACCACGAGCGAGGTTCTGCTCAGTCGCTAGGCCTCGGGTGGGCAAAGTCCAGCATCTGAAGCAAGTATAGGAAAACAGAACGGATAGTAATCTACATGATATTCGAAACAAACGCGCTGTGGCCTTGGCCGCGGCACAAAGAGCCATGCTGAAGATCGACTGCCGGGCGGTCAGGCGCGGTCTGAAAACCTTCATGGTTTGAAATGGATGGGCGGTAAACCGCCACAATCCAGTCTCACAATATTCGAAGTTGAATACGAAAAGAGCGTTGTGCGGGCAGAAGACCCGCCGACGAGAAGGGACAGTTATGTCAACCATAATGAAACTCGCGGCCGGCCATGCGGCAGCCCTGCTCATGGCGTCCAGCACTGCCGGTCTTGCCGGTGGTGCGCACCCGCGGACCGGTTCGGACATCGACCTGATGTGTCAGAGCGTCCACCCCGATTTCTGTCCTGCCCTCGTCGAGGCCATCGAGAACATTGCCGATGGTCGCACGCTCCGTCTGCGAGAAGACGGCCCGGCTTCAGAAGAAGCAGACCTCACTCTTCGTTTTGTCGAAGAGCACGCCACCGACAGCGCAATCGCAGGGCACCTCGCCTGGGAGACGGCCGAAGGCCGCACCGGACGCGGCGAGAGCCTCGAGCTGACAGTCATGGACGCGCGGCTCAACGCGCGCCTGCTGTCCGACTACGCCCTCACACTTCTGAAGGCCTCCAGTCTCCCGCTCCAGCGCCGCTGACTCCTTCCGCCCACTCACGGAGATCCATTCGATGTGCACCATCTGCCAAGCTCTGAACCCCTCGATCACCACTCTGGACTTTCACGGACTCGAGACACCCGGTGATGCGCTCGCCGCAACATCGGGCAGCTCGTCCGGAAGCCTCAGCGCGAGCCTGCCGACCTATACCACCGACCAGATCGCGAATTACCTGACCGGTAGCTACTGGCAGGATACGGGCCGCAGCGCTCGCGCCTTCGACGTCAAGACCGGCGATACCTTGATGGTCGATCTGAGCGGTCTGGGTTCGAACGGCCAAGTCGCGGCGCGCAACGCGCTCAACGCCTGGAGCGCGGCCTCCGGCCTCAACTTCGAAGAGACCTCCTCGAACAAGACGGCCGCCAACTACCCGCTCGTCTATGAATCGGGCGACGCCGGGGCCAATGCCGCGGGCGCGCAGAAAATCTCCGTCAACCAGACCTTCCGCGGCAAGGTGGGCTCCGCCGGCGACAAGGACTGGATCGCTATCGAGGTCGAGGCGGGCAAAACCTATTCGGTCTCGCTCAAGGGAACGGGCGGCACGGGCTCCCTGAACGACACGGTGGTGCAGCTGTTCAACTCGTCGGGCGGCTTCGTGAACCAGAATGACGACCGCGCACCGGACGATCGCAGCTCGGCGCTGAGCTTCACGGCCGAGAAGAGCGGTATCTATTACATCGCCGCTGGCGGATACGGTGCCGAAACCGGCTCCTACGACATGACGGTGACCCAAGGCCGCTCCAGCAGCGCGCCGGACATCACCTTCCGCGAGAGCGACAGCGGCGCCTTCTCGACCTCCTACACCAGCGGCGGCAAGATCACCTCCTCGGTCGTCAACGTCAGCGCGGACTGGTCCAAGTACGGCGCCTACTATCAGCAGACCTACATCCACGAGATCGGCCACGCGCTCGGCCTCGGGCATGGCGGCAATTACAACGGCAGCGCCAGCTTCAGCACCGCGCATTACGCCAACGACAGCTACCAGATGTCGCTGATGTCCTACTTCAATCAAAGCGCCAACCCGAACGTCAATGCCAGCAAGGTCGATGTGCAGACCCCGCAGCTCGCCGACGTGCTGGCGATCCAGAACCTCTATGGACGTCCGACCACCACCCGTACCGGTGACACGATCTACGGCGATGACGCCAACACCACGGATTTCGGCATGGGTCTGCGCGGCGACCGCGCGGCGACCATCGTCGACAGCGGTGGCACCGATACGATCAACTTCAGCAAGCGTAGCGCCAGCCAGATGCTCGACCTGAACACCGAGCGCTTCTCGAACATCGATGGCAAGATCGGCAACCTCGCTATCGCGCGCGGCACGGTCATCGAGAATGCGATCACCGGTTCGGGCAACGACACGATCATCGGCAACAGCGCGAACAACATTCTGATCGGCAACGGCGGCAACGACACGCTCATCGGCAATGATGGTAACGACACCCTCGCCGGTGGCGCGGGCTCCGACAGTCTCTCCGGCGGCGCAGGCACCGATCGGGCCGTCTTCGACGGCAAATCTTCGGAGTACTCCATCTATTACGACGCCAGCGCTGCGAACGGCGGCGCGGTGCGCATCCAGCAGGGCAGCGGCGCGATCGATACCCTGAGCAGCATTGAAAAGCTCGACTTTGGAAACACATCGATCGACATGGCAACGCTGCTGGGCCAGCTCAAGGCCAAGTACGGCGCCATCGCGTCCGGCAGCTCGCAAAGCTACAAGGCGTCGCTCGACCAGTCCGCCCCGGCAAACCAGGGGCCCGCCGCCCGTGATGACGCCGCCACGACCCAGAATAGCAAGGCCGTGGTCATCACGGTCTTGGCCAACGACACCGACGCCGATGGCGACAAGCTGTCCGTGACGGGCGTCGACGGCTCCGGCCTGCGCGGCAGTGTAAAGGTCAACTCGGACGGCACCGTGACCTATGATCCGGGCTCGGCGTTCGACGAGCTGCCGAAGGGCCAGTCCTCCACCGAAACCTTCACTTACACGATCGACGACGGTCGTGGCGGTCGCGACACCGCGCAGGTCAGCGTGCGGATCGATGGCACCTACGTCGCTCCAACCGCACCGGTTGCACCAGTGGCCCCCTCGGAACCTGTGGCGCCCAGCAGCACCGACAACAGTGGCCATATGGAGATCGGCAGCACTCAGATCACGCAGGTAAGCGGGAGCACGTGGCAGCGGGTCGAGTTTTCCGCCGCGATCGATAACGCGGCAGTGGTCATGGGCCCCATCTCTTTCAACGGCGTGGAATCCGCGGTCACGCGGGTTCGTAACGTCACTTCAACCGGGTTCGAGTTCCAGATCGACGAGTGGGATTACCTTGACGGCGGCCATATCAGGGAATCGGTGAGCTGGATGGCCGGCAGCATCGGCAGCCACGTGATGGATGATGGCAGCAAGGTGACCTTCGGCGCCACACAAGCCAACGGCGGCAACGTCAAATCCGTGGCGCTCGACGGGTTCAGCGGCAAACCGATCATGTTCGGCCAGCTTGCCGACAACAACGGCTCCAAATCGCTGGTCCATCGGTTCGTAGACAGCGGCCGCGACGGCTTTGGCTTCAAGGTTCAGGCCGAGGAAGGTCGCGGTGGTGACATCGGCGGCAAGGGTACGTTCTATTATGCTGGTGTCGAAGCCGCTTCAGGTAGCAATGTCCTACGCGGAGGCACTGCGGATATCGACCATAATGCCAGCTCCGTGGCGACTGGTGTCAGCGGCCGGGCAATCCTTGCGGACATGCAAGGCTTCAAGGGGCAAGATACCGCCGGTCTGCGCTATGATGTGGACTCGTCAGGACGGCTGAAGATCCACGTCATGGAAGAACAGTCCAAGGACAAGGAGTTGCTCCACGTTAAGGAAAGCGTCGGATGGTTTGCCGCGAAGGAAGGGCGTTACGCGCTTCGCAGCGAACAGAACACCGAGAACGATGCCGACACCACGGGCACTACAGGCGCTACTGGCACCGCGATCGACGGCAGCCGCATGCAGATCGGGACGTTGCAAGTAACACAGGACAACGCTTCGCAGTGGCACCACGTGACGTTCGATGGTGCGATCGATGCTGCTACCGTCGTCATGGGACCCGCCAGTTTGAACGGAGTGAACGCGATGACGCTTCGTGTTCGCGACGTCACCTCCGAGGGCTTCTCGTTCCAGATCGACGAATGGGATTATCTCGATGGCGGCCATGTGGCAGAGACCATCAGCTGGATGGCAGGCACGGCGGGCGATCATCAATTGACCGACGGCACTCGGATCAGCTTTGGCTCGAAGGCTGTATCAAGCACTGATGGGGGTCACGTGACCCTTGCAGGCTTCTCCGACACCCCCCTGTTGTTCGGGCAATTCTCAAGTGGCACCGAAAGCCGTGCAATGACGCACCGGATCAAGAACGCAGACAACGACAGCTTCGATTTTTACCTTGATCGCGAGGAAGCTCAAAACGGAACAGGAAGCTCGGCTACGTCTGGCAAACTGAATTGGGCCGCCCTCGATGGCTCGGCGGACAGCATCCTGTTTCGGGCTGGCACACTCAGCACTGACCACGACGGCTCGCGAGCGCTGTCCAATCGATCCTCGGATGACGCTTTTTTTGCCGACATGCTGACGTCGAATGGCCAAGACACGGCCAATCTGCGCTACGACCAAACCGGCGGAAACGTACACATCCGTGTTCATGAAGAACAATCGCGCGATACCGAACTGAACCACATCAACGAAACGATCGGCTGGATGACCGCGCAAAACGGCGTTTACGATCTGGTCTGATCCGATAATCCAACCTCCTTGTCAGCCTCTGGGATGTAACCATCCCGGAGGCTTTCTGTTCCGTAAGATACCGAAGAGATTTCTACGCAATCTGAAGCGTATTTTACGCCTGATCGCTGCGTTCTACGTGGACCCCAGAGCTATACGTAAGAGGCCGACGGGTTCACAGATATTGGCTGTCCAGTATGCTGAATATGGTATGTATATCTGGACCTACCACAGGGTGAGGTCGATCATGGTTTGGAGTTTAGTCGTGATGAAGCGCAGTTTTTTCTCGGCTCTGGCAGCGATCTGCCTCGCCGCACCCGCCAGCGCCGCAGTGATACAGTTCGGCCCCGACGACTGGGTGTATAACAATACAACGGCTGCCGCACAGCCGAAGTGGGTCGTGAAAATCGACGACCAGACCGATGCCAGCCGCCTGTTTTTTCAGGTGGCCCTGGATCCCGCAAGCCCCTCGACCGGCGATGTGCTCGGTCTTGGCTTCAACTCCTCGATCCCGGGCATCACCTTGGCGGATATTCAAGGTTTCTCGTCCCCGACCGGTGACGGCGTGACCAATTTCCTTACCAATACTGAAAAATGTGGTACTGGGCTCAGCGGCAACGGCGGCGGCTGCAATTTCAATGGAACGGGTCAAGTATTCGACTACATGCTTCGCATCGGAACCAATGGGTCAGCAACTGGTCTGAACAATAACTTTTCCTTCTATATCAACAAAAATGTAGATCTGGATACCACTATAATTACTGCGGTCGGGATCCGTGCTCAGACCGTCGGCGCATTTCCGAACGGCGGCCGCGGCAGCACCAAGGACTACAATCTCACACCCGAGTGCATCAAGAATTGTGGCGGCGATTCCGCGCCGCCGCCGAACCCGGTCCCGCTTCCCGCCGCGGGCTGGCTGCTTCTCGCGGCGCTTGGTGGAACCGCCGGTCTGCGCCGGTTTCGCAAAACAAGCTGATCCGCTTTGAGAGAACCATTTCCGAAGGCCGTCCCGAACCGGGCGGCCTTTTTCGCGCGCTAAGGCACGGCAGCGTTCGCCCAGAGGCCCGATTGCGGTCCAAGCGACGGCACCGCAGGATCGTAGCGATTCCCGCCGGTCCACACGTTGCGCCCGGCGCTTGATCCGCCCATAACACTCCGAGGGCCGCAGGCCCCGACCGGCGCCACAAGCCGGTCGTGCCGTGTTTGACGAGGAGTGAACGGGACATGAAGAAGATTTTGATCACGGGCACGGCGGGCTTCATCGGCTTCCACCTCGCCAAGCTGCTCCTGGCCGAAGGCTTCACCGTTCATGGCTACGACGGGATGAGCGATTATTACGACGTCGCTCTGAAGCGCCGTCGCCACGCGATGCTGCTGCAGAACGGGAACTTCGCGGCCACCGAGGGACAGCTTGAGGACCGTGAGCTGCTCGACCGTGTCGCCGACGACTTTGCGCCCGATGTGATCGTGCACCTCGCGGCGCAGGCAGGTGTGCGCTACAGCCTCGAGAACCCGCGTGCCTATATCGACAGCAATGTGATCGGCACCTTCAATGTCATGGAGGCGGCGCGGCGTCTGGGGGTCGATCACCTGCTGATGGCCTCGACCTCCTCGGTTTACGGCGCCAACACCGAGATGCCCTTTACCGAGACCGAAAAGGCCGACACCCAGCTCACCATCTATGCCGCCACCAAGAAGGCCAACGAGAGCATGGCGCATTCCTACGCGCATCTGTGGGACCTGCCGACCACCATGTTCCGTTTCTTCACGGTCTATGGCCCCTGGGGCCGCCCCGACCTCGCGCTTTACAAGTTCGTCGACGCCATGCTCGATGGCCGCGAGATCGACATCTACAACCACGGCGACATGTACCGCGACTTCACCTATGTCGACGATCTGGTCCGCGCGATCCGGCTTTTGATCGACGTGCCTCCGGTGCGGCCCGAGACGCCCGAAGCGATCGAGCCGGGCGACAGCCTGTCGCCCGTGGCCCCCTACCGGGTGGTCAACATCGGCAACTCCGACAAGGTGCGCCTGCTCGATTTCGTCGATGCCATCGAGCAAAAGCTCGGCATCGAGGCCAAGCGGAACTACATGCCGATGCAGACCGGCGACGTGCCCGCCACCTGGGCCGACGCCGACCTGTTGCAACGGCTCACCGGCTACCGGCCGCAGACCGACTTCCACGATGGCATCTCCCGTTTCGTCGACTGGTTCGTCGAGTATCGGAAAGGGTGAGGCCATAGGCGCGCGGATGGTCCCCATGGGTCATCATTGCGCCGCTCGAGTGCCTTGCCTGAGCCCGACACCTTCCCCACAACAGCGATGCTGGCAGGCTCCCCTGTCACACCTCCATGCGAGTGCTACACATGAACGATAAACGCATAGCCGTGATCGGGCTGGGTTACGTCGGGCTCCCGCTCGCGGTCGAATTCGGCCGCAAGCGTCCTGTCACCGGCTTCGACATCAACGCCGCACGGATCGCCGAGCTGCGCGAGGGGCGCGACAGCACCCGCGAGGTTTCGACCGAGGAGTTGGCGCAGGCGGACGAGTTGGACTTCACCGACAGCCTCGACGGCATCGCCGACTGCGGGATCTACATCGTCACCGTGCCGACGCCGATCGACCGGCATCGCCAGCCCGACCTGACGCCCATCCTCAAAGCCTCCGAGACCGTGGGTCTCGTACTCAAGCGCGGCGACGTCGTGATCTACGAGAGCACCGTCTACCCCGGCGCCACCGAGGAGGACTGCGTGCCGGTGCTCGAAAAGGTCTCGGGGCTGCGCTTCAACGAGGATTTCTTCGTCGGCTACAGCCCCGAACGGATCAACCCCGGCGACAAGGAGCATCGCCTGCCCTCGATCCGCAAGGTGACCTCCGGCTCGACGCCCGAGATCGCCGAGCAGGTCGATGCGCTTTACGGCGAGATTATCACCGCTGGCACCTACAAGGCCGAGAGCATCCGGGTCGCCGAGGCCGCCAAGGTGATCGAGAACACCCAGCGCGATCTCAACATCGCCCTCGTCAACGAACTCGCGGTGATCTTCAACCGCATGGACATCGACACCGAAGCGGTGCTCAAGGCCGCTGGCACCAAGTGGAACTTCCTGCCGTTCCGCCCCGGCCTCGTCGGCGGGCACTGCATCGGCGTCGACCCCTATTACCTCACCCACAAAGCGCAGGCGCTCGGCTATCACCCCGAGATCATCCTCGCCGGTCGGCGGCTCAACGACGGCATGGGGACCTATGTCTCCGGTCGTTTGATCAAGGCGATGCTCAAGCGGCGCGTCCAGATCGAGGGCGCCCGCATTCTCGTGCTTGGCCTCGCCTTCAAGGAAAACTGCCCCGATCTGCGCAACACCCGGATCATCGACGTGGTCACCGATCTGGCCGAATACGGCGCGCGCGTTGACGTGCACGACCCCTGGGCCGATCCAGCGCAGGCGCATGAGGAATACGGCATCGATCTGGTCGCACACCCGGAGGCCGGCGCCTATGACGCGGTGCTGCTGGCCGTGGCACACCGCGAGTTCGTCGAGGCCGGTCCGGAGCCGTTGCGCGCCTATGGCCGCGAGGGGCACGTGTTCTTCGACCTGAAATCGGTCTTTGCACCGGAAAGCTCCGACCTGCGCCTCTGACACCCCGAGGAACCCCTCACGCGCAGCTGCCGTTAACTCCGCGAGCAGCATGGGCGTGAGAGGACACCTTATGAGCGGTAGGCTTCAGGATCGGGTCGCCATCGTCACCGGCGCGGAATCGGGAATTGGCCAGGCTTGCGCCACGGCTTTCGCACGCGAGGGGGCCGATCTGGTGCTCGGCTTTCTCGACGATGCGGAGGGGGCCGAAAACACCGCCCGCATGGTGCGCGAGGCAGGCCGCGCCGCCGTCACCGTGCAATGCGACCACACACGACCCGATGACGTCGAGCGGCTCTTTGCCGTCGCGAAGGACGCCTTGGGCGCGCCCGATATTCTCGTCAACTCGGCCGGTCTCGATGCGCCGGGCGACGAGGTGGCGGAGATGTCGGACGAGACGTGGGAAAAGATGCTGAAGGTCGATCTCTTCGGCCCCTTCCTGTGCTGCCGCGCCTTCATCAAGGCCCGCCGCGCCGAGGGCGGCGGCGGCAGGATCGTCACGATTTCCTCGGTGCATGAAGAGATCCCGCGCATCGGTTCGGCCGCCTATGATGCGGCCAAAGGCGGCCTGCGCAACCTTACCCGCACGCTGTGCCTCGAGCTGGCCCCCGACCGCATCGCGGTCAACAACATCGCGCCGGGGATGATTCTCACCGCGATGAACCAAGAGGCCAAGGACGACCCCGAGGCGCTTGAGAAACAGGTGCGCAACATCCCATGGCGCCGCGCCGGCAAGCCCGAGGAGGTAGCGCATCTCGCGGTCTATCTCGCCTCGCCCGAGGCCGATTACGTGACCGGTCAGACCTTTACCATCGACGGCGGGTTGTCGTTGAACGTGGGCCAAGGGGCCTGATGGCGTGGCCGACTCCGGGCCAGATCGCGCGTCCGCTCCGAAGCCTGAGCTAAGCGCGCCGCAGCGCATGGCGCATCCGGCGCTCGGGATGCTGGGCGTGGTGACCTTGGTGCTGGTAGGTTGGGCGCTGCATGCGATGCAGCCGGTGTTCCTGCCGATCGTCTTTGCCTTTTTCACCGCTCTGCTGCTCGCGCCCGTCGATGACCGGGTCGCGCGGCTGGCGGGCGGACGGCCTTGGGTGGGCCATCTCGCCGCGATGGCCCTGCTGGCGCTGACGCTGGCGCTATTCATCGGCATGCTTTGGATCTCGGCGCAGCAGTTCCTCACCCGATTTCCCGCCGAAACCGCGAGTGCCGCGGTCGAGCAGATCTCGGGCGGGGCCGACGGCGCGGAGGCGGCAAATGGCAATGGGGAAGCCGCCGGAGAGGCGGCGGCGGGGGCCACGGGGGCGGCGGTCGAAAGCGCGATCCAAGCGACGCCCGGCGCGGGCCTCAACCCCACGGACGCGCCCGATCCCACCCAGGGCAACGGCGGCTCGGCCACGGGGCTGATCGATCAGATCCGCGGCCTCGCGGGGGGTGGCGGTCTGGGGGGCACGCTGATGGAGCGCGCCTCCGGCCTTGCCACAACGGTGATCTCGACCATCTCGGGCATTGCGCTGGCGCTGGTGCTGATCTTCTTTCTGACGCTGCTGATGCTCTCCGAAGCACCGCGCTGGCACCGCAAGCTTTGCTCAATGATGCGTCCCGACCGCCGCGAAGAGGTCGAAAGCGCCGTGGCGCTGGTCGCCTCCAAGACGCGGCGCTATCTCGCGGTGCGCTTCGTGCTCGGCATCGTCACCGCCCTGCTCTATGTCGGCTGGCTCTGGATCTTCGGCCTCGACCTCCTGCTGGTCTGGGCGCTGCTGACCTTCGTATTCAACTTCGTGCCCTCGATCGGCTCGCTGATCTCGGGCGTGCTACCGGTCCTTTATGCCCTCGCCACGCGCGATCCATGGACCGCCGCGATGGTTGCGGCAGGGGTCTTGATGATCGAACAGGTGATGGGCAACTACATCGACCCGCGGGTGCAGGGCCGGCACCTGTCGATCTCGGCGCTGGTGATCCTGTCGTCGCTGCTGTTCTGGGGATGGGTCTGGGGCGTCGCGGGGGCGGTGCTCGCGGTGCCGATCACCATGGTGGTGATGGTGGCCTGCGCCCATGTGCCGGCGCTTCGCTGGGTCGCGCTCGCGCTGTCGGACGAGACCGATTACGAGGGCGTCGACATGCAGCTCGGCGCGCCGGGCGAGGCCCGCGCGCCGAACTGAGCCCTATTTGCCGAACACCACAGTGCGACTGCCGTTGACCAGCACGCGGCGGTCGAGATGCAGCGCCACCGCGCGCGCCAGCACCCGCCGTTCGATGTCGCGGCCCTTGGCCACGAGGTCGTCTGGCGTGTCGGCATGGGTGACGTGTTCCACGTCCTGAGAGATGATCGGCCCCTCGTCGAGATCCTCGGTCACGTAATGCGCCGTGGCGCCGATCATTTTCACGCCGCGCGCATGGGCCTGATGATAGGGCTTGGCCCCCTTGAAGCCCGGCAGGAACGAATGGTGGATGTTGATGCAGCGCCCCGAAAGCCATGCCGACATCTCGTCCGACAGGATCTGCATGTAGCGCGCCAGCACGACCAGCTCGGCTCCCGTCTCCTCGACCAGCGCCCGGATCTCGGCCTCCTGCTGCGGCTTGGTCTCCTTGGTGATCGGCAGGTGGTGATAGGGCACGCCCTCGGGCAGAGTGACACCGATCGCGCTCTCGGGATGGTTGCCCGCGACCGCCACGAGATCCATCGGCATCTCGCCGATGCGCTGGCGATAGAGCAGATCCGCGAGGCAGTGGTCGAACTTCGACACGAGGATCAGAACCTTGGGCCGGTAGTCCTGCGCCACCAGATCCCACTTCATGCCAAAGGCGGTGCCGATGCCGTCCATCTTGGCGCGGAACGCGCCGTCGCCACCCACCTCCTGCGGCAGGCGAAACGCCACGCGCATGAAGAAGGTGCCGGTCTGCGTGTCGTCGAACTGCCGCGCCTCGGTGATGTCGCCGCCGGTTTCGGCCAGCGCGGTGGCGACGGCGGCGACGATGCCGGGGCGGTTGCGGCAGGTGATCGTGAGAATATGGGTGGTCATGGCGTGTCCCGTCTTGGCTTGCCTGCGGTTCTCGCCCGCCCTGCCCCGGGATGCCAGCACGCCCGCGCCGCTCCGACGCGGTTTGGCGACATCGGCGCGCGGAAACCCGTGCCGCCCCGACGCGTTGGGGCACAGAGGTTTCCGATAGGAGCACGAGATGAGCGACAGCAAGACGACGACGAACCATCATGAGATCCGCGATTGGGTCGAAGCGCGCGGCGGTCACCCGGCTATGGTGCGCGATACCGGGGATGAAAAGGGCGATGGCATCCTCAGGATCGACTTCGAGCCGCAGGCCAAGGGGCTCGAGCGGATCTCATGGGACGACTGGTTCGCCACCTTTGAGGACAGTGGGCTGGCTTTCCTGCATCAGGACAGCGCCAGCGACGGGGCTGCCAGTCGCTTCAACAAGCTGATTTCGCGCAACGGATAGGATTCTTGGTCCGGGGTCACGATGCCGAAACTGGCCACCGCGGCATTGACGCGATATCGCAAGTGACATGAACTTGTTCGCCGCCTTTGCATCACACCGCTTTCGTGGCCCCCCCCCGGCCCCACTGGCCCCTTTTCACGCGATCGGTGACGTGCACGGTCGCGCCGACCTGCTTGAGGCCCTGATAAAACGACTACAAGCGGAGCCCACCGAGGCTCCACTGGTCATCTTAGGCGACATGATCGATCGTGGACCCGACAGCGCGCAGGTCTTGCGCTTGCTTCATGGCATGGCGGTTTCCGATTTGGTCTGCCTTCTCGGCAACCACGAACAGATGATGCTCGATTTCCTCGAAGCGCCGGATCAGCGGGCGGAACGCTGGTTGCGCAACGGCGGCCTGAACACGCTGGAGAGCTTTGACGTCGCTCCTCCCGAAATGGCCGTGCCCGGATCTGCGGCGCGTTGCGCGGGCGAATTGCGGCAGGCCTTGGGTCCAATCCTGCCTTGGCTTCAGGCCAGGCCGGTGATCTGGCGCAGCGGCAATGTCGTGGCCGCGCATGCCGGTCTGGACCCCAACCGCGCACCCGAGTCGCAGGAGCGGCACGACCTGATCTGGGGGCATCCGCGCTTTGCCAAGAGGCCCCGCCGAGACGGGCTCTGGGTGGTGCACGGCCACGTGGTGCAGCCCGAACCGCTGTCGCATGAGGGACGCATCGCGCTCGACACAGGTGCGTGGTTCACGGGGCGTCTCAGCGCCGCGCGGATCGGCGCCGGGACGGTGGAGTTCGTGACCGAAGGCTGAGCCCGCGCGAAGGCGCCGGTCAGGCGCGGATGCGCACCGGCACCCCCTTGTAGGCGGGCGTCTTCGACAGCTCATCGTGATAGTCGAGCGGCACCAAAGGGTTGGTTTCGGGGTAGTATGTGAGCACGGTGTCGTCCGGCAGATCGTAGGCCACGACCTTCAGCCCGCTGACCTCACGCGTCTCGCCATCCTCGATGGCACACGACAGCGTCACCGCCTGCCCTTCGCGCAGACCCGCCTTGGCGATCATCTCGGGGTTCATCATCACCACCATCCGGTCGGTCTTGAGGCCGCGCAGCCGGTCGTCAAAGCCGTAGATCGTGGTATTGAACTGATCGTTCGAGCGCACGGTGACGAGGGTGTAGCTGTCCGGCCCCGGCACCTGCCCCAGCGCCGAAAGCGTCTTGGGCGCGGTGAAGATCGCCTTGCCCGTTTCGGTCTTCCACGTCCGCTCGCGCGCGGCGTTGCCCTTGTAGAACCCGCCCGCCGTGAACAGCCGCGCGTTGAAGTCGGTGAACTTGTCGGGATAGGTCTCCTCGATGAGGTCGCGCACCAGGGCGTAGTCCCCGACCCAGTCGTCCCATTTCACCTTCGGGTTGGGCGCGAGCGTCGCCTTGGCCAGTCCCGCCACGATGAACGGCTCCGAGCGCAGCATCTTCGAGGCGGGCGTGCGCCTGCCTTCGCTGCCGTGGATCATCGACAGGCTGTCCTCCATCGACACCGCCTGCGGCCCCGTCGCCTGCATGTCGAGCTCGGCCCGAACGAGGCAGGGCAGCAGCCACGCCTCTTTTCCTACCAAGGTGTGCGAACGATTGAGCTTGGTCGCGATCTGCACGTTGATGTCTAGGTTCTGCCACGCCGGATCGGTGCGCCCCTGATCGGGGATCGCGCGGGCAAAGTTACCGCCCAAGGAGACAAAGCCCTTGATGCTCCCGTCGAGCACGCCGTGCACCGCTTCGACCGTGTTGGTGCCTTCGTCGCGCGGGGATTTGAAGCCGAACATCTCGTCGATCTTGTCGAGCGGCACCAATTCGGGCTTCTCCGAAATCCCGACAGTGCGCTGCCCCTGCACGTTGGAATGGCCGCGCACCGGCGAAATGCCTGCGCCCTCGCGGCCAATGTTGCCGCGCATCAGCAGCAGGTTGACGTACATCGCGATATTGAGGCTGCCGTGCACATGCTGGGTCAGACCCATGCCATAGATGCCGATCACCTTCTCGGAGTTGCAGTACATCTCGCCCACTTCGGCGATGTCCTCGTGACGCAGCCCCGAGACCCGTTCGATATCGGCCCAGGTGATCTCACGGATCTTCGCCTCGAACTCGGGCCAGCCGGAGGTGTGCTGCGCCACAAACCGCCGGTCGATCACGCCGCCGCCCTGCTCGTCATCGATCTCGAATACGCGCTTGCACAGACCGGCCAGCACCGCCACATCGCCGCCAGGCTTGAGCTGCAGGTAGCGGTCCGAGATCACCGTCTCCTTGCCAGCGAGCATCTCGACCGGGTTCTGCGGATCGCGGAAGGTGACAAGGCCCGCCTCACGCACCGGGTTGAATGTGACGATTTGACATCCGCGCTTCTTGGCGGCCCGCAGGGGATGGAGAAAGCGCGGGGAATTGGTTCCGGTGTTCTGGCCCATGAAGATGATCATGTCGCAATGATCGAAGTCCGACAGCAGGCAGGTGCCCACCGGAGAGCCCGTCACCTTCTTCAGTCCGACGCTCGTTGTCTCGTGGCACATGTTCGAGCTGTCGGGGAGGTTGTTGTGGCCATAGAGCCGCGCGAAGAGCGCATACATGTAGGAGGTCTCGAGGCTGGCGCGGCCCGAGGCGTAAAACACCACCGACTTGGGATCGAGCGTCTTGAGCTTGGTCCCGATCGCCGCGAAAGCCTCGTCCCAGCTTGCCTCGACGTATTTGTCCGACGCCGTATCATAGCGCATCGGATGCGTGAGCCGCCCTTGGATCTCCAGATCGTAATCCGACCATGTGCGTAGCTCGCTCACCGTGTGGCGGGCAAAGAACTCGGGCCCGCAGCGGTCGCGGGTGAGATCCCACAGCGTCGCCTTGGCCCCGTTCTCACAGAATTCGGCGACATGCGGGTTCGGCGGCTTGGTCCATGCGCAGGAGGTGCACATGTGGCCGCCGGGCTTGTTCTGGCGCATCAGGGTCTCAAGCACGCCCGCCGAGGGGCGCTCCTGTCCCATGTGCTTGGCCACGCTTTGCAAAGAGCCCCAGCCGCCCGAGGGGTGATCGTAATGCGGCAGCTCTTCGCGCTGGTGGGTTTCCTTGCGATCGGTCATGGTCGGTCCTTTCCCCTGCCTCGCGCTTTGGGCCCGGCCCTCCGGCGCGCGCGCGTCACCACGGTCAACTGTGATTTCGCGGGCGCGGTTCCTCGCGGCCCGCCCCTTTGAGCGAAGCCCCCGCTTGGGCGGTGGCGGGCGCGGGTCCGAGGCCCGGAGGAACCGCCCTGCCCCGGCTTCGGTTGGACAGCAACAGCTTTCAAGGAGCCGCGACATGGCCGAGACACCGCACACCGCCGATCGCCTGCGTCACGACATCGACGAGGGCGAGGCTGGCGACAAGAAGGGTTTTCCCGATGTTGCGGCCTCGCCGCTGGGGACCGATGACGAGGCGTCGGGATTTTCCAACACCGACGAACAGGTCAAACGCGCACAAGCCGCCGAGACCGAGAACCCCTCTCGCAAGTCGGCCCCGAAGGGCGCCGAGGCAACCCGCCCCGTCAGCATGGCCTCCGGCCACACCGCCCGCGAGGCCAGCAATCGCACCATCCTGATCGCGGTCACGGTCGGGACGGCGGTGGTGCTGACGGTGATCGCCCTGCTGGTCTAGAGCTCAAGGGCCCGCGATCACGACGACCTCGGCCACGCCGTCATCCACGGCGCGGCAGGCATCCAAAAGCCGTACCGCGAGATGCGTCTGCACATAGGCCGCGTGAAAACGCGACGGCGCGGTGAGGGTCAGTCGTCCGCCCGCGCGGTTGTCTCGCCTCAGCGCGCGTAGCCACGAGGCATAAAGCCCCGGTGCTTCGGCATGCAGCACCGCCTGCGCCAGCGCCCACTCCGTTCCGGGCGAAAGATCGGGGGGTGGGACATCGCCTCGGACCGGCAGCGGCACGACCTTGCCATCGGTGTCGTCGCCTTCGAGCCGGTGGGCGAAATCCGGGCCGACGCGATCCCAGCCGTCTTGCGTATCAGAGAGCAGCCGTTCGATCCCGAGCCGGTATTCCGCGACCCGGCCGCGCGCGGCGGCGCGGCTCAGTTCCAGCCACCCCCTGCCCCGCAGCTTGGCCATCTCACGCTTTACCGTGCGCTCGTCCACCGACCAGAGCCGCGCGATTTCGCGTTGACCCACGGCAAGCTCATCGCGGCCCCAATTGTAGCGCGCGGTGATCAGCGTCACGAGCCGGAGCGCCAGAACCTGTTCCGCCCGACCCTGCGCCAGCGCATGCGCGCCCAATGCGGTGAGGATATCGTATTTGCGGGCCGCCGCACCCCGGCCAACGGGCTTCGTCAACAACATGGCACGCCCTGTCCTGCCACCCTCTGGGGGTGGTATCTTCACTGCCTCGATGACCCTTCGGCCTGAGCCGATGATCCTGGAGCGGCCCGGTCTTCGCAACGCCTTTCCCCAACTTGACCTGATTTGCGTCCGAAAGCTCGATTCTGTCAAGCCGAGTCCGGGATTGTCGTCTCGACCCTCCCTATTTCCGACTGGAAATCGGTATGTATTGGTATTGGGGGACATACAACGTGTCCCCCAATGGCTACGAAATGTCCCCTCATCGCCCCCTCTACGGAGAGAAGCTGTCCCCCCACTTGGTGCGGGGCCAAGCCGGACTCCTGCGCTGCTTGCGCGGCAGGCGGCGAATCGCAGGAGCCCTTGTGGCCATGAAGATCCGGGATTTCTGCAAAATCCCCAGCCCGAGCATAAATGGCTTTTCATGTTCGGCAAATCCGGCGTAGATCGAGACATCACAAGAATTAGCGTTCCCTCGGTCTCCGGTTTCGGTTCCCCGCGGGGAACCGGAGGGCAGACACCGCATGTTCACACACACCGACCTGGCCCGGCTGCAGTCGCAGTCGCTCAAGATGCAAGGCTTCATTCGGCAGCAGACCTTCTCGCCCGAGAGCGAGAAGAGCCTGCGCCGCTTCTCAAGTTGGGAGGTGGCCGAGCTGATCCTCGGGCTGAACCCCTCCACCTTCCGCGGCCGCCTCGCCGCCGACCCGTCGCTGCCGCAGGGCCTTGTCGAAGAGGATGGGCGGCAGCGCTGGTACAGCCTCGAAGAGATCAACGAGCTGCGCCGCCGGCTGCGGCACAAGAACAAGCCGATGCTGCCCCCCCGCCCCGCCGGCAAGCGCGCGGTCCGCGCCGCCATCGCCAACTTCAAGGGTGGCGCTGGCAAGTCGACGGTGGCGCTGCACTTCGCCCATGCCGCGGCCCTCGACGGCTACCGCGTGCTCTGCGTCGATTTCGATCCGCAGGCGACGCTGTCGCATTCGATGGGCCTGTCGGACGTGGCCGAGGAGTACACTGTCTGGGGCATCATGGCGCGCGACCTGATCCGCGAGACCGAGCGGATGAATGCCGCCGGACGCGGGGCCGAGTCCGGCGCCGCCCTGCCCGAGCGCAAGCTGCCGCCCTCGGTCACCGGCATGGGTCTCGACGATCTGCGCGTCACCGACTTCATCAAGCTGACCTCCTGGCCGACCATCGATCTTGTCCCTTCCTGCGCCAACGCCGCCTTCGTCGAGTTTGCCAGCGCGCAGTACCGGCATCTGAACCCTGAGTGGTCGTTCTTTGCGGCTGTTGATCGTTATCTCAATCACCTACCCGCCGATGCCTATGACATCATCCTGTTCGATTGCCCCCCGGCCATCGGCTACCAGTCGATGAACGCGGTCTTCGCGGCCGACGTGCTCTATATCCCTTCCGGCCCCGGCTATTGGGAATACGACAGCACCACCTCCTTCATCGGTCAGCTCGCCGAGGCGCTCGAGGATCTGGGGCGGTTCCGCGGCGCCGTGCCTCCGGGCACCGAACCCGAAAAGCACTTCTCCGACGTGCGCTTCCTGCTCACCCGGTTCGAGCCGAACAACGATTTGCACCGCGCGATGCAGCAGGCGTTTCACAAGGTGTTTGGTCCACATGTGGCAGAGCACCCCATCGAGATGACCCGCGCGGTTGAGCAGTCGGGGCGGTTCCTGAGTTCGGTCTATGAGATCGACTATCGCAATATGACGCGAGAGACGTGGCGACGCGCCCGCGCGTCCTTCGATCGCGCCTATGACGAATTCCGCGCTACCCTCGTAGCGGCGTGGGACAAGCTGGAGGACTGAGATGGCCAAGAAGCGCAGCGTTTTCGATATCGATTTCACGCCCGACGTACCAGAGCCTGCCGCGCCCGAGCGGTTCCCCGCGGGGAACCCCGCGTCCGAGCCCGCGTCCGAAGGTCCGCCGCAGCAGCCATCGCGGCGCGGCCCGATGGCGTCGGCTATTACCGAGACGGCGGATGCGGCACGCGGCCGCGCCGAGGCCGAAGCCGCGATCCGGGCCGAGAATGACGAGTTGGCCCACGAGCATGTGCGGCTAAAGAAGCTTGGTCTGATCACCGATCTGATTGCGATCGACGCAGTAAAGACCTCCAAGCTCGTCCGCGACCGGGCCAAGGGGCGCGACCCCGAGCTCGAGGAACTCAAGGTTTCGATCCAGGAGATTGGCCTGTCGAACCCGATCCGCGTCGAACAGGACGGGCAGGGCGGCTATGAGTTGATCCAGGGGTTTCGCCGTCTTTCGGCGTTCCGTGAACTTCTCGAACAGACCGGGGATACGCGCTATGCCCGGATCCCCGCCGCCATGGTTCCCCGCGGGGAACCGGTGCGTGATCTCTATCGCAAGATGGTCGACGAAAATCTCGTGCGCAAAGACGTCTCGTTTGGCGAAATGGCCCAGCTGGCCCTGAGCTATGCCCAAGCTACGGGGATCAAGCCGCACGATGCCGTCTCCGAACTCTATGCCTCTGCGCTCAAGCAAAAGCGCAGCTACATCCGCAGCTTCACCCGCGTGCTGGAACGTGCAAAGGGCAAGATCCGCTATCCTGAGGCAATCCCGAGGGCCCTCGGGCTGGAGCTTTTCAAGATCATCGATGCGGACCCTATCCTCGGCGATGATCTGATCGGCATGCTGGCGCGCGCGCCGGATCGGGACGCCGAGGCCGAGATCGCGGTGCTCAAGGATTTTGTCCATCGCGCACCGAAGATTGTGAAACCGCGGCCCAAATCAGTGTCTAAGACCATGCTTAGACTGCCCCAACCCGAGGGCGAGGCTCGGATTGCCGCCTCGGATGGCCGGGTCGAGCTGCGACTGGCGCGGGATTTCTCGGCGCTGGACCGGGCAAGGCTGCAACGCGCCTTCGAGGCCTTCTTCGACGCGCTCGACGGGAAATGAAACAGGCCGGTTCCCCGCGGGGAACCGGCCTGTTCTTTCAAACCAAGCCAGGGGGCCAGACGGTCAGGCCGAGCTACCCGTGTCGCCCTTCTTGGCACGTGGCTTGCGCGTTGTCGTCTTGGCCGCGGGCTTGGTGGTCTTTGCGGCGGACTTGGTGGCCGCCTTGGCGGTCGACCCCGCCGTCTTTCGCGGGGCCTTGGCACGCGGTGCCTTGGCAGGAGCGGTCCCTTCGGCCCCCGTCACGTCGGCACTGCCAAGACCTGCGCCGCCCTCGTCACCGGCATGAATGTCGGCTTCGGGCTTGTCGGTCTCGGACGCCATCTCCGCCTCGATCTCGCGCGCGGCGTCGTGCCAATGCGCGTGGTCCTGACCTTCGGGGGAGCCGTCGCGCTCCCACATCTCATAGGCGCGCTTGCGGATCCGCTCTTCGCGATCATCAGCCATATCAATTCTCTCCTTTGCAGGCTCTGCAACTCTCTCGTCCCGCGATGCGCGCGGGCTGCGCGCGCATCGCGGTGAAACACCCGAAACGGTCCGACCCCAAAAGGGGTGTCCCGGCGGAGGGGAGCGGCCGGATCGGCCCGGCCTTTCTCGCGTCCGCAGCATCAGCGTCGCCCGACCGGGCGCCAAATGCCAGCGGCTCCTTACGCTAGGTCAAGAATGTGCGCAAGCGTACCCTTTTTGATCAGCCCCGGCCGCGATAGCCCGGCACGCCCGCATCGGGGATCCACACACCCTTGGGCGGCTCGCCGGTCTGGTAGAACACGTCGATCGGAATGCCGCCGCGCGGATACCAATATCCGCCCAGTCGCAGCCATCGGGGCGACAGCGTGTCGACCAACCGCCGCGCGATCGAGACGGTGCAATCCTCGTGAAACGCGCCATGGTTGCGAAAGCTCGTAAGAAACAACTTAAGGGATTTGCTTTCGACGAGCCAGTCGCCGGGCACGTAGTCGAGCACCAGATGCGCAAAGTCGGGCTGGCCGGTAAGCGGGCAGAGCGAGGTGAACTCGGGCGCGGTGAACCGCACCGCGTAGTCGACGTCCGCCTGCGGGTTCGGCACGCACTCCAGCACCGCCTCCTCGGGCGATTGCGGCTGCACGGTCGCGCCGCCGAGCATGGTCAGGCCGTCGTAGATCGATTTGTCGGACATGGGAGAACTCCTGCTGTCATGCCCCGCATGTGGGGGCAGGGGGGCGATCCGCCTAATGCCGGGGGACGCGGGGCCGGGCAAGGCCCCGCGCGCCTAAGGGTGGTCGCGGCTCAGGCCGGGGTGCGCAGCCGCGCCCCCAGCCGGTCAAGGTGACCCGACAGCAGGGCCTGCGCCCGCTCAGGGCTGCTGGCCTCGGCATAGAGACGGCATTCGGGCGCGTTGCCCGAGGGGCGCAGATGCACGATGTCGCCATTGGCGAAGGTCACGCGCAGACCGTCGGTCTCATCAAGCCCGACCTCGCCGCTTCCGGTGTCGAAGAACGCCGCGCGCGCGGAAGGCTCGGCCCGCAGCGTTTCGATCAGCGCCATAGACGTCTCGGAGGGCACCTCTTGCAGCCGGTCGGCGGCGGTGAAGCGCGGCGGCAGGCTGGACGCCATCTCCGCAAGACCCCGACCTTCGGTGAGAGCCGCCGCCAGCGGCGCCACGATCGGCAACACCGCGTCGCGGGTCATCAGCGGTGCGATCGTGCCTTTGGGGCCATGCGCGGCAAAGCCCAGCAGGAACCCGCCATTGGCCTCGTAGCCGACCACCGCCGCGGCGGCGTCCTCGGCAAGCGCGGCCTCCATGCCCGCGATCACGAAGGGCGAGCCGATCTTGGTGCGCCGCAGCTCGAACCCCTCCATCGCGTCGATCAGCGTGTTGGACGACACCGGCGTCACCACGATCCGCGCGCCAAGGAGCCGCGCGGTGATCGGGCCCAGCACGTCGCCGGGGATCATCGCGCCCTTTGCATCGGTCACCATGGGCCGGTCGGCATCGCCATCGGTCGACACGATTGCATCAAGGTCGTGCTCGGTGGCCCAGCCCGCCAGCGCAGCGCGGGTCTCGGGATCGACCGCTTCGGTGTCGACGGGGATGAAGCTGTCGGAGCGCGCGATGCGCACCACCGTGGCCCCCAGACTCGCGACGATGTCACCCAGCGTGTCGCGCGCGACGCTGCTGTGCTCGTAGACGCCGATCCTGAGCCCCGACAGCGCCTGCGCGCCAAATCCGTCGACATAGCGAGCGACATAGCGCGCGGCGCAATCCGGGTCCGGTTCGAGCGGGCCTTCGGCCGCGTCGGGCGCGCCGCCGGTTTCGAGCGCCCTGAGGATCGCCATCTCGTCGGGTTTGGCGATTTCGCCGGAGGGGATGTAGAACTTGAGCCCATTCCGGTCTGCGGGGATATGGCTTCCGGTCACCATCACCGCCGCGTGGCCGCGTGCCATCGCCGCCATGGCAAGCGCCGGCGTCGGCACCGCGCCGCAATCGACCGCCCCCAGCCCGGCGCCGCGAATGGCGGCGATCACCGTGGCGGCGATCCGCGGCGAGCTGTCGCGCAGGTCGCGCCCGACATGCACCGTGCCGCCATGCGGGCAGGCGGCGAGGAAGGCCCGGATATAGGCGTGAACCAGATCATCGGTGAGCTCGGTCACCAGACCGCGCAAGCCGCTTGTTCCGAATTTAGGGGGCATTGTCGTCCAGTTCGTTATGGGGGCCGGAGCGAACTATGCCACCCGCTTGCCCACGCAGCAATCGCACCGGTGGGAACACCGCGCGCCTGCCGGGGCTTGAGACGCCAGACGACGCCGCACGGGCAATCCCGCACGGATGATGCACAAAGGAGCACGACCATGACGACAGCCACGCGTTTCACCCTGTGTCTCTTGGCATTGGCCCCGGCGATGACGTTTTCGACCGGTCTGGCGCAGGCGCAGCCCTCCTTTGACTGCGGCGCTGCGCGCACTGCAACCGAACGCGCGATCTGCGCAGATCCGAGCCTCGCGGAACTCGAATTGCGCATGGTCGGTGTTTACGACGACCTTGCCGCCCGGATCGGCGAAACCGAGGCGCGGCGCATCGCCGACATCCAGCTTGAGCGGCGGCAGGCCTGCGCGGGCGACAGCGCCTGCATCGAGCGTCAGCTTCTCACCAGCATCGGCATCTTTCGGGCCGAAAGCCGCGCGGCGACGCCCCCCGCGGCGGCGACGGATCAGGATGCGGAGACCCTGTCGGACCTGCGGGCGGCTCTGGGTCGTGAGACGACTACCACGCGGCCCGAGACCACCGCCGAAGACGAGAGCAGCCGCGCGGAAGACCGGGCCGAGGGCCTCGAATCCGGCTTTGCGAGCCTGCCTGAGTATCGTCGGCGCAACGTGCAGGGCCGGCTGCGGGACGCGGGCCTGCTGGCCGGTCCGATCGACGGCGTCTGGGGGCGCGCCAGCGCGGCGGCGGTTGAAGCACTGCTCGAAGCGGCGCGCGAACGGGGGCGCAATTTTCCGGTGCAGCGCCCCGAGGGGGCCGATGCGTTCTATCGGTTCATCGACAGTGACATCTTCTATTACGAGTTCCTGCCCGAAGCCGCGCGCTGACGCGGCGCGCATCTGGCCTTCGGAGCCCGTCTCGTCCATCGGGGGCAAAAGACGGGAACGAAAGGCGAATCGGCGGCGATGATGGGGCGGACACATCTGGCGTTCGGCGCCGTGGCGGGGGTGCATCTGGCGGCGGTGACCCCGTCGCTTGGCCTGCCAATCATGGCCGCGGCCTTGCTCGGGTCGATCCTGCCCGACCTCGACACGCCCTACAGCAAGCTCGGGCGGCGATTCTGGCCCGTGTCCAAGCTGGTGTTTTCGATCTTCGGGCACCGAGGCGGCACGCATTCGCTGCTGTTCACCGCTTTGGCGATGGCACCGATCTGGGCGGTGTCGCCGCCCGTGGCGCTGGCGCTCGGCGCGGGAATCGTCAGCCATCTGGCCACCGATGCGATCAGCTTTGGCCAAGGGCCACGGTTCGGCATGCGGGGCGCAGGCGTGCCGCTGCTTTGGCCGCTGACCGACGGCAAGACCGGGCTGCGGCTGGTCAAGGTGAACGGACCCTTGGAAAACCTCGTGATCCTGCCGTGGATGGCGCTTTATGCAGCGCAGTCGGGATGGGATCTGATCTGAGCGGTTGGGGCGGTGTTCCCATGCGCGCGCCGCTGCGGTAGGTTGGCGCAAAACAAGGCAGGCACCGGATCCCTCCCATGGCAAAACTGCGCATCCCCGTCCTTCTCGGGCTCATCCTTCTTGTGGCCGGCTGTTCCACCCTGCCGCGCGGGGCGGCGCTGCGCAGCGAGATCTTGCAGACGCAGGTGTCGGACGACCCGACGCTGCGCGACTTCACCGTCGCCCCCGTGACCCGGGCCCTGTTGCCGGTCTATGCCGCCTGGCCGGGCCACGGCGGCACACGGCATTCGTGGATCGACCGGGTGGATCAGCCCAACACGCGGATCATCGCGCCGGGCGACAGCATCGACATCACGATCTGGAGCACCGAGGAGAACGGCCTGCTGACCACGCCGGGCCAGCGCTTCGTGTCGCTGCCCCAGCAGCGCGTCGGTGCGGGCGGTACGGTGTTCCTTCCTTATGTCGGCACGGTCAAGGTGTCGGGGATGAGCCCCGAGACGGCGCGTGACCGGATCGAGGCGGAATACATCGAGGTGACGCCCTCGGCGCAGGTGCAGCTCGATTTCAGCGAGGGGCGGCAGAACACCGTGAGCCTCGTGTCGGGCGTGGCCAAGCCCGGCAGCTATCCGCTGCCCGACAGCGACTTCACGGTGCTGGGGCTGATCGCCGAAGGCGGCGGCGTCGCCAGCTCGCTGCGCAACCCGCAGATCCGGCTGACCCGCGACGGGCGGCTGTTCGGCACTTCGGTCGAGCGGTTGCTCGACAATCCGCGGCTCGACACCACGCTCAAGGGCGGCGACAAGGTCCATATCGAGGCCGACGATCGCAAGTTCTTGTCGCTTGGCGCGGCGGGCAGCGAGAGCGTGCATTACTTCGATCAGGACCGGCTCGACGCGCTCGAGGCGATGGCGGTCATCGGCGGTGTGGCCGACAGCCGCGCCGATCCGGGTGGCATCCTCGTGCTGCGCCGCTATCCCGCCACGGCGGTGACGCCGGGCGCTGCCGGGCCGGATCATGCCCGCGTCGTCTTTACCATCGACCTGACCTCGGCCGACGGGCTGTTCAGCGCCGGAGAGTTCGAGATCCTTCCCGGCGATCTGGTCTATGCCACCGAAAGCCCGGTGACCTCGGCGCAGACGATCTTCAGCATTCTGGGCACCAGCCTCGGGCTGGCCAGCCGGGTCGGGGTGAACTTCTAGGCGCTCCAGCGACCCACGGCGAAAAGCCGGACATTGGCGACCTGCGCGCCGCCCGCGAAAGCTGCGGCCCCCGCCGCGCGGGGCAGCCTGAGCGCGGCCGAACCGGTGCCGGTTTCCTGCAGGAGTAACCCGAGGTCGCCGGGCGCGAGGCTGGTGAAATCGGCCTCCGCGCCGGGCAGGGTGGCGATGACCTGCGGGCTGGCGTCGAACGGTGCGGGAAAGCTCCAGACATGTTCGAGCCGGTCGTCCGAGATCCACGCGAACAGCGCCGCGTCGGCTTGGGCGATCTGGGTGCCGTCGGCAAAGCGCAGGTAGCGCCCCGTGGCGGTGCCGCCGCTTTCGAACACCGCGCCGCCGGGCAGCCCGCCCGCGAGCGACACCGGTCCGAGAAGATCGGCCTGACCGATCTCGCGCCGCCAACCCTGCCAGACGCGGTTCGAGCGGGCCCGGCGCCACACGCGGCCCGTCGCGGTCTCATACAGGCGTTGCGTGGCCTCGTCCGGGCTCTGCGCCGCGACGCTCAGAAGCCCCGCGCCTGTCACCCCCGCCGGCGTGCCGGGGCCGGGCAGGGCCATGGCGAAGGTGCCGCAGGTGAGGGCGGTATCCGCATCCGCGATCGGCGGCGCCGCCGTGGCCCCGAGGCCGAAGCCGCCCACCGTCAGGAGCCGTCCCGGCGTCGCATCGAGCGAGTCGGATTGCACTGCCGCCCCCGTGGCAAGTCCATCCGCCGCCGACAGCCGCAGCGCCGTGGTCCAGTCGGCCCCGGTTGCGCTAGTCTTGATGGAAAAATCCGCCTCACCCGCGAGGCCCATCTCGGCCCCGCCGAAAAACCCGGTCTGAAACAGCATCGAGGCCGTGTCGCTGCCGCCCGCGCGGTTGATCTTGAGCCGGTGCCCCGCGCCGTCGTGGTTCAGCAAGGTGGAGGGGGCGGAAAGCGTGAGCCGGTCGGTGGTGTCGGCCTCGGCGTTGAGGCCGAGATGCGCGGCTCGCAAGCCGCGCTCGGACCGAGCCTGCCAGCCTTGCGCGCCGAACCGCAGATCTTCGTCCTCCGAGGTGCAATGCGCGCGCCAGCCGGGCAGGGGGGTCTCGAAGATCCAGGCGCCGCCGTCCCAGACCGCGATCTCGCCCGCGCGCCCGGCCCAGTCGCCGCCCGCCCCCGCCGCCACGATGTGCCGCGCGCCCGCATCGGGCGTGGCGGGGGGCGAGGTGCGGTCGCGGTCCGCGACCACCGGCTGCACCAGCGCGTCGAGCCGCTTGAGCGCCTCGTTGTGTGTGACGTGTTTTTGCGCCTGTCCGGGCTGGATATACGGGAGCGACAGGATGGCCGAGATCTGGGGCATGGCGTCCTCTTGGGGCTGGCTTTGGGGCGAGCATAGGCCCAAGGAGGAAACGGGGTCTGAGCGGGGCGTGCGTTGCAGGGCATCGTTCCCTGCCTTTGGTAATCCGATCCGGGATTGTCCGGTTTCGTTTGAAGCTGTTCTGCGCGCTGGCAGCTTGGCGGCGGTGCCGCGCCGCCGCTAGAGTGGGCTTCGGCAGAACGAGGGACCTCCATGCACGACTTCGCAATCCTGTGGGACTGGGCCGGCTTTGCCGTGCGCTGGCTTCATGTCATCACCGCCATCGCCTGGATCGGCTCGTCCTTCTATTTCGTCGCGCTCGATCTCGGACTGCGCAAGGCCCCGGACCTGCCGCCCGGCGCGCATGGTGAGGAGTGGCAGGTGCATGGCGGCGGCTTCTACCATATCCGCAAGTTCCTCGTGGCGCCCGACGCGATGCCCGAGCACCTGACATGGTTCAAATGGGAGAGCTACGCGACATGGCTCTCCGGCGCTGCTCTGTTGATGATCGTCTACTGGGTCGGGGCCGAGCTCTACCTCATCGACCCGTCGCGTGCCGATCTCGCGGTCTGGCAGGCGATCGCGCTCTCGGCGGGCTCGCTCAGCATCGGCTGGCTGGTCTATGACGCACTGTGCAAATCTCCCTTGGGCAACCGCCCGACGCTGCTGATGCTGCTGCTGTTCGTGCTGCTGGTGGTGATGAGCTGGGGCTATAACCAGATCTTCACGGGGCGCGCGGCACTTTTGCATCTCGGCGCCTTCACCGCGACGATCATGACCGCCAACGTGTTCCTGATCATCATGCCGAACCAGCGCATCGTGGTCGCCGACCTCAAGGCCGGGCGCAAGCCGGATCCCAAATACGGCAAAATCGCCAAGCTGCGCTCGACCCACAACAACTACCTGACGCTGCCGGTCGTGTTCCTGATGCTGTCGAACCACTACCCGCTGGCCTTCGCCACCGAGTATTCGTGGATCATCGCGTCGCTGGTCTTCCTGATGGGCGTCACGATCCGGCACTACTTCAACACCATGCACGCGACCGGCCGCGGTCCGCATTGGACCTGGGGTGTCACCGTCATCCTGTTCCTGATCCTCGCGTGGCTCTCGACCGCGCCGATGTGGGGCTCTTACGAGGAGGCCGAGGCGCGGCCGATGACCGCCTATGAGCAGCGCTTTGCCTCGGCCGAAGGGTTCCACGAAGCCGAGCAGATCGTGGTCGGGCGCTGCTCGATGTGCCACGCGCGCGAGCCGGTCTGGGACGGCATCCGCTGGGCCCCCAAGGGGGTGGTGCTGGAGACGCCGCAGGACATCGCGGGCCAGGCGCGGGCGATCTACCTGCAAGCGGGCGTCACCCACGCCATGCCGCCCGCCAACATCACCGACCTCTCCGACGACGACCGTCGGGCGCTGGTGCGCTGGTTCCGGGCGGGGCAGGGGGCCTGATCAGCGGGCGCAGAAAGCCACGAAGTCCGGAAAATTCCGGTCCTGCGGGTGTCGTGGTGAGCAAATCGATGGCTCATCCCGGAGGGTGGACGCGAAGCCAGTTGTTGCGCCGCTATCCCGACCAAGCGTGGGATGATGCCTCACCGCGCCCTCGCAATGCCAATCCTCGGCCACACTGTCGGAGCAACTCGCCGCCCCTTCGGGTGACAGGCTGGACATTGGGGCGTCGGACCCTCACCACCTAGCGGTGGCGAGGGAGGAGCGTTGGGATGCGCAGGGCGATTCAGCAGTATTTCGTATGGCCGGTTCTGGTCACCCTGGCGGGGCTTGCTCTCGCCATCTGGCTCGGCTGGCGGCAGGGCGGGGCAGGCGGGGCGATCTCTTTCGGGATCATCGCCGTGGTGCTGTCCGTGCTGGAGATCTCGCTGTCCTTCGACAACGCCATCGTCAATGCCAACAAGCTTCAGACAATGGCCCCGATCTGGCGCCGCAGGTTTCTCACCTGGGGCATCCTGATCGCGGTGTTCGGGATGCGGATCGTCTTTCCACTCGCTGTGGTGGTCGTGGCCGCCGGGATCGGGCCATGGCAAGCTGTCCATCTCGCTGCGACCGAACCCGCACGATATGCGGTCATCATCGAGGAGGCGCATCTGTCGATTACGGCCTTCGGGGGCACCTTCCTGATGATGGTGGCGCTGGGGTTCTTCATCGACGAGACCAAGGAAGTCGACTGGATCGGTGGTCTCGAGCGGCGCCTGCGCCGCGCGGCGGGCGTGCAGGGGTTGCAGATCGGTCTGGTGATGCTGGTTCTGGTGTCCTTCGCCGCGGTGCTCGACCCGGTCGACACTGGCACCTTCCTGTTCGCGGCCCTGCTGGGCCTTCTCAGTTTTCTCGCGCTCGACATGCTCGGCAACTGGTTGGATGCCGAACAGGAGGTGGCAGGTGCCGCGCGCGTTGGGGGCTTAGGTGCATTTCTCTATCTGGAAGTACTTGATGCCAGTTTCTCCTTCGACGGCGTGATCGGAGCCTTCGCGGTGACCAAGAACCTATTCCTGATTGCCATCGGCCTCGGGATCGGTGCGATGTACGTGCGCTCGATGACGATCATGCTGGTTGAGAAGCGCACTTTGGCCGAATTCCGCTATCTCGAGCATGGGGCCTTCTATTCGATCCTCGTGCTATCGGTGCTCATGTATCTTCAGGCCGTGGTCCACGTGCCCGAAGCGATGACAGGACTTCTCGGCGCGGCGCTGATCGGTGTCGCGCTGTGGTCCTCGATCCGCCACAAGCGGGCGGTTGAGAACAGTTAGAGGTTCAAGGCGCGCGGTCTTCTTGGAGCGAGCCCTTTGGTGACCCCGAGGGTGCCAATGATCTGACCGACCAAAGACCCTGAAAAACGGTGGCGCGGCCAACTGGTCGGTCGATCCGCTCACAAGGCACGGAAGACGTAGCATTGCATTCGAGCGCCAAGCTTGTGAGTCGAGGTGTCCGTCTGAAGACGACACAGGCACAGCGCGGTTCGCTGACCTCGCCGGTTCAGGCATTCCGCCGATGAACTCCGTACGCGTCCTGAACCCTTGCTCGTCACGCAGTTCGGGGGCTGTAAATCATACCGCAATCGGATAGGTGATCGTGTGGCGTCCAGCGTGTTTGGTCCATGTGAATTTCGTCGGTCGGGGAGTCTCCGTCAGTGCCCAAGAGAATCATCGCGATCGCTTCTGGTGGAGGCCACTGGCAGCAACTGATGCTGATGCGGCCAGCGTTCTCGCATCACGACGTTCACTACCTCACGACCCTGCCGGGATTGCCGGACGAGTTCGGCATCACCGCCTTTTCGATCATTCCCGATTGCAATCGGAACTCCAAGCTCGAGGTCCTTCGGACCACTGCCGCCTTGGCAAAGCATGTCTGGCGGCTTCGCCCACATATCGTGATCTCGACCGGTGCCTTGCCGGGCGTTCTAGCCCTTGTCTTGGGACGGCTTGCTGGAGCGCGTACAATCTGGGTCGATAGCGTCGCCAACGCCGAGGAGATGTCGCTCTCGGGGAAACTCGCGCGGCGTTATGCGCATCTGTGGCTGACGCAGTGGGAAGATGTCGCCGAGGCAACTGGCGCGGAATTTGCGGGGCGCGTTCTATGATCTTCGTCACGGTTGGGACACAGCTGCCGTTTCCCCGGCTCCTGTCGGCGATGAACGACTGCGCGACCGAGTTGGATGAACCCGTCGTGGCGCAGACATGCTCGGATGACGGCAGATGGTCGGCGCTCGATTGTCACGGGCTGCTGCAACCCGATGCCTTCGCGCGCTATTTTTCCCAAGCCCGGATCGTGGTTGCCCATGCGGGGATCGGCTCGGTGCTCTCGGCGCGCCGGTGGAACAAACCACTTGTTCTCATGCCGCGCCGACACGATCTGGGTGAGCATCGTAACGACCACCAGCTTGCCACCGCCCGTCGCCTCGAAGGCTCGCCCGGAATTCACATTGCCCGGGAGGCCAGCGATCTTTCTGTTCTTCTGAAACGCGACGACCTCGTCGGCGCGATGGAAGTAATCGATCCGCAGCGAGAGGCGCTGTTGACGAGATTGCGGGATTTCATCGACGACTGAATGGGCGGCGCGCGCCCTCAGTCGTTGCCGAACAAATCCCGCGTGAAGACCTTGTCGGCCACGTCTTCAAGCTCTGCGTCGCGGCGGTTGGCGAGGATCAGGTCGCAGTCGCGTTTGAAGGCGGCAAGGTCGCGCTCGACCGGGGAGTTGAAGAAGCTATCGGCTTCCAGTTCAGGCTCGAACAGCGTCACCGGGATGCCCTTGGCCTTGATCCGCTTCATGATGCCCTGGATCGAGCTGTCGCGGAAATTGTCCGAGCCGGTCTTCATTACCAACCGGTAGACACCGACGCGTGTCGGTCGGCGCGTCAGGATCTGCTCGGCGAGGAAATCCTTGCGGGTGGCGTTGGCGTCGACGATGGCGCGGATCAGGCTTTGCGGCACCTCGCTGTAGTTGGCGAGAAGCTGGCGCGTGTCCTTGGGCAGGCAGTAACCGCCATAGCCGAAGGAGGGGTTGTTGTAGTGGGTGCCGATACGCGGGTCGTGGCCTACGCCTTCGATGATCTGGCGGCTGTCCATGCCCCGGCTCATCGCATAGCTGTCGAGCTCGTTGAAATAGGCGACCCGCATTGCGAGGTAGGTGTTGGCGAAGAGCTTGATCGCCTCGGCCTCGTCGGGATCGGTGAGCAGGACCGGCACATCCTGGTCGAGCGCCGCTCCGGCCAGCAGTTCGGCGAAGGCGCGGCCGCGGTCGGAGCGTTCGCCCACGACGATGCGCGAGGGGTGCAGGTTGTCGTAAAGCGCGCGGCCCTCACGCAGGAACTCGGGCGAGAACAGGATCCGGTCCGTGGCAAAGCGCGCGCGCATCTCGCGCACGAAGCCCACCGGCACCGTCGACTTCACCACGATCACGGCGCTGGACGAGGCGGCCAAAACCTGTGCGATCACCGCTTCGACCGAGGAGGTGTCGAAAGCATTGGTCGCGGTATCGTAGTTGGTCGGCGTGGCGACGATCACCCAGTCGGCAGCGGCGTAGGCTTCGGTCGCATCGGTCGTCGCGTTTAGGTCGAGACTGTCCTGCGCAAAGGAGCGCTCCAATTCGGCGTCCACGATCGGGGCTTTGCGTGCGTTCACCATCTGCACGCGCTTGTCGGAGAGGTCGACCGCGATGATCGAGTGGTGGCGCGCCAGCAATACGGCGTTCGACAATCCCACATAGCCGAGACCTGCGATAGAAATCCTCATGAACCACTCTTTCCTGTAACGCCGCCGTCCTCGCCCCTGCGATTGCATGGCGTGGAGATGTTTGTGCCATATCAATCATTTTCGCGACACTTAGAAGGGGTCGGAACAGTATAGTCATCGCATGCGAGCCAGTAGCTTACAATGCGCCGTCACGAGCCACATCGGCGGCCGGGGCCGCAGAAGTAAAAAGCCATGCCGAGACCGGCCAGGCGTTGGGACACGATCCTCGATGGGTAGATGGGATGGTTGCCGCGCTCCCCAGACGACATCGCAATGTGCCAATCTGGTGGTGTTGAAAGCCACTAAGCGAGGGGGACGGTGAGATGAAGGATACGATGATCGGCGTGGACTTGGCAAAACGTGTTTTCCAGGTTCACGTAGCATCAATGACCGGACAGGTAAGGTTTCTGAAGAAGCTGACACGAGAGCATTCCGGCGATTCATGGACAATCAACCTGCCTGTATTGTCGTCTTCGAGGCCTGCGGCAGCGCGCAAGGCGTATACAACAATCGCCGCCAAGATGGCGCGCACGGTCCATGCGATCGTCAAGAGCGGCGAACCTCATAGTCCCTTCTTCAAGTGGACAGTGCACGGCGGGAGGACCCTTTTCTCATGAGGCCGTAGGGACGCCACCTCGTCGGGCGGCGATCTCGTAGATAATGTTTAGGCCTTCCGCTCAGCGACGACAGGAACTCGTCTTGAGGACGGTGGGAGCCGCCATGTGCGTACTCCGTGTTTGTTATGGGAGAGACCGCTCGTTGCCCTTGGGTGCCGCCTGACGCACACTGATGGCGCATCGGCGACCACCGATGCGAACACGGCCCGATGCCCAAATCAGCCGATCGCTCCGGACATAGGACGTTGTCGGAGCGAATGGTGCGGATGCGGAGGGAACGCGCCCGTTCCAGATCCCGAGGGAAGCGGTGGGCATTGGCCGCAGTCTTTGCGTCGAGGATGCGGATGAAGACCCACCGGGTCGCCCAGTCGATTGCTACGAAGAGGTAGCGCCGCGACGTTTCATCCGCCATCCGGGGCAGGTTTTCTCTTCGATGTGGATGTAGGCGGGCTCATTGGCCTTGAAGGCGCTGTGTTTCGGTCGGGGGGATCTCAGCCTCCAGGTCGCGCAAGTTGCCCACGCCATGCCGACGCAGGAAGCGGTCGAGACCCGAGCGTGACGGGTTCGGATTGAGGAACTCCCGCACCACCGCCAGCAAGTCATCGAGCGAGACCAGCAGCGTCTTGCGCAAGGCCACCGCGACGGCTTCCTGCGCGGGTGTCAACATCGTTTGTAGCCGATGCGGTGTGTGGCTACGATCCTCGACGCTGTCGCGCTTGCGCCACTTGTAAACGGTCTGCTCTGTAATGCCGAAGCGCTCAGCCAGAACTGGCGCAGGCGCCGTTCTCGCTTGGATCACAGCCCGTATCGTGGGCGTTGTCGTGGCTTGCTCGCGCAGATGGATCCGCATGATCGTGCTCCGCTCTGGACATGCCTCAGAACCGATCTTGCCATGAACAGCGCAGATCGTCGAAGGCTTGTGTGATCATCCGGGATGGAACACCGATAGAGTTCTGAAATAATGCTGCCAAAGGCGTCCACGGGGGGCGATGTTGCACAAAGCAGCCTTTGGCATGACTGCCCCCTTTCCCACCTTTCTTTACCGGACGGCTTCGATCTCGGCCCTGCCGAGGGCCGAGAAGCGGTTCATGATGGCGA